>JABUSW010000297.1 GCA_021443885.1 Blautia sp.
TTATTCAACAGAAAATGATGAGAACGCTTGATTCAATCTTCTTATATCTTGAATTAAAATCGCCCATGTTATATACTGTTTTTGGAGTTTTGCGGCTACTCCCCTTAATGAAAAAGCATTATCCTAGTTAACCAAATTTATCATGAAGGAGTGATAAAAGTGATTTTTGTAAGTGGAATTCACGGCGTAGGAAAATCCTACTTCTGCGATAAAGTTAAAGAACAGCTTGGCATCATTTCTTATTCAGCCAGCGATCTAATTACCGAAAAAAAGAAATCCGGTTTTAGTAAAGATAAACTTATACCAGATATCGAAGATAACCAGGTATACTTAAAATCAGCTATCGAAGAATTAAAGGCTTCAAGCAAGAATTTTATTTTAGACGGTCATTTTTGCTTATATGATGCCTCAGGGAACATTACAAGAATATCATTAAGCACCTTTACGGATTTATCCCCAGATGCAATCGTCTTATTAACCGAAAATCCTCAGATTATATGTGACCGGCGCAAAAGCAGAGATAATATTATTGAGGATCCAAATAAAATTGAAAGATTTCAAGAAGAAGAGATTCTTTATGCACAAGAAGTCGCACAATTACTTCAATGCAAGCTCTTCGTTTCCAAAGGTGCCGATCATATAAGCAATGCTATTAGTTTTTTAGGAGGTTTGTAATGGCTGGAGAATTTTCACTCAAGAAATTCAGCGAAATTGATTTGAACGATTCTTTTTTCGATTCATTAAAGGCTGATTACCCTGGCAATGGAGCCTCTCCTTCATTTGCCGATTGGTTCCCTGCAAAAGCCAAAGAAGGACGAACAGCTCTTGTGTTCGATGATGATCAAGGAATTGGAGCCTTCATATGTATAAAACCTGAAGACGAGGCCATAACTCTTACTAACGGTACTCTCCCTAAAAAGATGCGTTGCAAAATTAGTACAATGAAAATTGCAGAACGTTTTCGTGGTCAACGCATTGGAGAAGGAGCAATCGGTTTAACCCTCTGGAAATGGCAACAATTAGGTTATGATGATATCTATGTTACCGTCTTCGACAAGCAGGATCTCCTCATTACTTTGCTTACTAAATTCGGTTTTATTAAGATAGGTAATAATCTTAATGGGGAAGGCGTGTATATGAAGAGCCGTTCTAATGTTGATTACAGCGATCCATTTAGATCATTCCCATTTATTAATCCTGATTTTAACAATTCTGGATATATAATAATCGACGATTACTATCACGACACAATGTTTCCGTATTCGGAACTCAAGAATACGCTGCAGACAAAAGTTGCTCTAAGCGTAAGCAATGGATTAAGCAAGATTTACGTAGGTCAACAGTACTCTGCACCACCATATGGCCCTGGAGATCCTATACTAATTTATCGTCGCCATACAGGACCTACAGGCAAAAAATACAAATCGTGTCTCACTTCATTTTGTATCCTTACAAAGGTTATCCAGGCCAAAGAAAATGGTATTCCCAAAATGCCATTTGATGAATTACTTAAGGAAATCGGAAATAAGTCCGTATTTGATCAAGGAGAATTACAAAATCGCTATAATAACGATAGGAATATGATGGTATACGAAATGCTTTATTATGGATATTTTGGGTCAGGAAATAATGTCAATATGGCTTGGCTAGACAACAATGGCTATTGGTGCGGTGCTCACAATGTAAGTTATCCTGCTTTAATACGGCTCTCTCCAAATGAGTTTAAAGAAATACTTCAGGAGGGCAATGTTGATGTCAGCAATGTTATTATCGATTAGACCGGAATATGCACAGCGCATCATAGACGGCACAAAACAATTTGAATTCAGAACACGGCAATGCCGAGAGGATATCACTAAAATCATCTTCTACTCCACCGTTCCGGAGAGCAAAGTCGTAGGAGAAGCTGAAATTGAGTCTGTTATTGTAGGAGCCCCATCAACAGTCTGGGAGCAAACAAAGCACGCAGCTGGTATCCCTAGAAGCTTTTTCAGGCAATATTACAAAGGCCGAAAAGTTGCCGTAGCTTACAAACTAAAAAATGTTATTGCATACGATGAGCCCAAATCTCTTGCGGATTACGGAATCACACACGTACCTCAATCATTTATTTATGTTGATGAAAACCCATGATAATTGCATGGGTTTTTCTTGACTTGTCGGAAGATGTATGATAAACTAATTCGCAGATAAGCGAAGTAGCTAATCGACGAATAGAAAGGAGTTCTCAAATGATAGGCGATTTTGGAAACTTTATCAATCAGAAAAGAATCGGAAGAGGTTCTGATGGTAACGACATTTTATTAAAAGATATCGCAAAAGCTATGGGCACAACTGCCACCTATCTTTCAGACATAATCAAAGGCAGAAGGAATCCTCCTGAGATGAATCTCCTGCTAAAAATAGCAGATGTATTAAATCTCACATCGGATGAACGTGCAGAAATGTTTGATTTGGCAGGTCGTGAAAGAAACGAAGCCGCCCCTGATCTTCCGGAATACATCATGGATGAAAATCTCCCTCATGTCCGCGCCGCTCTAAGAAAAGCTAACGACAAAAACCTCGGGGACGATTTCTGGAAGCATGTTTTAGAAGAAATCGATAAGAAAGGATAGCGATGTATGGACAAAGAAAAATACTTATCCTCTCTTGTCCCTAGAATGTTTAAAACTCAGTTCGATGACAAAGCCACAGAGATTCTAAAGGATTTTTGTCCGGAAGCTCTCTCAACTCCTATGCCCGTTCCAATCGAACGAATTGCAACAGAAAATTTAGGGCTTTCAATTACAGAACATCGATTATCAGAAGATTTAAGCATACTTGGACAGATTTGCTTCACCGATGGCTTAGTTGAAATCTATGACGCTTCGCAGGATGAATATCGTGAGATATTTGTAGAGGCTAAAACCATGATTGTAGACCCCGACACTTACATGAAGCGTAATCATGGCAGCCGAAGGAATACCGTAGCTCACGAGTGCGTACACTGGATTTATCACAAAAGATATTTTATGGCGTTAGAAGTTCTTAATGAAGGACGAGCAATAGCTCATAAATGCCCGATGAATCCACAATCCGGCGGATTTCAAGAAGACTGGTCTGACCTGGATTGGATCGAATGGCAAGCCAATGGGATTGCGCCGCGCCTTCTTATGCCGAAGGAGACTGTTGCGGAAGCCTTTGACATGATCATTGACCGAAGCAAAAAGAATCCCTTCGTATCCGCCGGATTAATTTCTAAACCAAAATGGATTCTTGAGCAATTTTCAGGATTCTACCAAGTGTCTCAAACCTCGGCTGCCATCCGTCTTACGGAGCTTGGCCTTCTCTCATAAAATAGGTCAGCTCCTTTATTTTTTAAATATCAACTTCGCTAATCAGCGTATTGGCTAATTTCATTACAGAAAGGAGGTTCATATGATAGAGATACGAGATTGTCTTGGCCGGCTTGCCTGTTGTGGCGATCCGGCAACCGGGTACATCTCATCTCTTTACAAAGGGCATCGCACAACGGCCTATTTGGCGATTGGCGAAATCTTTACCGTAGAAAGAGATGTTACACGTACTGATGTAATCAGGATTTCCTCAGCAGAGTTTGAAATCCATAGCTGCAAAATAGCAGCGTAACTAACTCAATTTAATAATCGGATTATCCGCAGAGCTGCATGACGGCCTTGGATATAGTTCACTTTTCTTTATTGAAAAGACTATATCCTCGGCCGTCATTTTTTCTACGGACATGATTTCGGCTCCTGCGGGTTTCCCAAGAAAACCAAAGGAGACGAAAGAATGAAAAATAATAATGATTTAACAGCAAACGACAAGCACAACTACGACGACCGTCACTGCTACAACAACCTCCCCCTTCACGAGGGTGAATGCCTTGTTCCCATCCGTGTAGATTGGGACATGGTAAAACACTTCAACATGGACCGTAACAACTTGGAGACCTGGAAAGTCGGTCCTCACAAGGTCCTGGTTGCTTTCGCACCGGTTCCTGTTGAAAACAAAGCAGCAGCCATCAAGAATTTCAATCGCGATGTCAGAGAGTTTTACGAGTCCTTCCAGACAGAGGATGTGCTCTCCCTGGACCAGTTCCTGGAAGATTCCGCATCCGACGATGGCAAAGGCTTCGAGCCTGCATCCAATGAAAATCTTGAGGAAACAGTCATGCTCCGCATCATCATTGAGGACCTTTTTAAGCAGGTGAGAGCCATCAACCCTCGTTACGGTCAGATTCTCGATATGCTGGCAGAGGACTACAGCAAAGGCGAAATTGTTGATGCGCTCAAGCTTCGTAAGTCTCAGGGGTATGATGAAATCAAGGCCGCCCAGGCTCTTGCCCGCAAGCTCTACTATGGTGAATAAGGCAAAAACCGAATCATCACAAATGAATCTGTAACCTGAAAACAGCGGCAGCCTCTCACGAAGCTGCCGCCTTACTTTTAATCTTTATAATCTCACACGCACTTTCGCACCTTCAGCTGATACTCATCATGCTTCACTATACTCTTCACTGCCTGCTTCAGTGACCTTGCCCGTCCATGCTGATGGTATGGGTGCTGGAAGCGATGCTTATGAAATATAACGCAGCTTTCCTCCTCCGGGAAGCCGCTGCAATGCAGGTACCAGTAATGACCTGTGTTTCTGCTCTGTATACTTACGTCCCACTCGTCCTTAACCAGTATGACAAAATATCTTGGATCAAGCTCCTGTAAATTCTTCTCACTGAACATCGGCACCTCCTGATTTCTCGAAATACTCCCGAAGGGCTGCCTCTAACACTTCATCCACCTTGTCTGGCGACAGATTCATGAGATACTTCTTCACCAATGGTGTCGGCACCTTTATCATCGGTGGCTTTCTGTCCGGATCTGCCATTTTGATGTATCTCTTCACAGTGCCCGGTGTCAGCTCGCCGGTATGCTCTCTCAGCTTAATCACCTGATGTGGATTCAGCTTTACCTTCATCTCGTTCATGACCTCATGAACCATCGCCTGTTCTTCCGCCGGCAGAAACGACAGAGGAACCGCAATACTCATTCCCATAGCACCGGTGTCCACCTTCTCCTTAAAAGGCTCGATCAGATGATTCACTCGAAGAAGTCTTGCCACACTGCTTCCAGATAAACCGTACTCAGCGCCGACAGCATCTCTGGTCCACAACTTCTGGTCAGTTTGACCAGAAGTTAAAACCTTACCTTCAAGCTTAGATATCTCAGCCAGAATGTCGTTTCTCTTTCCCTGCGAAGACACCTTCTCATACCTCTCCTTCAGCACCGCTGCCTTCTCGGATGTCTCCATGTCCGTAAAGGACC
>JABUSW010000072.1 GCA_021443885.1 Blautia sp.
GCGGTTACTTTTAGTGGCAGGCCCATGGTTTACCATTTACGTGCTATGAAGAGCACTCTCATTTTCTTTCCAAGATTCTCGCTTCTTCTCATTAAAAATCCCTCCCGAAATCCTTCCGAAATTCGCCATCACGATAGCATAAGACGGTGATACACTGACCACCGTCTCTGCTGACAAACGCTACAGGTAATTCAATTTCTTCGATCATGCAGGGCCGCTATCATTTCACTTTCAGATTAGATTTTGACACTGATACCGGCAATTTCGAGAATCCAAAGCCATAATTCTTCATCTGGGTAGTTCCCTTCATAAAGAATGCATAAGATAGCTTTCCGTTTTTCTTGACCAATCTAGTGTAGTTGTCATTTTCGGCATCGCAGTCAACAAAGTACCACTTTCCATTGTACTTGACAATATTCCAATAGTGGTTTCCTCCCGGAGAAGTGCCATTAATGATTTTACATGGAACGCCGATGTGATCCATCATGAATTTAAATGCAGTGGCTGTATCCAGGCAATCACCGTCTCCAGTCTGGAAGAAATACATGATATAGAACTGGTAGAGGTCATCGACGAATTTTACCTTGCCCTGTTTCTTTTTGCTGATCAGATAGCTATTATAGTTCTTGATATCTTTTTGGGTCTGTGAAGATCCCAGCTTAAAATTGATCTTGCCGACCTGTTTCTTGCTTGAATAGTGAGTGGAAAATTTAGTCACATACTCATACAGACGTTTGATCTTCTCAAGCTGCGTCATGTCCTTCTTAAGGACTTTCTGGCAAATGCGTTCGATCATGTAGTTAGTGGTCTGTTCCCCACACATTGTCACCTTTGTTCCCCAAAGTTTTTTGGAAAGTGTGGTCGTTGCAGCGCTTGCGCTTGTGCACATACCCAGCAGCAATGCTGTCATGAGCAGAATAGCCGTAAGCCGTTTAAAATAGCTACATTTCATAAGTTTTTCCTCCCTTATTGTAATGTTCTTCATTATGTACCTGTCGCGTCATAGAAATAATCAGTTTCAAGGACCTTTGACCCGGAAATCATTTTGTAACCACATATACCGTCAATTTCGAGGACTTCTTTCCGGATTTTACGGTAATTACTGCCTTTCCTTTCTTCTTGGCACTAAGTTCTCCCTTGCTGTTAACGGATACGACTAACTTGTTCGAAGTAGAGTATGTAACCTTTTGAGTACTGGTAGCCGGAGTGATAACCGGTGTCAGGACGTATTTCGTTCCCTTCGTCAGGATAAATTTCTGTTCCTTCTCTGCCAAATAGACCTTCTGAGTAGCGACCTCACTATTCTTTACTGTTACTTTGAATGACTTCTTGTAGCCACTTGCCAGTGTAACCGTAATTTTTGCAGTTCCCAGCTTTTTCGCAGTCAGCTTTCCTTTGCTGCTTACTGCAACTACACTTTTATTGGAAGAAGTCCATTTCTTCACCGCATCACCTTTGGCCATTCCGCTTGTAATAACAGTAGCGCTCTTCCCCTTTTTCATGGTTACAGTTGAGCCTACGTTCAGACTCAACTTTGGTGAAAGCTTAGCAATATTCTTCGTATCGACCTTTTCACAAACCGAACATGTCCTGCTCTTTTTCCCTGTTGCAAGGACCGTCGCCTGTTTGGTTGTTTTCCATGACGAATAGGTATGGTCATCGGTTTTCGGTGTAGTTGTTGGCTGTTTAATAATTGCCTGACATACCGGACACTTTACGCCACCTTTGCTTCCCTCTTTGGTGCAGGTTGCTTTAACTTCCTTTATCTCTTCTTCATAATGAAGTGGAATGTCATTCTCCTTTGCATAATTTTCTGCATAAGAACCCTTTTCAGCACACAAATGAACATTAATTACCGGGGTTCCGTCAGGCACCCAATAATAGCCTGTCTTAAATATGTCTTTTCCCATCTTGGTAACGCTTGCCGGCACGATACACTCCGTCAAAGCACGTATACGGCCAAAAGCATCGTCTCCAATTTCCTTGACAGTATCTGCGATGGTGACCTTCCTGACGTTAGCCAGATTATAGAATGCATGATCAGAGATCGTTGTTACACCTTTTTCTACGACTATTTCCTGGATTTTATCGCTATATCTTCTCCATGCACTCGCGCTATTGTATGTAGCTATGTAATCTCCACCGCTATTGGTTACCTCAGGATCTATTGGGTACATAGGACCTGTGCCTGATACCGTTAATACACCGTTTTTGATGTTCCAGGTCAGATTGTTTCCAATGACATTATAGGATTTCTGTTTAAAATCATTCTCATTATCATCAATGTTGTAAAAACCAACCCGATTGTTACTGGAGGCTGTATATATAACCTTATCCCCGCTTGATACGGCATTACTGCCTGAAATAGCGGTTCTCCGTATATATTCCTTACCGATCTTATTGCCTTCCCCATCAATATACTGGCAGTGAAGGGTATGATCTGAAAGCTGATCTTCAGGATCTGGAAGTTCATCATCACTTGAATTGTATTCCTCTTCCCAGTAGATCACAAAACGATTATCATTGATTTTGGTGATGCGTACTCCGGTAAAGTCCTTAGTCTGCGTATAATTGGTCAGCCATATCACCTTTGTAGCCGTTTCCGTGAAATTCTGGATAGGAGTAACCGTAATATAAAGATTATAAGCTCTTGCTGCCTCCCCATTGTAAATAGCATCATATCTTGACTGATCAATTGATGTACCAACCGTAATGACATTATTAGCGGATAATTCAATACCATCCACAGTCGCAAACGTCGGTATAGCCCATGCGGAAGTTCTCGTACCGCCATATGGAAGAATATTAATTACATTCCTGCGCAGACTATCTTTGTCACCCATTGACAGTTCCGCGCATCGACTACCTTCCGAGAGCTCTGCAACAAAGATATGATCCTCATCCTTCGCTTTGATGTACTGGGCAAAAGAATGCCAAAGATCGTAATCGACGATCTCGCCTTTCATCGTCGACTCATTTATGCGGATTCCCAGGAAGCCCTGATGTCCTTGTCCTACTTCTTCATCCACATATCCCTCATGTCCTGTAACAAGATAGAGCATCCCACCAGTTTCTTCCATCTCGCAGCAACCCGCATCAAACGGATATCGAACTTTTGCAAAATAGCTTTCCCCACTTGAAATAGAAGCGGCACCTAGACGGTTCCAGTTGAAGTCATACTTAATTACCCTGATTACTTCTTTGTTATCATCTTCTTCCGTATTGTACTGACCTTCGGCTATAAAATAGGCATTTTTTCCTGCAAAGAAACCACCATACACCGGCAGTTCCATGGCTATTGGTTTTTTTCTGATCAACTGGCAGGCTTTATCATAGTCCTCTGCGTATATTACACCGTTCTTGCACACGACCCTGCAGAAACCGTTTGCGGTCGCAACCATAGCTTCGGTTCTGATTCCACCACTACCCACTGCATTTGTATTACCAATCGTAGGATAGTCAGCAAAAGCCATGACTCCCGCTGACAGCATCAACCAGATCATTGATAATACCATCATAAACGATTTCAGTCCACGTTTCATAGCTGGTCTCCTCCGTCTCTTCCTCAGAACTCACATTACAATTATATCGAATCTGACAACAAAAAGAAATATGTCAGCAATCAAAAAATCAATGACCTGCCCAAGATTCTTCTCGGGCAGGTCTAATTGGCATCCTGTCTTTACGGCTACGAAACTCAGATTTCATCGCAAAGCTGATCAGGATCTTCTTGGTGCTTGCCCTTATAAAACAGCAGCTTACTCCCAACACGCCGTACCGTCATGAATGTTCCATCTTCCCAATTCATAGCATTAAGATCAAATCCTTCAATCGCTAATACCGGAATAAACGGGCAGCTTGTTTGATAGCCACGTACCTCAACAGTTTCCACCTTCATCCTTAGAATTATTTACGCATGAACAGCGCATGTATTAATTCTAAGGTTCTACGCAGGCGGTTTCTACCGCCGGAACAATGGTTTCTTATGACCGGAATCGCGGTTTCCTATTCTCCGGAACAACGGTTTCCAAAAGGCCGGACAGTGGTGTCACCGAGCCCGGAATACTCAATTTCTTGGATGAGATTTCTCCGAAAATCTGCTTTCGGTGGTCCAACCGTCGTCTGGCGAAGGCTGTCGTCTGGCGTCGAAGCTGTCTGAAAGTATCGGAAATTTTCACAAAAAAATAAGTGCTAAAGCGTCGTTCTGCACAAACACTTTATCACTTTAACGCGCTGGTGTCCCCGGACAGCGCAACGCCACCCGTGAGGAACCTGACAACCGCCTGGCAGAAAAGCAGGGCGGTCGCCGATTCAGACAATATGCATACTCATTTCTGTTTAATATTCCATAGATGCACGTTTATTACTCAGACGGGGTCCATATAATTTTCATCTTATCTGCATAATTTTCCAGTGTATGAAATATGCCCAAAACATATACATTCTCATTTACGACCTTATAAATAATCATGTAATCCATTCCATCAATTTTTGCCTCATGATAATCCATCGCATTCATAAACGGATCATTACTGACACGGTAAATCATCGGATTACATGCAAGTATATCGTAAATTTTCTCTACACCTGAAATAAATGTCTGGCTGCCTGCTCACTTTTGAACTTAAGCAAAATATAACTAATGCACTCATCCAACAGCACATCCATCTCATCGGTGGTAATAATATTATAAGCCATACTTCTCCCTCACTGACTGGAGTGACTGGCGTGCGTCATGTACCTTTCCATCTTTTATTTGCTGCTCCGATTTCATCAGACTCTGATACATATTCAATGTGGCTGCAATACCATCAAATGTATCCATACTCATGATAACCATATCACCATATCCGTTTTTTGTAATAAACACCGGCTCTGTTACGCTGTGGCAGAGATCCGAAATCTCTGATGTGTTCTTTAAATCTTTAATAGGAATAATCTGCGGCATATTTTCACCCCTCCCATTTTTATGGGCTAATTATACCACAATTATTCCATATACTCAAGCAATACTCCGTCCAAAGCAGTTCTGTGTACGTCAGGAAAAATCAGCTCCAGGGTGATTCCTGATCTGCTCGATAGGCCAGATAAACCACTTCATAATTCCGTCCTCCAAAATTTGCCTGACTTTATTGCTGCCTTATTTCCTCCATGTTGTATTGATTATTCAACAATCATTTTTACGCAATCACCATCTTCTTTGTTATGTGCCACGATTTATCATTATTTAAGAAATTGTGGCACTATAACAGTGTGATGTCCCGTTTCCCAAGTAAAAAGTCAACGATATTTATATGTGCTATACCATCCCT
>JABUSW010000044.1 GCA_021443885.1 Blautia sp.
GTTTGCTTCCGTTTAATACTCTGTAGTCAGTTCCTCCGGCTTTATGCCGTACATTTTCAGATACTCTTCCCTGTCCGCATCATTTCTTATCAGCATGATTTCCTCAAATTTACCGGTCTTCAGATCACGAAAACCGGCAACCTTCTCTCCGGTGCAGATACTGGAACGGATCACTGGCTTCTTTTCCTTAGGATCATATGCTGTTTTTAAAGTTTCTTTCCTGACTTCTTTCTTGAATAACCACTTCATACCTTTCTTCTTTCGGTAACTTCGTTCAATTCCTTCTTATAATTCCGTCTTTTTAAACTTTTGGGTTATCTTTTCAATTACTCATCTATATAGGTAAATCTCTGAAAAGTCTTTCCATCGCGTTCTACGGTTTCGTCCCACATAGATGCAGGTCGAACCCATAATCCGCCTCCTCCATAGAGCGCACGATATACGATCATCTCTTCCATCGTTTCACTATGCCTGGCGACACCGATAACTTCATATTCATTTCCTTTAAAATGCCTGTATTTCCCCATTCTGATTTCAGCCATTTATTCCCCTCCTTTGAAGTATTATGCTTACCTTCCTTAACTCGCCAGTCTACTCTCGCCGGTTTTATAATCAATCACAACTCCCGGCTGATGATTATATACGAACACATGGAAACAAACGCCTGCACCATTGTCTTCTACGGAGTATGCCTCCATCTCAACTCCCCGGGCCACCAGCTCATCATTCCTGAAATATGGTGTCACACGATATAAAACATGATGATCCGATTCATCCAGATAACTCATTACCTGTTTTTCAAACGGCAGCATAGCAATTGTATTAAAGTATCTGGTTCCGGTAATCAGATTTCGTTCATTTGCATTCTGCCCAGTCAACGCATACGCGATCAGATGGCACCTGTTGTAAAGATATGGTGGCCGGGAATCAATGATCCCTTCGTATTTTTTTTGCTTCCAACCGGACGGTCTGATCTGGTCTATTTCCTCTCGTTCCGCTATTGGCATCATCGAACTATCCAACATTGCCACAGCTGCTCCGCACCTTCCCAAATGATCCAGTTTGCTATAATTTTCGCCCGTTATGGTCTTATAATCCGTTTCTGTAAATCCCGGAACCCCATTGTCCAATTCAATATAATCTGCACCCGTATATTCTACATAACGATCAAGCTCTGTTACTGCAATACCGGCATTTCGTAGGGCTGAGGTTCGGATTCCTAAAGCGTCAATGTTATCTATGAAATATAGAAATCCATTTATTGCCGCAAGCACAAGCAACAGCGTTACCGGTGCTCCCAATGATGTTCTAGACTTTTTCTTCATATTCTCTATCGACTTCCTGATCACCCCCTGAACCCTCAGTCCACAGACGAATCAGAAAATGGTTTTTCGAGAATGCTGTTCAAAAAAGCGTAAACGCAGCGGGCTACGGCGAGACTTTTTGAATGGTTCTATCGGGAAATCAGGCAAGCATTTGGTTCAGTTATTTATGAAACAATTTATTAGAGATTAGTTTATCATTATTCATATCAATTGTAAACCAACCTTTGAAAAGCCATAGTGCTGAAAGAGACAAATGAAATCCTTAAGCACTTTTGTTCCATTTAAATCCGTATTAAGTAGCCATAAAACTCTGTTCCCGACCTTTATCTTATGGTATACTGAACTTCTATCAATACATCCCGGGAGGAGTAAACCCCATATCAAGCATACGGACCACCCTGTAAAGGGATAAAACGGCAGACATAGGAGGTCAAAATGGAATTCAAGCAACTGGAAGTCTTCGCAGCCGTCGTAGATTACGGCAGCTTTACCGAAGCGGCCCGGCATCTATACCTTACACAGCCCACCGTGAGCGCACATATCAGTTCATTGGAAACAGAATTGAACACACGCTTGATCGTGCGCACCACCAAGAAGCTAAGCGTCACTGCAAGAGGCTATCAGCTATACGATTACGCCGTACGAATCCTGAATCTCCGCAGCAATCTTCTGGACGAATTCATCGGAACCCAGAAAAAGATCATTGCGTTAAGTGCTTCCACGATCCCGTCTACCTATCTGCTTCCGGAATTATTAAGTGCCTTTGGAAGCCGAAAACACGACGTCTATTTTCACTCTCACCAGTCTGACAGCACAGAAGCTATCCGCATGGTGGAGGACGGAACGGTTGACGTGGGCCTTGTGGGGCTGAAGCCGGAAGAATCAGCCTGTACCTTTATACCGTTCTATCAGGATTCTCTGGTCATCGCCACCCCTGTGAACGAACATTATCTGAGTCTGCAAAAACAACCCACCACCATCATGGATTTTCTGCAGGATAACTTTATCTTTCGTGAAAACGGTTCCGGAACCAGAAAGGAAATGGATGTTTTTCTGGAAAGGCACCAGATTCCTGCAGAACGTCTGAATATTGTCGCCCGTATGAATGATCTGGAAGCCATCAAGAAATCCATTTCCGCAGGCCTTGGCATCTCCATCCTATCTTATCGGAGTGCCTGTGATATGGAAAAAACAAAGCAGATTCTTCTTTTTCCAATTAAAGAATCTGCTTACAAACGTAATTTCTATATCGTTTTTCATGATCAGCGCCTGCTAAAACCTCATGTAAAACAGTTTATTGAATTTGTTCAGACTTACTACGAAAACCGCATTCTGTGATTATTTCTTTCCCAGTCGGATTTCTTCCAGGTATTCTGCCAGTTCTTCCGATGCATGATTCAAAAGATAGTTCCTGCTGCTTTGGCGTCTGCTTCTCCAATCTTGCCGGATTGACTGGTTTACAGCTTCGATTTCTTCTTTTAAATCTGCCGCAGAGAGGCGGCGTGCACCTTGCCCCATGATGATGATCTGCTCCAGGCGGTCCGATGTTGCTACGGATACTTCGTATTGTTTTCCGATCCGATGAACGGTCCGCTCAATAAATTGGTCTGCTGTTTCTGCTTCTTTGGTATATACCACATGTATGTTGTGGTACTGCAGAACCTCTTCCGCGTGTCCCTCCAGCTTATATGCATCAAATACAAGGATCAGCGTACACTTCTTATATCCCTGATAATTACTCAGAATATCCATCAGTTTTCCCTGGGCTGCTCCAAGATCTGCTTCTGCAAGTTCCCGCAGTTCCGGCCAGGAAAAGATCACATTATAACCGTCGACCAGCAAATACTCTTCTTCCTCTGTTTTCTTCGGAACATAGTTCTTAGCCTCTCTGGCGGGATAAATGGTTTTTCCGGAAGAATACATGCCTTGCCGCTTCACAGGGCCAAAGGTTCTTTCAAAAATCGCCTGCAGTTCTTTTTCCTCTGCGTAGCTTCCCATCCCCTGATAAGAGCGGCCATTTCTCTTATGCACATCATTGTGATTCGCCTGTCCTTTCTGCGTATTCTGCGTTGGAGCCTCCTTTGAACCGGCATATGATTCCTGCACATCCTCCGGAAATACCTCTCTCAGATCTGCCGCTTCCAGATGCATATGCTCTTCCACCTCATCCCAGGGGACCACATATCCGGCGCCATGTGCGCAGAAAACAGAGCCTGTGGGATTCTCCAGATCCCGTTCCGAATCATATCCGATCTCTTCCACCACTGCAGCCTGGTTTCTGCAGGGCAAATAACCCTTAAGCTCACAGAAGAGCTTTCCCCGCCCTCCGGTGTATGCAATAACCTGGTTTTGATAATCCCGCATATCTGTAACCGGTGCACTGCCCCTTAAAACGGACATATCCTCGTCCATCTCCGGTGGCAGGAATGTCCCTTGCATTTTCTGAATATCCGACATTGCACGTCCGATCAATTCAGAAGGCACTTCCAGCCGAAACTCATAATAAGGCTCCAACAGAATACTTTTTGCCTTTTTAAGCCCCTGGCGAACAGCACGATAAGTAGATTGTCGGAAATCGCCTCCTTCCGTGTGTTTCAGGTGCGCTTTTCCTGCGATCAATGTAATCTGCATATCCGTAATCGCAGCTCCCGTCAATACCCCTCTGTGCTCTTTTTCCTCAAGATGAGTCAGAATCAGCCTTTGCCAGTTCCGGTCCAGCACGTCTTCACTTACAGCCGTAAAATACTGCATTCCGCTTCCCCGTTCTCCGGGTTCCATAAGCAAATGTACTTCCGCATAATGCCGTAATGGTTCAAAATGCCCCACACCTTCCACCGGTTCCGCAATGGTTTCTTTGTATACGATGTTTCCTTTGCCAAACTCCACTGCCACATGAAAACGTTCCCAGATCAGGTGTTTTAATATCTCAATCTGGACTTCTCCCATCAACATGGCATGGATCTCGCCAAGATGCTCGTCCCAGACGATGTGGAGCTGCGGTTCTTCCTCTTCCAACTGTTTGAGCTTTCGAAGCATCTGATGTACATCACATTCTGCCGGCAGCAGGATCTGATAATTCAATACCGGTTCCAATACCGGCATCTCAGACTCTGCCTCACTGCCCAGTCCTTGTCCCGGATAGGTATGCGTCAAGCCAGTCAGTGCGCAGACCGTTCCCGCAGCAGCCTCGTTTGACAGCACGTATTTCGCCCCGGAATAAATACGAATCTGATCTGCCTTTTCCTCCCAGACTTCCTCCGGCTGTCCATGTCGTATCCCCATGGATAATCCGTCCTTTTTGTTTGTCAGTACAGATTTTACCTTCAGACTTCCGCCGGTGACCTTCACGTACGTCAGCCGGTTTCCCTGGTCATCTCTTGCAATTTTGAATACTTTTGCGCCGAATAGAGATGGATACGATTTCTGTTTCGTGTACCTCTTAAGGCCCTCAAAAAAGACATCTACACCTTCCATCTTCAATGCAGATCCAAAATAGCATGGAAATAGTTTTCGCATTGCGATTAACTCCCGGATCTGCTGAACCGAAACCTCTCCGGTTTCCAGATATTGCTCCAGGATCTCCTCATCACACATAGCAATGTTCTCCTGTCTGCTTTCCGGATCTTCATCTCCCAAAGAGCCCGAAAAATCAACGCAGCTATCACTTAAGCGTTTCTTGATCTCGGACATCAGTCTTCCGGCATCTGTACCATCCTGATCCATCTTATTCACAAACAGAAATACCGGAATCTGGTATCGTTTCAGCAGCTTCCATAAGGTGAGGGTATGCCCCTGTATCCCGTCAGTCCCGCTGATCACCAGAATCGCATAGTCCATAACCTGCAATGTCCGTTCCATTTCTGCCGAAAAATCCACGTGCCCCGGCGTGTCCAGAAGCGTGAATTCGTGATTCTCGTCTCCCAGAATCGCCTGCTTGGAAAATATGGTGATGCCACGCTCCCGTTCCAG
>JABUSW010000018.1 GCA_021443885.1 Blautia sp.
CGATGCGTTCCTGTTCGGCTTTCTCAGCGGCGATGCGTTCCTGTTCGGCTTTCTCAGCGGCGATGCGTTCCTGTTCGGCTTTTTCAGCGGCGATACGTTCCTGTTCGGCCTTTTCAGCGGCGATGCGTTCCTGTTCGGCCTTCTCAGCGGCGATGCGCTCCTGTTCTGCCTTCTCAGCGGCGATGCGTTCCTGTTCTGCCTTCTCAGCGGCGATGCGCTCCTGTTCTGCCTTTTCAGCGGCGATGCGTTCCTGCTCAGCCTTCTCAGCGGCGATACGTTCCTGCTCGGCCTTTTCAGCGGCGATGCGCTCCTGTTCGGCTCTTTCTGCTTCTGCCTCATCAAACGCGGAAGCTTCTACAGTGATCTCTTCTGCACAAACCTGCTGTGCCGGTACTGCCATAACGGTTGTGGTTGTTAATGCACAAACTAAAAATAATGTTGCTAATCTTTTTGCTCTTTTTTTCATTTTCGTAATCTCCTTTGTTCTTATTCGTGTATGGATCATTTGTAATTGGATTGATTTGTAAGTTGTTTTCTTTTGATGATATGATCATAACATACGATACTTAAGCTACATTGGGGATAACATTAACGTATTCTTAATACGCGAAAGATATACGGGCCATACCTTAACGAAGAGAAAAAAGAAGCCCCGCATTGCTTAACAGGAAAGCAATGAGGGGCGAGATAGCGTTTTTGAATAATACGGCTTACGGATGATCCATAAGAATACCCCGGGAAAGGGAACGCGATAAGGATCCGGGAATCTTATGTGTTGCGGATGATCCAGAAGGTCAGAAAGATAAAGGTAAAAATACCGATGACCGCACTTGTATTCATTGCAGCTTCCGGAATGTTGGAAACAGAAAACGGAACAATGAATAATAAACCCTGTACTATAAAGTAAGCAGCAGCCATAACCAAAAGGGTACTGATCCCCAGGATTCCCCAGGCATGTTCTGCGATGAATTTTTTCTTGTCCATGATTAAGAGTACCTCCATATACCAGACAGGATAGTACCGCAATGTAAAATGTACATTCGTCTTTGTGTAAAATGTAGGTAAATAAAAAGATGGACAGTCATAAAAGTTCATCGCTGAAGGGGAGAACTCATATCAAACGTGCAGAGCGTTATGCGGTGGGAAAGAAACGAGGCACCGGTCCCGGCAGGGGGTTACATTCCCTTCTGAGATGCGCCTCCGTCAGCGGCCGCTTCCGCAGTCGGTATCGCATTCAGCAGGCTGAAGTAGCGGTCGTGGGCCTCCCGGTATTCCTTATTAAAGCTTTCGTTATTGCCGGAGTGAAGCATGGAAACATAATCATGTACTTCATGCCGCATCTCCGGAGTTACACGAGCAACGGTGGCAACGCCTACATTGGAGCAGATATCGGAGATCCTTTCCACGTCCGAGAGGAGATTCAGGAATTCAATACCGGCAAGGATGGAGCATCTGCCATTCCGAAGGCGATCCAGGTGGTTTTGCTTCAGTGCATTCACAAGATCGTCCACGACCTCCTCCAGCGGCTCAATGTGCTGTGCAGCGGCGGCATTGCAGCGATAGAAAGCTTCGCCCGCATAAGAAAGGATCGATTCGATCAGTTCCCGGCAGACCTTTAATTCCTCCAGCGCTGTCTCTGAGAAACACAGTTCATTTTGCTTCATGTCGGCAGCGATCTCCATGATATTCGTGGCGTGATCGCCGAGACGTTCAAACTCCGTGATGATGTTATAGTAATAATTCATCAGCTCCAGATGGTACGGTGCTGAAATGTGCCCGGAAATCTGGACCAGGTAGTTGCTGACTTTGTCCGTGAGCACATCCAGATGACCTTCATCCAGGGTGATGGCATCTGCAGTTTCCTCGTTGTAATTCACAAGAAGGTCAAAGCTTCGGCTCATGTTGGTATTGGCCAGCTGGAACATTTCCTGCAGGATCTCGTAGCAGGCATTAAAGGCAAGGGCCGGTGTACTGAAGAAGACCGGGTTCAGGGCGTTGATCTTTTCGCTGTAGGGGGACTCTGCCACAGGCTCATCCTTTACAAGCTTGCTGCTGATTCTCTCATAAACGCCGACAAACGGGAGCATCAAAAGCGCACAGGAAAGATTGAAAACAGTGTTGGTATTGGCAATGCCGCCGGAATTAATGGTCTGGGACCATATGCTGTCCAACAGCCCGGCTTTGTGCAGAATATTCACCACCGTAAGAATAAGAACGGTTTCACTTAAGTTAAAGAGAATGTTCACAACACCCACGCGTTTTGCATCCGGTTTTGCACCGATGTTGCAGACAATCGCAGTGGTTACACAGTCACCCAGGTAGATTCCTACCAGTACGGCATAGATCGCACCAAAGGTCAGCTGACCGGATATGGAAAAGGCCTGCAATACACCGATGGTTGCCGAAGAACTTTGCAGTACAAAGGCAACGCCGGCTCCGATGAGATATCCGATCAGCGGGTTTTCGCCAAGTCCTGAGAAAAGCTTCTCGACAATACCGGTCTCTGTCAAGGTAGAGACGGCCCCGGTCATGTTCATAAGTCCGGAGAAAAGGATACCAAATCCGATGGCGATCTGCCCGACGTTTTTCATCCGTTTTGGACGGCCGCTCATGATCATTACGATACCGATGATCAACGCAAGCGGCGCCAAAGTAGACGGCTTGAACAGCTGAAGAATGGAAGTGCTGTCCCCGTTTAAGTCCAGGAGTCGGATGATCTGTCCCGTTACCGTGGTACCAACGTTGGCACCAATGATGATGCCCAGAGATTGATGAACGGAAATGATACCCGCACCTACGAGTCCGGATGTGATTACAATGGTAGCAGTTGACGACTGAATGATGGCAGTCATAAGAAGACCCAGGAAAAACGCCTTGATGGGTGTATTCGTCACTTTTCCCATTACCTTTTTCAGTGTACCGGAAGAGCTTTCCTTCAGCGCATCTCCCATCATACGCATTCCATACAGGAACATGGCAAGACCGCCCAGCAAACTAAGCACGTTAAATATGTTCATGATAACGACAATCCTTTCAACATTCGACCGCATACAGGATCGTGAGGCTGGAATGCAGCGACACAACCCAAATCACGTGTGAAGTGTGAATAAACGGTGTTTGATAAAATTCCCTCACGGATTTATTATACAATAATCATCAGGATTTTCAATTATTCGGCAGTTCATCAGTTTACAAAAATTTTACATTGAGGAAGTTATTTTTAACAGTTTTTCACAATAAACCCCACGATCCCCACACAGCTTCTTTACATATCAAGGAAGTAATGATAAAATTTCATGGATGCGGAGGGGATAGAAAATGCTTAAGAGACTAAAGGATACATTCAAGCCGGATTCCAAATATAAGGCTTTTTTTCTGTCCATGCTGGTCACCGGACTGGGCTATGGACTGTATAAGGGAATTCTGGATAATTATCTGGCAGAAATCGTAACAATGAGTGAGATGGACCGGGGAATCGCAGAATTTTTCCGGGAGATCCCGGGACTTTTGCTGGTACTGGTGCTGGCGGCATTGTACATGTTCTCCGCGGAGGCAATGTATAAGATCGGTGCATTGATCATGCTGTGCGGCATGCTTCTGATGGTGGCAATGCCGGCAGAGCGGATCCTGGTCACCATTGCGATCTGTGTGCATTCTCTGGGAGAACACATTCAGCTGGGAATGAAAAACACCATTTCCATGGAGTATGCAAAAGAAGGAAAAAGCGGGACAGCTTTGGGGCTGCAGAATGCTGTGACCCAGATCGGAACCCTGGCAGGTTTCCTGATCATTATGGCAGCCTTTATGCTTGTGTCCGGTAAAACGGCCTTCAAAGGGTTTTTCCTGGTGGCGGCCGTGATGGAGGGAATTGCATTTGTCTGTTCCTTGAAGATGACCGGAAAAAGCGAGACGGACAAATCCAAAAGCCGTTTTTATTTCCGGAAAAAATATACCAAGTATTATTTTCTGGAGGTATTCTACGGAGCCCGTAAGCAGGTATTCCTGACCTTTGGCCCCTATGTGCTGATCCTGTTCTACAAAGCGGATACCGCCACCATCAGTCTGCTGTTTGCAGTATCTGCGGTCTGTTGTTATTTTGCAGCGCCGCTGGTGGGAAAAATTATTGACAAACTCGGCTATAAAGTCGTTATGGTCTCTGATACCCTGATTCTGGTGATCGTATGCTTTTTCTATGGATTCGCACACCATATTTTTCCAATGAATATCGCTTTTTATGTATGCTGTGTGAATTATATTCTGGATTCCGTGATCTCCCTGGCGTCTATGGCATCGAATGTATATGTCCGGGATATTTCCGACAATAACGAAGAAGTGCGGGCAACGATCTCTACCGGCATCTCGGTGAATCATATGATCACGATTCTGATTGCATTGTTCGGCGGCTGGATCTGGAAAACCTTGGGAATCGAGACGCTATTTACATTGTCCGCTATTCTGGGCCTGTGCAACAGCGCATACGCGGCGTCCATTAAAGTAAAAAAACCGGGAATTAATTGATGGAAAAGCAATAGGGGATCTGTTTTGAGAACAGGTTTTCCGGGAAAGTGGCGGCTTCACTTTTGCTCTTTAAAGTTTAGTAATTCGACTCTTTACTAAATGAAAGTGATGTGATAGAATAGCAAGAATAGAGTGCGATTACGCATAATTAAGGAGGTTTTCATGGCGAAGAGGGTTCCAAGAGAAAAGAAGCCCGGCATGTACGAAGCAATTCTTCAGCTGGAGACTTTGGAAGAATGCCTGGATTTTTTCCAGGACATATGTGCGGAGACGGAATTGCGTTCTATGGAACAGCGTTTTGAAGTGGCCGGCATGCTAAAACAGAACATGGTTTATTCTGATATTATGCAGAAAACCAGCGCCAGTACCGCAACCATCAGTCGTGTGAACCGTATGCTGAATACGGGAACCGGAATGCTTGAAAAATCTTTGGAGCGTCTGGAAGAATCGAAGTCTGAACAGAGTTAAATTGCGATTCTCAAAGAGGGTTGCCGGTCGATTAATTTGCAAATCTCGGAGAGGATTCGCTGGTTGAATAAATGGAAGATTCACGTTGGGAATTAGAATCTGCGCAGGCAGCAATCACAACGACAGATTCCGGCAGTCAAAACCGGTATAGAATAAACAGCAGGTCAGCGCAGGCTGACCTGCATAATTTAGAGGAGGAAGTTATTATGAAACAGTTGATGTTGGGAAATAAAGCCTTTGCAAGAGGACTTTATGAAGCCGG
>JABUSW010000125.1 GCA_021443885.1 Blautia sp.
ATATTTTCTCTGCTATGAATGAACGAAAACTCTTGAAAGAACGTTTAATCAATTTACAGAAAACAATTTGCCCGATTTTAGTTAAGGGAGCCATACAGGAGGGAGGAAAAGCATAATGGCTAATTTCAAGTATTATGAAAATGACTATGAATTGGCCGTCCTGCAGCTTCTTGAAGAGGAAGGCTGGGGATATAAGTGCGGTTACGATATCCATAGAGTCAACGATGAGATAATTCTCCAAGATGACTTTAAGGATTATTTGTGCCGCCGTTATGACTATTTTTCTCAAAGTGAGATCCAAAGGCTTGTGGCATACATGACATCATTCTCAAATCAATCGCTGTATAGGTCAATGAAGGAGACCTACAAACGGTTAATGAAGGGATATGTGCTTCAGCGCGATGACGGCACAGAGATGTTTATTGACCTCTTTGATTTCGACGGTGAAAGTAATGTATTTACAGCCGTTAATCAGTATGAGTTCCAGGAGTACAAGAATCGCCGACCGGATATCATTCTGTTCATTAACGGAATTCCGGTATCGGTTTTTGAATTAAAGAATCCGGCAGATATCACAGTTTCAATAAAGGATGCTTATGACCAGACACATATAAGATACGCTCAGGATATTCCGTCGCTTATGAAGTACGATTTTATCAATGTCATAAGTGATGGGGCTAATTCAAGATATGGATCACTGTTCAGTGATTATGAGTTTTATTTCAGGTGGAATTCAACTGACGGTTCTGATTATAACAATGCAAATGGAATTGAAGGCATTAAGATGCTTGTGAAGGGACTATTTCATCATGAGACAATTCTTAATATATTGAAGAGCTATATCTATATTCCGGATACCAGTGATCATGATGCCATAATATTGCCAAAGTATTATCAGTATTATGGAGCGGAGAAGCTTTACAACAATATTCTCAACGAATATGAAAAGGGCTCCGGAAAGGGCGGAACATATTGGGGCGCGACAGGGTGCGGTAAATCCTATACAATGCTTTTCCTGTCAAAGCGATTGACGACATCACTGGAACTTAGTAAGCCAACAATTATTCTGCTTACTGATCGAAACGATCTTGATGAACAGCTGTCTGGTGATTTTGAAAACGCCAAAGAGTTTTTAATTGATGAGAATTCTTTGAGTATTAAGAACAGAAAAGCACTTAAAGATAAGCTTGCTAATGTGGAGAGTGGCGGCATATACCTTATGACTATTCAGAAGTTTTCTGAGGGCATAAACCTATTAAGTGATCGAAAGAATATTATCTGTATTTCTGATGAAGCCCATAGAACACAGACCAATACTGAAGCAAAATACGTTATTTCAAAAGGTGATGCCAAGAAAACTTATGGATTTGCCAAGTATCTGAGAGATTCATTTCCGAATGCTACCTATGTTGGATTTACCGGAACACCGGTTGATGCAACATTAAGAGTTTTTGGAGATGTTGTTGTTAAGTATACAATGAAACAGTCTCTGGATGACGGATCAACGGTTAAAATAGCGAGACTTCCTGGACCAAGAGAAGTTCAACTGGATGAAAAAATGGCAGCGGCTTGCGATGAATATTACAAATTACAGGCAGCCGCAGGTGCGAACGAATATCAGATAGAGCAGTCTAAGAAGGACATGACTAAGATAAAGGTTATTCTTGGTAATCCGGATAGACTTGATGTAGTAGTCAAACATTTCATCTGGCATTATGAAAAGCGTGTTGAGGAACATGCTACTGTTAATGGCAAGGCAATGTTTGTCTGCTATGACAGAGAGATTGCTTTTGAAGTATATAAAAGAATTAAAAAGGCTAGACCGGAATGGTTTGAAGTTAAGAAATGTGCTCCTGAGTTTGAAGGATGTGAGCTTGACCGAGAGACGTTCCCTATCGAAAAAGTTAAGCTAGTATGTACAAACGGCAAAAATGACACTAAGGAATTATCAGACCTTATCGGCGATTCAAAAACTCGTAAGAAATTTGCCAAGGCATTTAAAGACGAGAAGTCGAATTTCAAAATCGCCATTGTCGTTGATATGTGGATTACCGGCTTCGATGTTCCATCAATGGATACCATGTATCTTGACAAGCCGGTGGAAACACATAACTTGATTCAGACCATATCAAGAGTAAATAGAGTCTTTAAAGGAAAAGAAGAAGGCTTAATCGTCGATTATATCGGATTAGAGGGCGCCATTATGGCCGCTATGAAGTTATACAACGGGGATATCAATCCGAGTAACGGCACCGAGGCTTCGCTTGTTATATTCAAGGATTTTATGGATCGTTTATTCAGCCTAATGCAGAATTATGATTACAGCAAATTCTTTGATTCAACAATTTCTCCGCTGGAACGATTAACAATAATCAATGGCGGAGTAGAATATGTAATGGCCGAAAAATCCCGTAAGGATAATTTTATGGGATTCTCTCAGAGAGCAAAGAAGGCATTCGATGTTTGCATCGGCCATGATGAGATTACTGATCAGGAAGTTGAGCACCTGCATTATTTTCTCTGTATTAGATCTGTAATATACAAGATGACACTTGGAGATACTCCGGATGCCACTTTGATGAACCAGAAGGTTGCAGAATTAGTAAATAAAGCTATCAGCTCAACCTATAGTGGCAAGGAATTCAATTTCGATGAACAACCGCAGGATGACGTACAATTCCTCTTCAGTGATGAGTTCATTGAAAAGCTAAAGAAGATACCTTACCCGAATACAAAGTATCATGCCCTGTTGAAACTGCTGAAAAGAGCCATAAAAGAGTTCGGAAAGACAAACCTTTTAAAAGCAACTGATTATTCCAAGAAACTCCAGAAGGTAATTGAACGTTATAATTCAAGAAATGAAATCAGTGAGATTGAAGAAATTATTGATGATTTTGTTGATAACTTAAGCGAGGAACTTGAGAAGATTCATAAGGAGTTGAAACAGGAAAAAGAGTCTTTTGAAGAACTTGGTATTACTTATGATGAAAAGGCTTTCTACGATATTTTGGTTGCTATAGCAGATAAATATGGGTTTAAAGAAGCCTTTACTGAAGAGCAGTATATTCATATTGCCAAGGAGATAAAGAAGCTTGTAAGCAATAAATCCAAATATACAGACTGGACAAATCGACAGGACGTAAAAGATGAGCTGTATACCGATGTGGCGGTATTGCTTAAGAAAAATGGCTATCCTCCGAAGACCATAGATGATACATATGATGAGATTATGAAGCAGGTAGAGAACTATAAAAAATACGTCAGTTTTTCTTCAGAGAAAAGAAATGCGCCTGCGGTAGATTATATGGGGTTCTCAAATGGACAGGAGTTATTGATGGTGGCCGAGCAGATTAAACCGTACAATTAGGAAGGCGGGGAAACGATGCAGGAGATTTTTAGTAACACTACGCTGACAATCAATCAGCTTATTGAAAAAATAGATACAGGTGAACTGGGATTACCAGAACTTCAGCGCCCTTTTATATGGAAAGATTCAAAGGTAAGGGATCTTTTTGATTCACTCATGCGGGGATATCCTATCGGATATCTTATGCTCTGGGAATGTCCTGCATTGGATAAGAAAAAATCCATCGGTGTAGATGTCCACAGTTATGAATCACCAAAAGAAGTGATAATTGACGGACAGCAGAGATTGACATCCCTTTATGCAGTTATGAAGGGGAAGAAGGTCATCAACTCAAAGTTCGATGAGAAATCAATAGTTATTTCTTATTCTCCGCTGCAGGATAAATTTGAGGTGGGATATCAGGCTACGAAAAATGATCCAGAATGGATTTATAACATTAGTGATTTGTTTACGTCAAACAATACATATAAGTTCATCAGCGATTTCATAACACGATTAAGTAATTATCGTGCTGCTAAGGAAGAGATTCTGACTGATGAAGAACAGGGTGTCATCGCGGAACGGATAAATTCTGTAGTTAATCTTAAGGCGCATACTATGCCTGTATTTGATATAAAGGCAAACGCAGAAGAAGAGGACGTGTCCGAGATATTTGTTCGTGTAAACTCCGGTGGAGTATCCTTAAAGCAGAATGACTTTATACTGACGTTGCTTTCATTATATTGGGATGATGGACGCCGAGAAATTGAGCAGTTTAGTAAGGACTCTATTGCTCCGGCAAAAGGAAAAACAACATCGTACAATCCGCTGACCACAGTGTCAGCACAGGACCTGATTCGTGTTGTGATGGCTTATGCTTTTGACAGAGCTCGTTTGAAGTATGGATACAAGCTTTTAAGAGGTGCTGATTTCGATAAAAAAGGCGCTGTAGACGACGAGCTGAGGATCCAGAGATTTGATGTTTTAAAGAGTAAGCTTCCGGATGTGTTGGATGTGCACAGTTGGCACGAATTTATAAAAGCGATTATGAATGCAGGATATCTGTCAGGGGATCTTATACTGTCGGGTAATGCAATTTTCTATTCGTATGCTTTTTATTTGATTGCAAAGCACAGGTTCAAAGCCTCTTATAATGAGAATATGCATTTGACCTCTTTGTGGTTCTTTTATGCATCGTTGATTTCTTTATATACGGGATCTTTTGAATCTACGGTAGAGAATCATTTAAACAGCATTAAAAATCTGACATCTCTTGAAGAATACAGGCAATTTATCCTTACAAGGGTAAATGAGCGACTTACAAATGACTATTTTGATATTACTCTTGTCGGCTCTGAAGGTCTGGCAGTATCGGGTAGGGGAAATAATGCATGGAACGCATATGTCGCCTCGCTTAATATTATGAATGCTAAGATATTGTTCTCTAAGAGCAATCTGTTAGTTTCAAAACTGTTCGAGGTAGGAACCGACGGAAATAGAAAGTCTCTTGAAAAGCATCATTTATTCCCGAAGGCGTATTTGAAATCCCAGGGATATTCGGATTCCAAGATAAACCAGATGGCAAATTATGCCTTTATTGATTGGAAGGACAATATGGATATTCTCGATGATGCACCTTCTGTATACTATCCGATTGTATGTGAGGGAAGAACCGTAGAAGATATCTTGGCCATGGAGGAAGAAAATGCATTGCCTCACGGCTGGGAAAACATGGCTTATGAGGTTTTTCTGATTGAAAGAAGAAAACTTATGGCAGGAAAGATAAAAGCAGCGTTTGAACAATTAAAAAAGAATGCAGAGTGACAGCTATGAAAATTGGTAGAAACGATCCGTGCCCATGTGGCAGTGGAAAAAAGTACAAGAATTGTTTTCT
>JABUSW010000294.1 GCA_021443885.1 Blautia sp.
CAGGAAACTTCCATCCGTGCGGAGGCTGCGCATGTGATCCGAAACTTTATGGATCAGTTCGGTCTGCAGTCGCTGCAGGAGTAAAGGCAGATTTGAGATCAGATAAAATACAGGAGAACCTGCAGGGCAGCGGCGGATCAGCTGAAAGGATGATACAGATGCTTGCAGCTTTGGAATCTGTATGGAAATATAAAAACCGAAAAAACTCGTTGACAGCAGGACACCTGTATAATATAATGCAAAAGTGTGGCAATCCACGGAGTGTGCCCTGTTATCTCCCAAATAACAGGCATACAGAAGCGGAAAGTCGACTCCATAGACATGGAAACCAAAGCCCCGGTGGAAATGTCATTTCAGTTTTTACAGATGGCACGGTCATACGGACAGTGATCGGGGTCATCAAAGAGAGGACGACATTGGTCCTTACATCGAGTAATTAACAGGAATTTTTTAGGAGGAAACATCCATGAACACCACCTTTATGGCGAATCCGGATAAGATTGAGAAAAAATGGTACGTCGTAGATGCAGCAGGCTGCACTCTTGGACGTCTGGCTTCTGAAGTAGCAAAGATCCTCAGAGGCAAAAACAAACCTGAGTTTACTCCTCACGTTGACACCGGTGATTATGTGATCATCGTTAACGCTGAGAAGATCAAAGTTTCCGGCAAAAAGCTGGATCAGAAAATGTACTATCATCATTCCGAGTATGTCGGCGGCATGAAAGAGGCAACTCTTCGTGAGATGATGGCAAAAAAACCCGCTGCAGTAGTAGAGCTGGCAGTTAAGGGAATGCTTCCCAAAGGACCCCTTGGAAGAGCAATGCTGACAAAACTTCACGTGTACACCGGTGCTGAGCATCCTCATGCAGCTCAGAAGCCCGAAGTTCTGACATTTTAAGGAGGTAAAGGACATTGGCAAGCGAAAAATACTACGGAACTGGTAGAAGAAAAAAATCTATCGCAAGAGTATATGTAACACCCGGAACCGGTAAGATCACCATCAACAAGAGAGACATCGATGATTATCTTGGCCTTGAGACCCTGAAGGTTATCGTTCGTCAGCCTCTGGTTGCTACCGATTCTCTTGATAAATTTGATGTTGACGTAACCGTACGCGGCGGCGGCTATACCGGTCAGGCCGGTGCGATCCGTCACGGTATCGCTCGTGCTCTGCTCAATGTAGACGATGAGATGCGCCCCATTCTGAAGAAAGCAGGCTATCTGACCCGCGATCCCAGAATGAAAGAAAGGAAGAAGTACGGCTTGAAAGCAGCGAGAAGAGCACCGCAGTTCAGCAAGCGTTGATCGGACTTTTTCAGATTACGGAAAATGCTTACAAACCCCGAAAAATCAAGGTTTTTCGGGGTTTTTTATGTTCTGAAAAGGGAGAACGTTTTGTTGTGATCTGTCGTAAGCTGATGCGTTTTGTCATGAGTTTTTGTGTTAATCATGCTGCAACAGGGCCAAAATGAGTCCGAAAAATCACTCTATGTGTTAATTTAGTCGGCAAAATCCGGGCGGTTTACGAGTCATGTTGATAACTTTTCTGATGGGTAAAATTTACCAATCTGGATGGGTCAAAAATACCCATCTAAATGAGTCAAAAGGATACTCTATAAATAATTACTATATAAAGAATGAGTATATAAAGAATATATATCAATCTTATCTATCTATAGGGATGGATGCGATTGATGTGAACAGAACTCAGAAAGAAGAACATGCGGCTCAGCAAAGGAATGTAAGAGGAGATTGATTTAAGTATGATTAAGAAAGACAGCTCCGGCAATGCAGGTATAGGGGACAATGAGAACATTATGACAGACAGAAAGGAAGGGGAGATCATAGTAAAGCTGCCTGTGAAGAGTCTGGTGCCGTTTTATGATCATCCATTTAAGGTCATTGACAACGAAGCTATGCTGCGCATATGCGAGAGCGTTTCACAGGTGGGGGTTATGGTACCGCTAATCGTAAGGCCGGTGTCTGAAGGATACTATGAGGTGATTTCCGGTCACAGAAGACTTCGCGCGGCAGAATTGGCAGGAATCACTGAGCTTCCCGCTATTGTCAGGGAGATGGATGATGACGGGGCTGTGATCGCCATGGTTGATGCGAATCTTCAGAGGGAGGAGCTGCTTCCCAGCGAGCGTGCGTGGGCATACAGGATGAAGTTGGACGCTATAAAACACCAGGGCATAAGGACAGATATGGAGGTAAAAAGAACTTCGGGTCAAGTTGGCCCGAAGCTGAAGGGACAAAGATCGAACAAGATAGTAGCTGATCAGGCGGGTGAGAGCGTGAAGCAGGTGCAGCGTTATATCCGGCTCACGTATCTGATACCGGAGCTGCTGGAAATGGTGGACCGCAAGGAAATGGCCTTCAGTCCTGCTGTGGAGCTCTCATATCTCTCAGAGAGAGAACAGAGGGATTTCCTTTCGGCAATGAGCTACACGCAGAATATGCCCTCTCTGTCGCAGGCACAGAGGCTAAAGAGACTTGCCTCTGATGGCAGGAGTACCTTTGATGTCATGTGTAGCATCATGTCGGAGGAAAAGAAAGATATACCGGATAATATTACCTTTAAGGGAGAAGAACTGCGGAAGTATTTTCCGAAATCATATACTACCAGACAGATGGAGAACACGATAATTAAGCTGCCCGGTCAGTGGCAGGGAAAAAGGGAACGATATCCCGAAAGGTGATGAATAAGAATTGTGGTGAAAGGCACTTATAATATTTCTGATATCCGTTTATTAATTGAGAAAATTAAAGAAAAACTAAACGTTTATGTTTACAAAAATGTATTTTTGTGATAAAATAAACAGAAGAAAGGAGGCAGTGCATATGTTTGAAAAGAATCTTAAATATTTCAGGTTGAAAAAAAAGATGAGCAAAAAGGATCTTGCGGAAATGTGCGGGATTACACCTATGGCTATCTCAAACTATGAAAGCGGAAAGAGAGTTCCGGACATGGAGACGATAAATAAGCTTGCAGCTGCCCTGGGAGTTTATGTCGCAGATTTTTTGGATTCGAGAAACGATCAACTTGTATTCAGTCATTGTGAATTTCGTAAAAAAAGTAAACTTACAAAAACAGAGCAGGAGTTCGTGAGGGAATCTGTAGAGGAGTATTTCAGCAGGTTCTTTGATGCGATCGAATGTCTCGGGGGAAACCCTTTGCCGGAACCTGTAAAATGTCATGATCTTGATCTGTCATCAGATTATCAGAAAAATGCGTCTGAATTGAGAAGATATCTGAAATTGTCTTCCAGCGGACCGGTAGACGAACTTACAGCCGTATTAGAAAATCTTGGAATTCTGATCTTTGAAATTGAAATGGATAATGACAGTTTTGCGGGTATGAACGGCACTGTAAACGGCTATCCGTATATAGTAATCAATAAAAATATAAGGCCCGAGAGAAAACGAACCACTATTATTCATGAACTGTCTCATATCATGTTTAACTGGTCCGGTATTTCTGACGAAGATCAGGAGAAGATGTCGACTGCCATTGCCGGTGCATTCTTAATTTCAAATGATGACCTTTTTCGGGAACTTGGTCCTCGTAAATCCAAGCTGACGAAGGATTTAATCCTGGTTTGTGAAGAATACGGCATTTCTATGTATCTTCTTGTACTTAGAGCCAATCAGGTTGGAATTATGAATGACGGCCTGACAAGAGAGTTTTATATCAAAGCAAACAAAGCTAATTGGAGAGAAAAAGAGCCGAGCCGTGTAAAGGAACCTGAGAAGCCGATGCTGTTTAAGCAGCTGGTTTACAGGGCTATAAATGAAGAGGGAATCAGTATACAAAAAGGAGCTGAATTTCTCGGGATACCGACATCGGAAATGAATGAGTATTGCGGACTGATGGAGGTACTTTAAGAAAGAGCAATGGTGGAGCGAGTTATACAGACCTGGAAGGAGAAAAAAGATGTTGCATGGACCAGATGGAAAAACCGTAAGTAGAATGAGCTGGGATCGATTTAAGGCATATCAGAGATGGGACGAATTTCCTGAGAGGGAATCGAATCCTCCGATGACAACCGACTTTGCTTTTTGGTACAAGAATAAGAAATATTATTGTACCGGCGAAGATTATGGTAATGTGATAGTTGATGAATCCTGGAACAGGATGGCTTACGATAAAAACTTCCTTAAGCTTCTTGAATATCCATTGTTCGAAGGAAAATCTTTCCGAGACTGTATGGATGAAATATTGATCATAGAGTAAATACTATAGACAGTAGTTCCTGATTCTGATTAATCAGTATTAAAAAGGATAAGATAATATATGGATATATTAACAGAGTTTACGCTTCTTGTTGAGGAGCGGAAAAAGTATCAAGGGGATATTGATTACGATAACAATCCAACGATAGGAGCTATGATCAATCTTTTGACAAAAAATATAAATGAAACAATAGCATTTATTGATAATCAATGTAGTGGTGAACATCTGATATGGATGAGTGAGATTTTTGATGAGATTGCTGAAATATCAAAAAGTCATTCTCTTATTGATGCACTTTATAGAGCTGCGGAACGTTTTCCGGAAGAGAGCAGACAGTACAATATCAGATTTTTTATTGATAGTGCTGCGGAATATGGTGAATAATCATTGATGTGAACCAAGAGCTTGACCACATGTAACGGGGTCAGGCTCTTTCTTTGGCAATTCACTAAGCAAAAAATTTGTGATGATAAAACACAGAAGGCCGTAAGCATTCCAACGGACAGATTCTGCTGCAGGATACGAAATAAAAAGAGTGGAGTGAATTGAAAGATAAGCGTTCCGTTTCGGAACGCGCAGCCACCGTCTGAAAGGCGGTGTTCAAAGGGATTGGGGTGCTCCCCAACAAGCTGTCTGCAAGCGCATTAAGGCGGCACCTGTCGGGTAAGGACAGATGGCAGACGCCAATGCCCAGAAAGATGGGAGCTATGACAGTGCTTCTTCAGTATCTTGATCTGCTGGAGCAATAGAAAGAGAAATGTGTTTCCTGTATCGGCAAAAACAAAGGTGACGAAAGAGTCGTATTATTGATATTTTGCCGATAATGTATTACAATAGGAACATGATCGGAGGTGGCTCATGAAGTATGTATCAGTAGCCGAGATGGCGAAGAAATGGGGCATATCGGAACGTTCCGTGCGGGGCTACTGCGCAAGCGGGCGCATTCCCGAGGCCTTCATTACCGGCAAGACCTGGAA
>JABUSW010000217.1 GCA_021443885.1 Blautia sp.
ATTTTCTTTTGCGAATTGTTCCGATATACGCAATCGACCCGGACAAACCGTTCCCCCTCTTTCCAGGAAACGCGATGCAGTGCTTCATAACCCCGGGCGTCCTTTAATACGGTCTCAATGACCTTTCCCTTTTCCAGGGAAAGCACAGACTGTGAATCATACAAAAGCTGCATTGCACTTTCCCCGCAGCGCATAGTGTTGCCTGGTGCATAGCAGCCCTGATATTCATCTCCTGCAAGCTTTACCTGCACCATGGGATCAAGGGCCGCTTTTGAACGTTGTTCCTCCGTAATCGGGCAGTCTGCCGGGTAGAGCAGCATTCCTACGCGTCCATCCGCATCCGCCGTATAGCGCAGGATCATATCGCCCAGAATATATTCTTTTCCTTCAAACCTCATAATATCCTCCTATAACTGCGAAAATGCAGCACTCTCTGCCCTCCGCACATAGTGCTCTGCATGCTTCATGTGGGGGCACCTCTTCTGAGACGTGTTTTCAGCCCTTCACCGCACCAACGGTCATCCCTTTGATAAAATACTTCTGCAGTGACAGAAACAAAATCGTTATGGGCAGCACCGATACCACGATGGCAGCCATCGCCGTTGTGTAGTCGCTGGTCTGGGTGGAAAAAAGCGATGAAATGGCGACCGTAAGTGTTTTCAGCTGCTTTTTGCTGACATAAAGGCTTGCCAGCAGATAGTCATTCCAGATCTGAAAAGACTGCATGATGATCAGTGTAGCCATTGCCGGCTTCAAAAGCGGCAGAACCACCGTAAAATAGGTGCGGTACACGGAGCAGCCGTCAATGCGTGCCGATTCTTCCAGTTCAATGGGCACTGTACTCATAAAACTGGTCATCAGAAAGACGCCGAAGGAAACACCTGTGGCCACATACATAAAAATGATGCCGTAACGTGTGTTGGTCAGGTTCAGTTTATAGCCTATGGTATAAATCGGCAGGAATAATGCCTGGCATGGAATCAGGATTCCAATGATAAAGTACACGTAACAGAATTTGAAAAACTTATGCTTGCATCTGGCAATGGCCCAGGCTGTGATCCCGCATAAAATTGCCAGGATCAAAACACTGACGATCGTATAAAACATTGTATTTACAAACGACATTTTCATATTCAGCTTATCAAAAGCTTTTCTGTAATTATCGAAATTCAGGGATGAAGCCAGCTTTAACGGACTGGTCAGATACAGTTCCTTCTTTGTTTTGAACGAATAATTGAGGATGATAAAAATAGGGAACAGATATACCACTGCCACAACGGTCATCACGATCTGAACGGCCAGTGTGGCTTTATTAATTTTCCGCTTTTTCTTCATTATATCTGCACCTCCTTGCTTTTCAGCCCCTTCACCTGAATCAGTGCTACAAGAAGCAGCACAACGATCAGTGATACCGTCATTGCAGATCCATAGCCATATCGTCTTCCGCTGATGGCCGTGGTATACGTCTGGTAAATGATTGACGTGGAAGCACGCCCCGGTCCACCCTTTGTGGAGGAAACCAGCAAGTCATATACCTTCAGGGAGCCAGTGGTAATCCCAACAATGCAGACCGTGATCGCCGGAGCCAGCATGGGGATCGTCACATGGAAGAAACGTTTTACCGCTCCTGCACCATCGACTTTTGCAGCCTCATGAAGCTCTGCAGGCACAGATTGCAGACCGGCAAGATAGATCAGCATCCAGTAACCTACCCACTGCCAGTTATTTGCAATCAGCAAACCGGTAAGCACCGTATCACTGCTTCCAAACAGCTTTATATTAAAGTTGATTCCGAGCCATTCATTAATGTCCGGCAATACATTGGCAAACATTTTCAGCCAGACAAAACCAACGATAATAGCACTGATCAGGCACGGAACAAACAGTGCCGTGCGGTAGAGCTTCTGGGCTTTGATCCCGCTGTCCAGAGCTACTGCAAACAACAGTGCCAGTATATTCTGAATAATGGTGTTGAAAATTGTGAACCTTATGGTAAACCACCATGCGTCCAGAAACGCTTTGTCCTGGAACAGTTCAATATAGTTTTTAAATCCGATAAAGGCTTTTTCCGCTGTCATACCGTCCCAGCTTGTCAGAGAGTAACGGAACGACAGAAACAAGGGTACGATCAGACCGATCGTAAAAATTACCAGCCCCGGAATCACAAGGACCAGATACTGGCGAAACATCTTCTTTTCCATAATCTATGCACCTTCCCTGTATGAGAAATTCCTCTTCCGTTTGCTGTAAAGTGATAAAAGGCTGCCTCATCGGCAGCCTTTTCACTCACTTTTGTCTTATCAGCCGGCGCTGCTTGCGTCAACTCTTGCATCGGATGCAGCTAACGCATCTTCAAATGTTGTGTCACCCTGCAGCCATGCAGCGATATCTTTTGCATTCTCTTCCTGGAAGCCGCCCCATACCAGTGCGTTGTTACCAAGTGTTACGTCTACGATTCTGCCTTCTGCAGCATACTTGTCGATATCTTCCTGACTTGGATTCGGGAAGGTCGGCGTTACGTCCTTAAGCATCGGGGATGTCTTAATATAGTTGTAGATCTCCAGAGCAAGGTCTTTGTCTGTTGTAAGCACTTCCAGCACCTTATTCACTGCGTCCTGATGCTCTGTGGTTGCACTTGTCATAAATGTCATGTTCGGCTCGAAAATCAGCTTGGAATCGCCGGTCTGGTTCGGGAACGGGAAAATACCGAAGTTGAAGTTCTCGTCAATATCCAGGAAGTTCTGGATCGACCAGGATCCGGAAACCTTCATTGCTGCTTCTCCCAGTACCATCTGTGCATCACAGTCGGTCTGTTCCTTGGAGAAGGTATCTTCAAAGGTGTTATCAAAGATCAGCTTGTTGTTCATGTATGCAGCCTGTGCGTTGGCATCTTCTGAGAAGCTTACTTCACCGGCACGGAATTTGTCGCCCCACTCCGGATCCTTATTGAACACATCATTCATCATGAACTGCATGGTCACGTTGCCGATGGACCAGATGTCAACCATATGGCTGGCAAACGGCACGATTCCTTTTGCCTTACAATCATCAATGATCGCCTGCAATTCATCCATAGTGTTCGGCACTTCCCAGCCGTTCTCTTCAAACATGTCGCGATTATAGTAAACACCCTGATACTGTGCATTGTATACAAGACCATAGCAGACGCCATCAATGCTCACATTCTCTCTGGAAGCTTCAAGACCTGCGTTAAGATATTCCTCTTCGATCGGAGCCAGAATGCCTTGAGATCCATATGTTTTTACGTCCTGTCCTTTACCAACCATGATATCCGGCAGACCGGACTGCATATACTGCTGCATCTTCGGCTGAAAGTCATTTCCCCAGTCAACACATTCCCATTCCAGTGTGATATTCGGATACTTTTTCGCCAGTGCTTCATCGATCATATCCTCGATACCAGCATCGGTCGTACCCTGTCCGGCAAGAACAGTCAATGTCACGTTTTCTTCAGCTGCCACAGTCATACCACTGCCGCCAATGATGCCTAAGACCATAGAAGCAGCCATCACTGTACTTAATGCTTTCTTTCTCATATTTTCTACCTCCCGTTGTATTGTGATTGCGTTTATACTGTCAGTTTAACGGAAAAAACGCACTGAAATTAGGAAACTCTTGTAAAAATACTTGTTTCTTTTTGAAAAAATCCAACGGCTTAAGGATTGTTATTTCTCTCTGTGTTCCAACCGTTCTTCACCCACCCGGTTACGGTATTCCCTGGGGCTTACTCCCATGGTTTTGCGGAATACTTTATTAAAATAGGTATAATCATCATACCCTACCATAAAGGCGATCTCCGTCAGATTGATCTCCGTCTTTTTCATATATTCCACTGCTTTCTCCATACGTTTACGACTGATATAAAGCACAAAGTTTTCTCCGGTCTCTTTTCGGAACATCCGGGAAAAATAAGATTTCTCAATGTGAAAGCGCTCCGCCACAGAAACAAGCGTCAGATTCTCCCGAAAATGCTCATCAACATATAACACAGCCTGCCGGATCCCGCTTCGGATGGAATCCGTCGCTTCTGTCTGTGCTACATTCAGGACAAACTCCATCATCTCGGTAAGAACTTCCTTGATGCCGTCAAAATCCATCCGTTCCACCGCCTTGTCGGCAATTTCCTGCATGCTCTGCATATCCAGCATGACCTGCGCATCCTTTTGAGCCGCTTCTTCCATCAAGAGATTGGCAAATCGTTGTATCGTCTGACGTACCTCCAGATAAGACCACTCCTGCTCCTCGCAATGGGCCAATCCGATATTTTCAAACAGCAAGACTTTCAACCCCTTCAGGTTACGGCTTTTCAGGCAGTTTTGCAGTTCCCGGATATGAAGCTCATTGATGTGGCCGGGGATGCTTCTGCGCTGGGCTTCCTTCTCATGATCCGTCTTCATGGCAACCCCCTTTTTGCCAAAGGGGCGCAGCATCATACAGGAAATATCCTGCACGTACGCTTCATAGAGGTTCTCGATGCAATAGCAGTGCTCGCTCTCGATTACCGTCACTGCTCCCTTTGTTGCTGCCGAGAAATCCTTCAATATCTGCTGTGCCAGCCTGTTTGCTTTTGCACCACTCATTTCTCCCGCGATCAAGAATTCATTTGCATGGTACACATAGTTGAAAATCAGTAATCTGTCGTCCCCCTCGATCTCTTGCAGTCGTTTCTTCACCGACATGGACAACAGGTTCATATCCTGACTATATATCTGAATAAAATCCTGCAGATCATGTATTTTCACAAGAATCAGACATGCAGACACGTAATCCATATGATTGTTCTTCGCCAAAGTGGACAGCTTTGAAACCATCTTTCTGTCCAGCAGCTGTGAAAATTCCTGATCTTTAATGAAAGAGGAGGCTTTCTGCAGCTCGATCTGCTGCATTTTTTCCAGTTCCTGCTTGCTCTGACGCTCTGCAATGATCTCCAGAGCCCGGGAAAGCGCATTGACCAGATCGATCTTACCTACCGGTTTCATCAGATAATTGATGGACCCTGCAAGAAAGGAATCCTTCACAAAAGAAAAGTCGTCATAGCCGCTGATCACAAAGGTGATAAGAGCAGGATATTTCTTCTGCACCAGCTGCAGAAGCTCCACACCGTTCAGATATGGCATATTGATATCTGTAATCAGAATGTCCGGCTGCTCTGCGGCGATCCGTTCCAGCACCTGCTCACCG
>JABUSW010000199.1 GCA_021443885.1 Blautia sp.
ATATGCAGGTGTAGCCGCCATCAACAGGCGTATTGCCAGTGCCGTTTTCTCCGGGAATAACGATCGTACCATCATTGTTCACACCATTATTATCTGTTACAGGAAGGCCATCTATGATCGTGATGCTGTCCAGATTATAGTCATTATAGATGTCATCTAAAGGATTGTAATGGTATTCATAACAGTAATCTGTCGGTGTCGTGCCAACTTCAAAGTATTCCTCCACAGCATCGCAACCGGATGAAGCAAGAAGACCTGTAGAAGAACAGATATAACACGTTTCTATCGAGGCAGGTACAGTGAAGTCTCTGGCCGGAAGCGCTTCATGAATACGATCCATTACTTTTTTCCACAATGCCTTGTGATAATCACGCTGATCCTTTGGAATCTTGGCGTTATTGTCATAACCGGACCAGATCGCGCAAGTATAATACGGTGTATAACCTACAAACCATAAGTCATTGTATTCCTCCGTAGTACCGGTCTTGCCGGCAACCGGCATGTTTCGATCCAGCTGACATGCAGTGGCAGTACCGGATTTTACAACGTCTTCCATGGCATTGGTAAGAAGATATGCGGTGCTTTCACTGATGACGGATCTCCCGGCAGAATTATTCTCGATCAGAACATTTCCATTATGATCCAGGATCTTTGTATAATAAATCGGTCTGATGTAAGTACCTTTGTTGGCAATTGCAGCATATGCAGCACAGAGTTCAACATTTGTGACACCATTTGTGATGCCGCCTAATGCAGTTGCAAGGTTTGCATCACTCCAGATGCGTCCTTCCGAATCTGTGTCTTCCTCGCGGCCATGAGCCAATGTGGTAAACCCGAAGTTATCGAGAAATTCCAGCCCAAGCTCCGGGGTAACTTCTTCAAGGCATTTTACCGCAACAACGTTTACAGAGTTCTGAATTGCGGCGCGGATCGTAGTTTCGCCGCCATAATTACGCGATGCATTATTGACCGGCGTTCCATCCGGATAATTATACTCTTCATCCAGGAAGGTAGTTGCAAGGGTCATGTTTTTCTCATTTAGTGCAGGCGCATAAGTGGATACGATCTTAAATGTCGATCCTGGCTGCCTTTCCGTATCAGATGCTCTGTTCAGAGTAAGGCTGGCTTCTTTTGGACCACGACCACCGATAATCGCCTTCACATAGCCGGTCTCCTGATCGATGATACTCATGGAGGATTGCGGCTGTGGAGCAAAATTGCACCGTTCTGCGATGACCTTGCTGCCATCTGCAAGAATGCCGGCCTTGTAACGGTCTACATAAGACTGCCCTTCTTCTTTCGTATCAAAAAGCAAGTCGAATGAAGGGTCTTCGTTCTGGAAATAAAGCCGGAGCATTTCCTTGCTGTAGTTGATTTCGTTCCCTTCCGGGTTCATGACGGTCAAAGCATAATCCAGTTCAAACTGGACATAGGAGGGATAATTGGACTCGTTGGCATACTCCTCGTCCAGAATTCTCTGGATGGATGCATCCTGCGTAGAGTAGACCTTAAGCCCACCGCTGAAAAGCATATTTCTCGCCTGAAGGCGTGTATAGCCTTTGATATTCATAAGGTCCTTTACGATCTGGTCCAGCATTTCGTCCTCGAAGTAGGAATAGATGGTATTGGATGTGCTGGAAATGACGTTCTGTGCTTCCGTGATCCTGGTGTAAACATCGTCTTCCATGGCCTCTTTGCATTGCTCTTTTGTGATATATCCCTGTTCCAGCATATGACGCAATACGGTGGTTCTTCGTTTGTAGTTATCCTTTGCGTTTGTGATGGGATTATACTTGGTAGGGTTCTGGGTAATACCGGCCAGGGTTGCACACTCTGACAGGTTCAGATCCCACACATCTTTATTGAAATAGGTATGAGCGGCTGCCTGCACTCCATATGCACCAGCCCCCAGGTTTATAGTGTTCAGATAATTCTCCAGAATAACATCTTTGTCATTAACCTTTTTTTCTATTTCAACTGCAAGGTATTGTTCCTGGAGTTTACGAGTGATTCGTTCCAAAGAGGTTGATTCGCTGGTCCACCCGGTAAATACATTATTCTTCAACAACTGCTGCGTAATGGTACTGGCGCCCTCTGAGAGAGAACGGCTTGTCAATGCTTTTACGCCTGCACGGAGAATACCTCTTACGTCGATTCCGTTGTGTTCATAAAAACGCTCGTCCTCGATGGCAACGACAGCGTGCTGCAGATCCAAAGGAATCTGAGAAATGGATACCGGAAGACGATTGGCTTCCGGAGCCGAGAGTTTTCTAAGCTGTCTGCCGCTTTGGTCATAGATAAAGGTTGCATATCCCAAGGGCATAATATCAACGTTTTCAACATCGGGAGTATTGTCGATAATGCCGCGATAAGCTCCGACGATGGTGCAGGTGCCTGCTACAGCAAGTGCGATGAGTGATATAAACAGCAGCCTTATAAAAGAAACGTGTGCTTTCTTTCCCAGCATGGATGTACGGGAAATTAAAGCATCTCTCTTTTTTAAGGCGGATCTTTTTCCATAATTCATGCAATTCCTCCTTTATAATCCGTTCCATTATAACAAAACTCCGGATATAAGTAAAGGTAATTAAAAGGGTGCGGTGACTCAGCATTCATCAAATACCAGCACTTCACCTTGGACTTTGGCAAAATACAGTTCCTTTTCCCGACGAAGGATCGCACGTCCATTCGTTCCTTCCGTGATGGCAGACGTAACCTCGTTGATCATTTCCGCCGGGACCATCAACCGCAGAATAACTTTTTCTGCGTATTCAGAATCCAGAATCGGAAGGCCTCTGTCTCCGGCAATAAACTGAATTTTCCCTATGCCGGAATAATCTGTTTCTACGAATAAAGAAAGACCATGAATTTTCTCGATGAGGGTGCTTTGTGCCAGTCCCTCCTGAACGGCAGAGGAGTAAGCCCGGACCAGACCGCCTGTTCCCAGCAATACTCCTCCAAAATAGCGCGTGACAACAACTGCCACGTTATACAGACCGGCTCCGAGAATTACATCCAACATGGGTCTTCCGGCTGTTCCGGAAGGCTCTCCGTCATCACTGCATCTTGTGGATTCACGATTCATTCCTACTGTATAAGCATAACAGTTATGTCTTGCATCCCAGTATTTCTTTTTTGTTTCTTCAATAAAGGAGAGAGCTTCGTCTTCTGTGGCAACAGGCCGCACCGTGGCAATGAAACGCGATTTTTTCTCGATGATCTGGCCGCACCCGCCTTCGAAGACTGTTCTGTATCGTTCTAACATAGAATAAACCTAGCACTTCTCCGGTTCCGGATAATCGACGCCGAAAGTTTCAACTGTCATGGAACGGATCTTTTGATCATCAAGAGGGCGATCACGATAGTCCGTATCGGTTTCCGCAATCTTATCTACAACGTCCATCCCTGTTATGATCTTTCCAAAGCCTGCATAACTTCCGTCCAGATGGGGAGCAGCTTTGTGCATAATAAAGAACTGGCTTCCTGCTGAATCCGGATGCATGGCCCGGGCCATGGATAATACACCGGGGGTGTGTGCAAGGTTATTTGAAAAGTGATTCTGTGAGAATTCGCCTTTGATGGAATAACCCGGACCACCCATGCCGGTTCCATCCGGACATCCTCCCTGAATCATGAACCCGCGGATAACACGGTGAAAGATCAGGCCGTCATAGTAGCCTTTGTTTACGAGACTGATAAAATTATTAACTGTATTTGGAGCTATCTCCGGATACAGCTCAGCCTTCATGACATCGCCGTTATCCATTGTAATTGTAATGATTGGATTTGTCATTGTTATGTCACTCCTTTGATAAATAATAAAGTATTGTAATTCAACGTATGCTCTATTATAATATGCAAATAATGATTCTGCAAGGATAAGGTGAGGGGAATGATAATAGAGACATACTCTCCGCAGGAGACGTTTGCATTTGGAAAATTGATTGGTGAAACGGCAAAACCAGGCCAGATATATACCTTGATCGGTGATCTTGGCGTAGGAAAAACCGTATTTACACAAGGGGTTGCAGAGGGGCTTTCCATTAAGGAGCCGATCTGCAGTCCTACGTTTACCATTATTCAGGAATATGAAAGCGGTCGTCTGCCATTTTACCATTTTGACGTATATCGTATTGGAGATGCAGAGGAAATGGAAGAGATTGGATACGACGATTACTTTTTCGGTAAAGGGATCTGCCTGATCGAATGGGCAAATCTGATAGAGGAAATTCTTCCGGAAGATGTTATTCAGGTTGAAATACGGAAAGATCTGGAAAAGGGTTTTGACTATAGAAAGATTACAATTCAGGGCTGACTTCCGGATACATTTTGAGAAGCGGTAACTTGTACGGTATTATTTGCCGGCATTAATACAGGACAGGAGACGGGAAGAATGAAGATTTTGGCGCTGGACAGTTCGGGGATCGTTGCTTCCGCGGCATTGCTGGAAAACGATGATCTTCTGGCAGAATATACAGTTAATTATAAAAAGACACATTCGCAGACATTGCTTCCAATGGTGGATGAACTGGCGAAGATGACGGAACTGGATATGGATAGCATTGATGCAATTGCAGTGGCGGCGGGGCCGGGATCGTTTACCGGGCTGAGAATCGGTTCTGCCACGGCAAAGGGGTTGGGGCTGGCTTTAAACCGGCCGGTGGTTTCCGTACCCACATTGGAAGCTTTGGCGTATAACCTGTTTGACGTCCGGGGGATCGTCTGCCCAATCATGGATGCAAGGCGAAGACAGACGTATACGGGCATTTACCGTTATGAGGAACACAGATTGATCACGGTAGAAGATCAGATGGCTGTTTCCGTGGAGACATTGCTGGAAAAACTGAATTCGATTGGGGAACCTGTGACATTCCTTGGAGATGGTGTTCCTGTTTTTGAACAAATCATAAGAGAAAAACTTACTGTTCCCTATGCATTTGCCCCGGCACATATGAATAAACAGAAGGCGTCCGCAGTGGGTGCGCTTGGAATGCTTTATTATAATGAAGGGAAATACGAATCTGCCGCGGACCACAGACCGGATTATCTGCGGGCTTCTCAGGCGGAACGTGAACGGGAAGAAAAGGTAAAGCAGGAATT
>JABUSW010000152.1 GCA_021443885.1 Blautia sp.
AGAATTTTCGAGAATCGTATGTGTTTCACTGTTCAGTTATCAAAGTGCTTGCTGTCTCGTTGACAGCTTAGTTAGATTACCACATCTCGAATGGGTTGTCAACAGCTTTTAAAACTTTTTTTACGAAACCACATAAAATTTGTGTAGCGATAAAAACAGAGCAAAGCGACAGGAATCATGGCAGATAATCACACTTTTTGAAAAATGCTGTAATTTTCTCTCTGTATAATTCCGGCTCCTCATATCCCGCACACATGTGTTTTGCATTTGGAATCATAACAAGTTCTTTTTCGGAATTGCATCGCTTATAATTAATCCGGCTGTTCTCCGGATACACAAAGGTATCGTTCTCTCCGTGGAAAAGCAGAACCGGTATCATGTTCCTCTGAAGCGGAAGCAATGTGTCTGCCTCCTCCACCTGAAAATCCGCCACGAGTTTCCCATAGTGCATTAGCTGCAATAGAAGCAAATCTATGCGATTAATATGGAACCATTTCGACGCCATATCCTTCATTTGTTTTTTCATAGAGCAAAATCCACAATCGGCTATAATACCATGCACTTGTTTTGGAAGCCGGTATTCGGATGCCATGAGTACAGATGCCGCTCCCAGCGATTCCCCAAACAGATATATCGGCAGCTCACTTTGTTTTGCCAGGTAATAAACCCAATCCCTGACATCTTTTTTTTCTTTTGCGCCAAATGTAATATACTCCCCTTCGCTTTGACCGCAGCAGCGCTGGTCAATAAACAGGAGATCACATTCATTTTCATAAAGGAACCGAGCAACATGTGCAAAATCACTGAAGCTGTTTCCTCTATAGCCATGGCACAAAATGACGACCCTTTTGGCATGCAATGTCTTCAAAAAATAACCATGAAGGCGCAGTCCGTCTTCACTATAAATATACCTGTCCTGCATCATCTGATTCTGACACCATTTTTTTCCCTTTTCATATGCCTCTTTATAATGAACCTTGGGGTGGTTATCTTTTATATGAGATATTTGGAAAACCCGATTCCCGGAAAATGCTTTCTTATGATCTGTAACCCTCTTTCTTTTACAATGCAGCATCATCTCAAAAAATGACCATCCAAAAGCCAGTGCTGTACCGGTTCCGGCTAGCAGCATGCCCCCTTTTTTCAATTCTTTCACTACTTTTCTTTTCACTTCAAAACCTGGTTTCTGTTATTTTATTTGGAAATAAGCATCCTATAACACTGTCATTATAGCACTGTTCCGTGTAAGTGACCATATCCTGTCCCACTGTTCGTCTGAATTGTAATGACAGATTGCCTGCTATATGCTACACTGAAAATGATACAGCTGCGTTATAAACATGAATTCTGTTTATAAAAGGGGAACATATATGCCGCTTAACAAAGAATTTATTCCAGATGAACGATACTATATTGCTGACAAAGCGATTTGTGACGCTTTTTTTCAGCTTGTAAAAGAGAAAGATATCTCGAAAATCACGGTAGCCGACGTAATAAAAAAAGCCGGAATCGTACGCAGCACCTTTTACAATCACTACGAGAACATTCCGGACTTAATATCTTCTATCGAGAATCAGACAGTGTCTGATGTGTTTTCCATGATGCAGAAATTCAAGCCCCGGAATAACCAGGAATTCTGCAAATCCTTCTTTATGTCCATCTGTGAATACACGAAAAGCAATCCCTTATTGATCAGTTTGCTGTGCAATCCTGACACCAGTGGTTTTTATGAAAAGACGATTTCCATGTTTCAGCAATACGTTTCCAAAACTACCAGCTCCCGCACGCCTTCCAATCATAGCAAAAAAGAGTTCTCTTATATGCTTGCAAGCACCATTGGCAGTACCATTGGCGTCCTTCATAAATGGGCCCGAAATGATTTTGCAGAGTCCTCCGAATACATTGCCGACATCTTAGCCAGGACCTTCATCGCAGGTACACTCCCTTTTATTTCATAGGGAGTGCCGCCTCATCGATCAATGCTTCTGCTCTCTTGATCTTCTTCGTTGCATTGCGGATAAAAGGGTTTTTACGAACCACAAGGCCTCTGATCTGCCGATAGGTAGGCTGTACACGATTGTATTCATCCAGAAATGCCTGCAATCCTGATTTCACTGCTTCTTCATCCAATCCTTTCACAGCAATCACATCCTGATCCGGGTAGATTCTTGCGGTCAGTCCATTATCTTCTCCTGTAACGATTACTTCACCAACCAGCGGGTTTAACCCCAGTTTATTCTCAATTTCTTCCGGTGAAATATTCTCTCCATTGGAAAGTATGATCAGATTCTTCACACGGCCGTTTATATACAGGAAGCCATCATCGTCCAGATAGCCTTTATCTCCCGTATGCAGCCATCCATCTTTTAATGTCTCCGCTGTTTCCTCCGGCATCTTATAATATCCCTGCATTACGCTGGTACCACGCACCAGAATCTCACCATTCTCAAAAGATACTTCCACATTGTTCAATGGTCGTCCAATCGACCCGGTCTTATGATCCGATGGATCATTGGAACTGATAACCGGTGAGCACTCAGACATTCCATATCCTTCCAGAACCTCCACCCCATATTCCGAGAAACGCTCAATATAATATGGATCCAGGTGCGCTCCCCCCGTAAAGATAGTATGAAGTTTTCCGCCAAATACACTCTGTGCCAATGCAGTTTTTGGAATCGATGGATCCGCAGCCGACAGTCTCTTATAAATCGTCTCGATCATCATGGGGACCATCAACATAATTTCCGGTTTGAAAATACCCATGTTTCGAATCATATGCAGAAAAGAATCATTAATGGCCAATGTGGATCCAAGAGAAAACCCTTTCAGCCAGTCCATAACCAGGCAGAAAGCATGATGAATCGGAAGCACACTTAACAGAACCGTTCCCGGATCTGCCGTGAAAGCTACAGCCTCAACGTTGGATGCAAGATTCATTTGCGAAAGCATAACACCTTTGCTTTTACCGGTTGTTCCGGAAGTGTAGATAATCGTTGCAATGGCATCTGCCAGAGGCGCATCGGCATCAACATCTGTCCTTGCCCCGCTTCGAATGAGTTCGGTATAGGAAAAAGCATCATCTTTCCCCTGTAAAATCCATATACTCTTCAATGCCGGACATTGTACATGTATCTGTTCCAGATAATCAGCAAATTTCGGGCTGATAAACAATCCTTCCGAATCGGATCGATTTAGAAGATCGATCAGATCTTCTATCGGCAGCCCCGCATCCAGCGGTACAGCCACTGATCCCCCTGTTATGATCGCAAGATAACTTTCGATCCATTCCACAGAACTTGGTCCGATCAATGCAATATGTTTGCCGCAATACCCCTTGTTGGCAAGCCCTTTCCGGATATGAACAACATTCCTCATCATTTCCTGATAACTACGTTCCTGAATATCTTTCTTTACCAGCCATTTTACCGCCGGAATATCGGCATACTTCTGACTGCTCTCTTCTAATATCTCTCTGATTAGCTTTGTCATATATAACCTCGCTCAACGATTTCCTTTCTATTTTATATAAAAACACCATTTTCTGAGTCTATTGTTGCGTATACCAATATGCAAACTTGTTATGCATATATGTTTTCTTTATTAACTCTATTCAGGCCAGTTTCTCCAACATGTCCAGGGCTTCCTGAATCGTAAGAATCTGAAGAACTTCCTCTTCCTCCAGTTCTACATCAAAAGTATCTTCCAATTCTCCCAAAAACGACATAAAATCCAAAGAACTGAATCCAAGATCTTCTCGAAAACGCATGTCGTTTGTCATGTTTTCCGGCAGTACATTCGCATATTGTGCAACAATGTTTTTAAATTCCATTTCTCTGTTCATTTCTCTTCTCTATTCCTCCATTATAAACCTTTGTATTACGATTGTTCTTTGCAGCCGCTTATTAAATTGCTAATCCCAATCAGATTTGCAGCGAGTCGTGCGACACCTTTGCTGTCTCCTTTGATGCATTTCTGTCATCAGTCAAAGGCTCAGATAACCTCTATAATTTCCCCAATTGTCATATCGGGTTCCGCAATCCCCTTAAACAGAATGCGCATCATATAGTAATACAGCAATTCCATATCATGCTCATCATAACATGCTGTCTGATAATGATAGGAAAAGCACATTCCTCCATACTCGGTGTGAGAAACCGTAAGATACATCTTCTTCGTAGCCGCACCATTTGCGAACCATTTGGAATGCTGTCGAATATTCTCCAGATGCGGATTATCCATTTTAACAGGCATTGGCTGATAAGTAAGATAACAGCTTTCGTATGATGTGTATTTTGGTGTATTGTATCTCTTTCGCATTTCCTCTGTAATGAGTGCCGGGTCGTAATTGCTGTGCAGATAAATCTTATTCTGAATACTCTGAATCTCATAAGCAGCAGAGATAAAGTCTGTATCCCCGGTAATCACAGTTCTGCAGGGAAACATGATGGTTCGGCTGCCACCGGAAGTCCATTCATCGTGCGTGGACCTTCTGGATATGAAGTTTTCTATGGTAATATCCTCTTGCCCACCGTTTGCCTTTGACAGATAAGTCCGGATCCCCAAAAGCAAGAGATTTGTCATGGAAAGCTGATGATTCATACAGAAATCCATCAGGTGCTGTGTAGCATCCGGTTCCAGATAATAATCCTTTACCTGCACAAACAGGTTCTTCATTTCAATATCTGCCGCTCTCAGCTCTGGATTCCTATGTTTCCTCCGTGCTTCCTCCAGAACTCCCGGGCCCTTAATATCTGAATAAAGTGGTTCTCCCAAAACATCCAGCTGATCATTCCAGAACTTTTTGTCTTTCGCAAATCGCTTTTCGTTTGTGGCTTTTCGGATATCGTTTTCCAGGACCCTGGTATAATCCGCCAGCTCCTGCGGGAACGGTGCACCAAAACGATAGTGTGTATAGAGCTGCATCAGATCATTGATCATAACTACCAAGCCGCAGGAATCAATCAAACGATGATCCATATGAATAAAGAATCCGTTAAATCCTTCCGGAAGCTTCAC
>JABUSW010000174.1 GCA_021443885.1 Blautia sp.
ATTAGACATATAGATAATATCACTGAGTAAAATACTATTATAATATCAGTGCAAAGCATAGGAGGTTTAATATGCAGGAATACATTACTGATACTGAGTATAAAACGGTTTTGGAGGATATCAGCATTAAGCTGAAAGAGGGAAAAAATAACGAACTTATGGAAATGGTTGATGCTCTGATTACTGATGCAAAAACCAGCACTCATTTCATTGACCGCACATATCTGGGTGGCGTAAAGGAAAAAAAGAGGTTGTCCAGAATCGAGGAGATAGAAGGCATGCTGTTAAAGATGACGGGTGAGCAGGTCGATAATGTACACAGGTACACGATGGATGAATACGACGAGCCTAATCATGAGGCTGAGGCTCTTGAGGCAATAGTGAGACTTAGCAGGAATAGTACTGTTTAGGAGATTCTTTTATGCAGAACGATAATGTGTATGCCCTTCTTATAGGAGTCGGTGATTATGAAAAAATGAATATAGCAAATCTTCCGACTTATAAGATGGATTTGACACTTATGGGAGCTGCAATTGTGTCGGGGCTTAAGGTCAATAAAGATAATGTGAGACTCATGGCTGGAACAGATAATAATGGTTATGTCTCAACAACCGATCTGGCAATGGCTGTGTCTAACTTCAAATCTATGATAGGTGCAGAAGACACCTTTATCTTTTATTTTTCCGGACATGGCAAGGAAAGTAACCTGATATTCAGCAATGGCCAGGTGGAACTGCAGAGTGTTGTTGATTTCATAAATAAGGTACCGGCAAAAAACAAGATTATGATTTTGGATTGCTGTTACAGTGGCAAATTCAAAACTGATGGTGCCCGTCATATGCATTTTGAAGAAACCATTACGGATTATGTAGGGCATGGTATTGCCGTGTTTGCATCGTCTTCTGCCAATGAGGTTTCAAGACTTGGTCCAAACAATAATCACAGTATGTTTACCGGGGCTCTGTCTACAGCAATATCACTGAATAAGAGAATCAGAAAAGGTCGTTTGTCTTTGTTTGATATCAATGAAGAACTGCAGATTATTGTCGGTAACTGGAATAAACAAAATCCCGGAAAAGAGCAGCAGCCAGTTTTTAGAACAAGTATGGGAGGTACAATATATTTTCAGGTTGAGGAGTACCAACCATATGAGCAGATGGAAATCAGCAGAGAAACAGAGGCGTATAAGATAGTTAAGGTAGAACCCTTGAACTCGCTTCAGTATAAAAGATTATGTGCTTTTGTAATCATTAAAGATGAGATTGATAATAGAGCTATGGCCAAATACTCAAGGGAAATTGCGGAATCCATTAAGTATGCGGAAGTGTATTCCGGTGCGGCAAGTGAGGAAAGATTCGAAGGCGCACCGGCCAAGGCGGTTTGGTGCTACTTTGGCCATGATGAGAGCGACATTATTAACCATCTGCATTTCTGCTATACAATCTGGGCTGCGGATGCTGAGATGAAGCAACTTTATTTCAAAGAAAACAGGCATGCATCAGAAGTAGATGGTATTTATGTCTATGAAAACACAGACTATAAAATGCTGAAAAAGCTTCAGGAACCGACGATGTCCCGCGAAGAGTTTATTGATGTAAATAAGAAGCTGCTTACGTCAATTGTTTCAATGGCAGAGCAGTTTATTGTAGACCTCCAGGAAGTCGGAAACAAGACAATTTCCATTGAGACGATGCAGGAGAGATATTCAGATTGGATTATTCGTGTGAAGAAGCGATATCTTAGGCTTACTGATGGTGATGTAGCTCCAGATGACCTTCATGACTGGTCTGCGGAGATAGAGAACCTGGCAGGCTGGGTGTTGGATCTTTCCATAATTATCGAGAATGAAAGGCACAATGGTGAGCTTGGAGAAAGAGAGTTGTGGCTTATTAAGAATGCAGTAAAGAACTACCACGAAAGCCTGGATAAACTAAGTATCCTGGAAACAACAACAGATTTAGATTAGGCATCCTAAGGGGTGCCTTTTTTGATAGCTTTATTTGTCGCCAAGTAAGCGACCACTTATTGTCAGTGGGGGTATATTATAGCATTAATCAGAAAAAGAGGAGGATTTGCTGATGAATTTACCGCTGAAAGAAAGCTTGGATAAGATGTGTGAGGTATGTGATTTGGTGGCAGAAAGGTCCGGATTAAAGGACCAGCTGGAATTTGGAGATGATTCAGTATGTAGCGTGGCTTTTAAGCTTAATGCATTCTCTTTTCTGGCATATCTGGCTGCAGCCGATGGAGTGCTTTCGTGGAATGAATGTGCATTTATGGGAGAATTGTTTGATTTAAATATCACGCCTGACAAGCTCAGGGATTTCATCGCTGAAAAAGAAATATACTCTACAGAATTTGAGGAGACAACTCCTATGATGCTTCAGTTTCTGGTTGCTGTTGATAATGCCGTATATAACTCGGATCTGCCAATTGAACAGGAACTGGGAGAAACAATGGTTAATCTCTATTTGGCGATGGGCGTAGGGCTGATTGAGAGTAATGACAGGAGTGTTGATTCCATGGTGGATTCTGAAAGGAAGGACTTTGAAACATATATTGGAATGATGAAAAAATATGTATCTGCTAATACAGACAAACACCATACGGATTTGATTCTTGACTTTACAAAAAATGGGGCCAGAAGAGAAAAGGATTCTGAGAAAGAGCTGAACAAAGGAGCCGTCAGAGCACCTAAGAAGAAAATGTAGGAGAAGAAGATATGAGTAAGGAAATACAGAATTTCATAGATGAATTATATGAATTGGCCATAACAACAAAAGATGAAAAGATGAATGAGAGCCGAATACGTCAGATGGCCAGAAAAGAAATCATGAATTTTTTGATGTATCTTTCTGCTTCAGATGGTTCCATAGAGGTAAAGGAAGCCATATTTATAAAGGATTATTTTTCAGAGCAGATTTCACCTGAAGAGATATGCCAGCGCATTGAGGATGATAATTTATACAGCTCGGCTTTTGAACAGAAGGCGCCTATGGTGCTCAAGAGGCTGGTGAATAATGATAATCTGGAATACAAGGTGGCTGAGGAACTTAAGGAGTCAAAGGCCGAAAAGTATATATGCTTATACGAGGCTCTGGGTAAAGAATTTATAGCCTGCGATCACGAGGTTTCACAGTGTGAACGGGACGATCTCGCAACATATATAGGGAATATGAGAAGCTTCTATAAAGCAAATTATAAAGGACCTGGGGAAGCAACAGAAGCCTCACATTTTGAACATCATGTGTCAAAAACAGTTGAATCTCAAAGAAATCGCGAGGCGAAAAATGAAAATTCTACTGAATGCGAAGGAGAGGAAAGCCTTGAGGAATTATTAATGCAGCTGCAGGCTCTGATTGGTCTTAATAACGTAAAGGCTACAGTAAATCAGCTTATTCATTTCAATTCAGTAAGACAGGTGCGTGATCAAAGGGGATTGAAGCAGCTGCCTATCACACAGCATATGGTATTTTACGGAAATCCCGGAACGGGAAAGACAACGGTAGCAAGGCTTATAGCCAGGATTTATTACCATCTTGGACTTCTCTCAAAGGGGCATCTTGTAGAGGTGGACAGATCGGGGCTTGTGGCAGGATATGTAGGGCATACCGCACTCAAGGTCAAGGATGTTGTAAAGGAAGCAAGAGGCGGAGTCCTCTTTATAGATGAGGCATATGCACTGACCTATAAGAGATCTGAAAATGATTTTGGATGGGAGGCTGTTGACACCCTGATAAAAGCAATGGAGGATGAGAGAGAAGACCTGGTGGTGATTGTAGCCGGATATCCGGAGCCGATGAAGCAGTTTATTAATTCAAATCCCGGACTGAAGTCAAGGTTTAACCGCTACTTAAAGTTTGAGGACTATACTGGGGAACAGCTACTGCAGATATATAACAAGATGGCTACGGAAGCTGGTTATGAGACCGAAGAAGCGGCTATGGATTGCATCGGTGATTTCTTTGAACAGAAGGCACTTAATATAGATTCTGAAGGAATCAAGATAGGTTTCAACGCAAGCCTATCAAAGCGTCAGCCAATAGTTGAGGGAGAAGGAAATTTTGCAAACGCTAGGTTAGTTAGAAACTTCTTAGAGACAGCGGTAATGAATCAGTCGGACAGACTTTATACTGAAGGAGCAGCAAATCTGTCTGATAATAGATTGAATGAAATAATCTATGAGGATGTTTGTAATATTCAGGCCTGATAAAGAGGGTAAATATTGACAAGGTTCGTCAAAAAGTATAAAATATACAAGGCGTCTTATAGTGTTTTTTAGGATAGAGGCTTTGTATGGAGAAATATTTGACGGTTAAGGATATTGCGCTTAAATGGAATATAACCCCCAGACGCATTCAGAAATTGTGTGCAGATGGAAAAATAGAAGGAGCAGTAAAGTTTGGGCGAGACTGGGCTATTCCGGCAGATGCAGAGAAACCCAGGGATGCTCGCATTACCACAGGTGAATATAAAAACTGGAGGAAAGTCTCCAAAGATTCGGAGTGAAAATATGAGTAGTAAAGGCAAGCGGTTTGTTGCTTCACTCTTTGGCATACATTTGAGCGAGGATGCTCCGCAACTTCAGAGTTTGGTGCCACAGAGAATATCAAACGAGATAATGACAGGGAATCTGCCTAAATTTAATCCTTCTACAATTATGCTCGGAAAGAATGAAACCTGTCATTTTATGGATAAAGCGGCATTGGCAGTAAAGCAGAAGGAAAGAACATATGCAACACATAGATCCGGTAGCAGTTATAAGGTAACCAAGAACTGGACAATGCACTCTTCAAATGGAAGGGCTAAGCCAATAGACCAGGAATGGTACGAATTTAAAGAAGGCGTTGTGTTTGTGACAAATGAAAGAATTATATTTGTCGCCCCTGAGCACGGATTTGAAAAGAAGATTAAAAATTTAA
>JABUSW010000161.1 GCA_021443885.1 Blautia sp.
TAAGCAGGTGATGCTGCTTGTGCCGGATGCGGCATCCGTTATGACGGATTCCGTTCTCTGCACGGTAAACGATCCCTTTGATAACCGAAAGACCTGTTACACCGGAATCCACACGCACCATGTCTTGCCTATTTCGCAAAACTTCCGCTGTGTCTTCTTCCGGCTCAACTTCCGATTTTTCTACATAGTATTTCACCAGCTCCAGAAAAGTCTCTTCTCCTTCTCCCATCATAACACCCGTGAAGGCCGGATTCTCCAGAAGAAACCTTTCCGCATCAAAAGAAACTTCCGGTCCACCTGCCCAAAACAGTGTATCCGGAAGTATCTTTGCCAAATCCATCACCAGTTCTTTTACAAATGACACATTCCAGATATAGCATGACATACAGATCACGTCCGGATGCTCCAGGTAAATTGCCCGGAGGATATCATCCTTTGTCTGATTGATGGTATACTCTCTGAGAAGAATATGCTCTTCAAAATCCTTTGCATAAGCTCTCAGATCGTATACCGCTAAATTGGAATGTATGTATTTCGCGTTTATTGCAGTCAGTAATATTTTCATGTTTCATCCAATCAGCCGACCAATGGATATTTTGCAGCAATAGATGCTACGATCGCTTTTGCCTCTTCTTTCTTACCTTCCTTGAGTGTAAGTGCGATTGCTTCTGCAATCTGATCCATATCCTCCGGCCGAAGACCTCTGGAAGATGCAGCCGCTGTACCAAGACGGATACCGCTGGTTACAAATGCAGACTTCGGGTCCTTCGGAATCGTATTCTTGTTTGCCGTAATATGAACCTCGTCAAGAAGATTCTGCGCTTCTTTGCCGGTAATGCCGAGGCTTCTGAGATCCACCAGCATCAGGTGATTATCGGTTCCACCGGAAACAATATCAATGCCGCGTTTCTGAAGCCCTTTGCAAAGAGCCTGTGCATTATCCACGATCAACTGTGCATATGCTTTAAATTCCGGCTGAAGAGCTTCCTGGAAGCAGACTGCCTTTGCTGCGATCACATGCATCAGCGGGCCGCCCTGGATTCCCGGGAATACCGCTTTATTAAAATTGAACTTCTTAGCAGCTTCTTCGCTTGCAAGAATCAGACCGCCCCGTGGTCCACGAAGTGTCTTATGTGTCGTTGTAGTGACGACATCTGCATAAGGCATGGGACTTGGATGCTGTCCTCCTACTACAAGTCCTGCAATGTGAGCTATATCCACCATCAGATAGGCTCCGACTTCATCTGCGATTTCGCGGAACTTCTTAAAATCAATGATCCGTGCATAAGCACTTGCACCGGCTACGATCAGTTTTGGCTTGCATTCCAAAGCAATGCGGCGAACTTCATCGTAATCGATATATCCGTTTTCATCTACTCCGTAATGTACTGCTTTGAAATAATTACCCGACATATTTGCTTCCGAGCCATGAGACAGATGTCCGCCCTGGTCAAGACTCATGCCAAGTACGGTATCTCCAGGCTGTACCATTGCGTAGAACACAGCCATGTTTGCCTGTGCGCCGGAATGTGGCTGAACGTTGGCATAATCACATCCAAAAAGTTCCTTTGCACGATCAATAGCAATCTGTTCTACTTTATCAACAACATCACAGCCACCGTAAAAACGTTTTCCGGGATAGCCTTCTGCATACTTATTTGTCAGCACGCTACCCATAGATGCCATAACGGCTGTACTTACCCAGTTCTCAGATGCAATCAGCTCGATGTGTGAATTCTGTCTTTCATACTCTTCCTGGATCAGCTGAGCGATCTCTTTATCCACTTTTTCTACATCCTGAATTGAATACATTTCTAAATCCTCCAACTAATACTATAAAGCACTTTTGCACGGGTAAGATTATATCCCATTGTTTTTGCGGTGTCAACCTTTTCAACACGCCGCAAAAACATTTGTCCGTCTTACAAAAACAGTTTTGTAAGAATTTTTTGATGCTTTTTCAAGATAATCATGCTATAATAGGAGCAGTTTTTTCAGGAGGAATCTATTATGGAAAATAAAAAGATCGATACCCTATGTGTCCATGCCGGATACACTCCTTCCAAGGGAGAACCGTGTGCCCTTCCGATTTATCAGAGCACAACCTTCAAATACGATACCACAGATGAAATGGGACAGCTATTTGATCTGAAGGCAGACGGCTATTTTTACACACGTCTGGCCAACCCGACAAATGATGCCGTTGCGGCAAAAATTGCTGCATTGGAGGGTGGTGTCGCTGCCATCCTGACCTCTTCCGGCCAGGCAGCTAACTTCTATGCAGTCTTCAATATCTGCGAAGCCGGCGACCATGTAGTAGCCGCTTCCACTCTTTACGGCGGGACCTTTAATCTCTTTGCCGTAACGCTTGCCAAACTGGGCATTACCTGCACCTTTGTGGATACAGACGCCTCTGCAGAAGAAATTGCTGCAGCCTTCCAGCCAAATACAAAAGCTCTTTTTGCAGAAACCATTGCGAACCCGGCACTTGTAATCCTTGACATCGAGAAATTTGCCAGGGTTGCTCACGAAAACGGCGTTCCGCTGATCATTGACAATACATTCGCTACCCCTGTCAACTGCCGCCCCTTTGAATGGGGTGCAGATATCGTTACGCATTCCACAACCAAATATATGGATGGTCATGCTCTCCAGGTTGGCGGCGTCATCGTAGACAGCGGAAACTTTGACTGGGATGCATATGGTGACAAATATCATGGTCTGACCACTCCGGATGAATCCTATCATGGTATCGTCTATACAAAGCAGTTTGGAAAAAAAGCCTACATTACAAAAGCTACTTCTCAGCTGATGCGCGACCTCGGTTCTATTCCATCCCCCATGAACAGCTTTCTGCTGAACATCGGTCTGGAGACACTTTCCCTTCGTGTGGAGCGTCATTGCAGCAATGCACAGAAAGTTGCAGAGTATCTGAATGCGCACGATAAAGTAAGCTCCGTATGTTATGCCGGACTTCCGGGGGACAAGTATTATGATCTGGCACAGAAGTACCTTCCAAATGGTACCTGCGGTGTAATCTCATTCGAGCTGAATGGAGGTCGGGATGCGGCGATCCGCTTTATGGACAGCCTGGATATGGCAAATATTGCAACACACGTTGCTGCATCCAAGACGATGGTTCTGCATCCGGCCAGCCATACGCATCGTCAGATGAACGACGAACAGCTTGCAGAAGCCGGCGTATCTCCGGGAATGATTCGTCTGTCCATCGGCATTGAACATGTAGATGATATTATTGCGGATCTGGAAAAAGCATTAAAAAATGCATAATAGCTGCAAAAAGACTGTGCTCTCATTCTTCCGGGAATGAGAACGCAGTCTTTTTTATAAGGTCTTTTTTAAACAGGTTTCAAACACCTGAATACGCCTTATTCATTTTTCACAAGATATACTTCTGTGTAGTATACCCCCTTCTGATCTCCTTCTTCGTGTGTTGCCACATAGATATCAATGCAATTATCCTTAATTCCGCCGCCACAATCTTCTGCAACATAGACCTGCCCATTGATCACCACTTGGGATCCATACGGAATCTGAGTAGGATTTACTGCAATGGTATGATTCGTTATGGCGGTTACGCCTGTGGAAGTGATGCCATCTGTCCATGGTCCGCAGCATATGCTGCATGGACAATAATGTGTGATTCGGAAAAGCCCCATCGGAATCAATGTAGAATCAGAGGATGCCGCCACCGGCTGTCCGATCTGTACGCCACTCTCAGAAACCACCTCCGGTACTTCTTCAACTGCTTTCGCAAACAGACTCTCTTCGCTGCTTCCTTTGTGAAGAATCCCCGCATCAACGTCCTCATCAATTACATCATAGGCAGTATCATAACTCTCTTCGTATGCGTCTTCATATGCATCCTCCCCTGTGCTTCCGAAAACGCCGGTACCGGACTGCTCTGTTGTTCCGTTATAGCCGGTCGTGTTCTGTTCATCGGTCGCAGCATCCGCCTCATTTACGATCGTTTCCTTATCCCCGATATCTGCCTGGGAAGCCTCTTCCCCGGTATCCAAACCGGAGGTTTCGACGTATCCCTGCAGCTTATTTCCGGTATCATCCCGGAAAATGATCTTGCTCCATACCTCATTCAGACTTTCTGTTCGGATAACCTTCTGGTCAACATGGACCTCTCCTACCGGATTGCCGTCTCGCATTCCGGGATAGTCCAGAACCACGCTGTCTTTCTTCACCAACAGCAGTTCCTTCTCAATCTCCTGTTGTACTTCCTGACACAGATCCTGATCCGAAACATATCCGATTACTTTTTCTTCGCCGGACAGAAACTGTATCATGCTCCATCCGTTTTCGCAGACCCCAACCCTCTTAACCGGCGTTGCTCTCAATAGTTTTCCTATGACAATGCCCTTTTCTCCGGGGCAGTCACGCACACTGGTCACATCTGCCTGAATATACAGTTTTTCCTTCTGCTGAATCAGATTAACTGCATTTCCTTCCCCATCATCTACCTGAAAAACCTCTGGTGTATTATTCTCTTTCTCATATGCAGCAAGCACTGCGTCATAGCCTACGATCTCAGCCCCGGCCTGTATTGCCGGAATTGCTATGAGGAATGCACAAAACATGATCGAAAACAACTTTTTCCGCATTCTCAGCCTCCTGTATCAAGTCTGTTTTCCAGTCCCTCATCAACAACGGGACTTCAATAACTAACACCGTAATGATAGCACACTAAATACGACTTTGCAAACAAACCACTCAATCACTCACAGAATCTTCACACATAACGCATATAACGCGCATATGACCGCTTTCAAATTATTATTGACAATGCCCTGTAACTGTAGTATCATGATTTCGTGTTAGAGACATGCGATAGTGGCGTAGTTGGTAACGCGCGACCTTGCCAAGGTCGAGACCGCGGGTTCG
>JABUSW010000066.1 GCA_021443885.1 Blautia sp.
GGATCCTCCAGGATTTCTTCCCGATCTTCATTCCTTTCAGCTTATTTTCATTCAGCAGTTCATATACACGGTTCTTTCCGACCATTAACAGGGCAGCTACTTCGTCTGCCATCAGCAGTGTCATGGTATCGTCAACGGACGTCATTAAGTTCTGGTTTTCGTAGGTCATCATTTGTCATCTTCCTTTCTTTTGATTTACTGATATGTTTGCTCTTCTGTTGAAAGGGATCCGGATGATCCGGCACCCATATGAGTTTAGAGGATTATAGAGAAAGATCTACAGATCTGTATAGAGTTATTTGATTACTAACATTTCCAGTAATACTTCTGAAAGGAGATGTAAGAGATGTTAGTAAAGATAAGTCTCGATCAAAGATCCTATATAGAGAAAGACAGAGCCAAAGCAGATGCCGGACAGATCAGCAGAAGGATCGCATCCAATGACAGTATCATGACCATGGATCATAGAGAACTGGCTGATGCCGTCGGGAACAGGGGTTTTAGTTTTTCACCAATAATACGTATAAGCGTATAATTTTAACGTGTATATTAAACAGAGCGCAGGAGAAGAATGCAGGGATGGAAAAAGTGCAGATGATAAATGATTGCATCATTACATAGAATCTGTGGCTTCTATGTAATGATCAACAGTATATATACTGCAATGTGTTTCTGATACTAGATTACAATCATTGCTCCGAAAGAGTATTATTTTTAGCAATGTTATCCTTTTGCTATCCTATTGGAATATAGTCAAACCAGTGGACACGTTTTTTAAAGAAAAAGCTCTGAGAACAGTCGCCTAGGCCTGTTCCCAGTACAGTTCTTCTTTTTCATTGGGTGTGAGCATTCCTAACGATCCATGAGGTCTCTTGGAGTTGTAGAATCCTTCTATGTATTCAAAGATGGATAACTGTAATTCTTGAAGAGAGTGGTAGATCCTGCGGTTTACTTCTTCTTTCTTGAGATATTTAAAGAAACATTCACAGCAGGCATTATCATATGGATATCCTTTCTTGGAAAAGGATTGCACAATATTTAGAGAATCCAATAACTGGCGGAATGCAAAGGCAGTATACTGGGTTCCCCGATTAGAATGAAACATGAGACCGAATGGTGAGTTTCGTTTTTATAAGCTTTTTTAAAGGCGGTCATGACCAGATCCACATCCGGTTTAGCAGATAGATTCCAGGAAATGACTTTACGAGAATATAGATCCATTACAATACAGAGATAATACCATTTGCCGGAGACTTTGATGTAGGTGAAGTCGCTGGCCCATACAAGATTAGGAGATTTCTGATTGAAATCCTGCCGGAGATGATTGGTACATTCACCGTTATCGAGGTGTTTATGGGGCTTGAATGGTTTATCAGTGGACATTTTGGGAAGCTGAAGGTGTTTCATCAGTCGGTACACTCGTCCGACACTGATGTTAATGCAATAATCACGCTTGAGAATGTAAGTGATCTTATATGTGCCGAGACGTTTGTTGTAATCGGCGTAAATATGAAGGATCTTGGAAGCAATATCCTGATTCTCTTTTGTGCGTTCAGCCGGTTCTGAATTGTAATGCTTATAATAGGTGCTGCGGTTTACACCTAACACACGACATAAGGTTTTGATATCATGTTGAAATCTGAGCTTATGAACCGCTTCTAATCGTTGTTCGAGTGTGGCGTGAAGATGGCAATCGCTTTTTTAGTATCATGAGTTCTTCCTCAAGCTGGGCATTGCGTTTCTGTAATTCCTTGACCTGCTTGGCAGTAAGGATCTCGCCATCATCCGTTTCAACGGTAGAAAACTGTTTGATCCAGCGTGTGAGAGCTGTCTGTGAAACTCCGTATTCTTTACAGAGTGCGGCCTGGGTTTTGCCGCCGGATTGATATAGGTTGACAAGCGTTCTTTTGAATTCTTCGTCATACCGTGTTCCTCGTTTGTTTGTGGACATGTGGATACCTCCTTTTGGTGTCTGCTTTATTGTAATGAATAATTACTTTTTGTGTCCACTTTTTTAATATAGATCCAGCTCATCGCACAGACAATAGCAGTCAAGAATAGTAAACAGAAATATTTGCATCTGCTCACTGGTGATGATATTATATATTTAAGCTACAAGATATGTTTTAAACAATTGATATGTATTAGTTATGATTGCATTTTGTTTGCAATTCAATTTTAAATGGGAGGAACTTGGGATGCAATTAAAGAGAAGTATTATTTTATATCTTATGGCAATGCTGTTATTGGTTACAGTACCTGTTCATGCAGATGATTCAGTCGGCTTTTTCAGTGACATGGGTATGTTTTATTATTTTACGTTTACGGGACTTACGCCGGTTCGTGAAGATGACATTGTTCAGGCAGACGGAATCGAGGGGACTTTTTATGCGCCGGGTATCGGATTGGATTTAATGATCTATTCTTCTACGACATCAGATGATCCCGGGGACTATGATTATTGGCTTATGAATTATAATGCGTTTCCTGAAAATACAACGATCAGCAAAGGTAGTTTACGAGAAAACGGGAGCGATTATAGTTGCTCAGACTTTTATATATCCGGATTGAATGACCATTCTTTTACATTAACGTTTACAGATGAATTTATTCAGAGAGCGGATCAGGAATTCCTGCAGATATACAAACGTCAGCAGACAGTAGATTTCACTGATATTGCAGAACTTGTAAAGAATCCGAAGGAAGATAGATGGGGAGGTGCGTACTTTGATCCTTATACTACGGAGGATGTCATCTATTATTACTCAGTGGTACAGCTCTACGGGACAAATGACTATATGATGATTATGCAGAATGAAGAATATGGTACACAGCAGGATTATTACAATCGTCTCTTTCTGCAGGATATTGACGGCGCTCTGATTCATGAGGAAGCAGGTGGCAGTATGTTGATTATTCCGGAAGGTCAGACATGGATCACGGCTAAATACACTCTTGGAGAAACGGATGGAAAAACCGTTCTTCAAGCACATATGATGTATCAGGAGAGTGAAGATAGTGGTGAAGTAACGGATTATTATAAATGCAGTACGAAACCGATGTGGCGAGAAGAATAGGAAAGGAAACATTTATGAAGCGTTGGATAATATCAATGATATGCTGTTTAATGGGCTGTTATTTTTCGTGTATTTCTGCGTTGGCGAGAGAGAATTACCGAGTGGACTGCAGTCCGGTGGATTTGTCTGATTCATGGCAGGATTATACTCTTGATATAGATGCCTTTAATTACTCAATGATCATACTCCCGGAGAATGGCAGACTGGTGTTGGATATTCAGACGATTCTGAATCGTTCCAATTATATCAGGCTTTATGATTGTAATATGAAAACGGTGACCAGTGAGAGTGTCTATGGTAATGCACCTAATCCGTCAGTGGAATCTTTCGTGTTTGATCTGACTGCGGGTACCTATTATGTAGTTGTTGAATCTACAGACGGTGCTGTTGGAAGTTACAGAATAAAGGCAAAGCTGGAATGCTCCAGGGGATGTGAAGAAGAGCCAAATGATTCGTTTGATTTTGCGGTTCCATACACTTTGGGTACGACGATTCGGGGGTTCCTCTCTTCGGCAGGGGACGGTTATTATCCAACGCCTGACGGCACACAGGATAAGCAGGATGTTTTTTGTTTTACGATACCTGAAACGGGTGCTTATGATATCAGTTTATCTTCGGTTTCTACAGATGACGGTATGAATATTAATCTTTATGACAGTACATTCCATATGATAGACAGTATTTATTTTGGGGTGTCCTCAGCTTCTACAACAGAAACAATACGCTTTGATGAGGGTCAGTACTATGCGATGATTGAATCGAATAATACTCTCGCAGGAGATTACCTTTTCAGTGTTGTGGAGGAAAATGAAATTCCAACGCCCTGGTCATCTTCAGTGACAGAAGATATTTCGAAAAATGAATCCGGGTCTGCCCCGGAACCGGAAATGCTGGAAATGTCCGTGCAATACCGGGATCATATGCTTTTAAATGTGCGTGAAGCTATTAACATGGTTGGTCCAGAAGAATCTTACTTTTGGGGTACGACTGACCCATCGATTGCATTTATTATGAATGATAATCAACTGGTCGGTTTGACTCCGGGAACTACTGAAGTTGTGGGGATTCCTTCCAACGGAGAGGCGGCTATTATTTATCTGGTTACTGTTCAGTGATATGAGTAAAGTGCCTTTTATTGGAACCATGAACATGCAATTGTTTTTCCAAATCTCTAGTTGGAGTTTTTCAACTTGAATCGAAAGGGAAATTGCATGGATCAAGTTGCTTTAGTCAAGAACTGGTACTGTTTCGAATAATGGACAATACTGATATAGAACTGTAAGTCGAGTGGTTTGAAGGTTAATGACCAGTGTGAAACCAAATGGCGAGACACATTACGCTGATTACCATTGGCTGCGAAAAGTGAGGAAAGCAACCTACTCCGAAAGCAGAGTAGGACTGAGATAACAGATGGCAGATCAATAGGGCAGGATACGAAGCAGAAAGACCTGGTGGAGAGAACCGGTATTTCTGCTTCTACGTTTACCAGGATGAAACATCATTATCCCATAAGCATGACAGTACTTACCAGGATCGCCGATGTATTACAGTGCAGTGAGAACGATCTATTTGAACGCATGTGAGATAAGCGGCAGAAATACAGGAAGCAGAGATTATGTGCGAAGGATCTCTGCTCCCTGGTAAGATGCTGTTGGAGTATGTAATTTAAACTTTTTATGTATAATTGATACATTAGTGTTCTTCAATACTATGATAAGATAATTATAGACAATTAAGTGTTTAAAAAGCTGCAACAGGAATTTGAGGAGCATTCCTGTAATTCATAAATAGCGCCAATTGAATAAAAAAGAACCTCAAGGTAT
>JABUSW010000358.1 GCA_021443885.1 Blautia sp.
GGGAGACCCGTTCAATCACGTTTGCAGATGCGGATGCTCCGGTATCCAGAAGAGCGATCACTCTCACCTTCCCATCCGGAAGGATAGAGGCGCCTCCCTGACCGGAAAGCGCCTCCTCGGAACCATCGGATGCGATCTCCATGAAAGCATCCGGTTCTACAGCCTCTGCAACATCCGCATAATACGCATAAGCTGCCATACATTCTTCTATTGATTTATAATCAATCAAGTACAGATCATCGTAGTTGCTGGTGATTTTGTCTTTCTCCCGCAGCTTTTTTTCATCACTCAGAAGTACGATCAGACGCTTCGATGCGAAATCCTTTGCATTTAATCTGCCCAGAAGAGCTTCCATAAATGCATCAGTTTCTGCAGTATCTCGTTCTCTATCCGCTTCGGCCTGGGAAGTATCTGACACTGTTTCCGAAACAGCGCTGTCTTCTGCCGAATTCTCCGGCTCAGCAGGTGTATCTTCAAAAGCGTTTTCCGTCACTTCCTCTGTAATTCCTGCGGTTATTTCCATATCAGCTTCATCTATTTCAGAATCTTCCATCTCTTCCGCAGTGTTTTCTTTAACTTCTTCAGATGCCACTGTGACTTCTTCCGGCTTTTCATGCCATTCCATTACACATTTACTATATTCCACTTCCGGTTCCAGCTCTGCAGGCAGGACAACCGGGCTTGCCACTACAGTTTCTGCTGTTTCAGTGGTGACCTGAAAGGATCCTTCCAGTGAATAGCCGGCCAGAACACTGATTTCCAGATATCTGGCGATCACCCTGTCTCCATCATACTCATTATGGATCGAAGCCTGCTCATAGGTCCTGGCTCCTTCCGCATCGCAAAGGACAACCGGGAATGCTCCTGTATCTTTGCATTCCAGTATTTCAACCTCTTCACATACATCTGTGAGCATGCTCCTGAAAATATAATGCCCGTTCTTTTCTTCTCCCGTATAATCCCAAAAATAAAGTCTGAGATCGGCATCATCTTCTGACGGGTTCTCTGCAAAGATCGTTACTTTCTGAGCACTTCCGGCTTCGCCCGGAGCGGAACCACTTTCCGGAGCTTGCATCAGGTCCAGATTCATGACAACAGTGACAGGAATGATTTCCTTCGCAGTTTCTGTTGCTGCTTCTGTTTCGGATACCTTTTCGGTGTTTTTATCTGGGTTCTTTTCAGATGCGTTCCCTGGCTTTTTGTCCGGTGTTTTATCTGGTGCTTTATCTGATGTTTCATCTGGTGCTTCATCTGGTGTTTTATCTGATACTTTTTCCGTTTCCGACCCTTTTTTGTCCGTTTCTTTCCCGGGTGCTTCTCCTGATGCCGGTTCTATATCCTTCTCTGCTTTCTTTTCATACGCCGGTTCCGTTCCCTGTTCGGATGCATCCTCCGTCTCCCGTTCTGTTTCTTTCTGCTCTTCAGCAGGCACCTCATCTGTCTCCCGTGACCCCGGTGTATCTGTTTCCGTTTCTTCCGGTTTCTCTGTGCTCATGGAAGCCTGCGCAACTGCTTTTTTCAGGAATGCTCCAAAACCTCTGTTTTCCAACTCCTTAGTCTCCATTCCCTCTGTTTCCATATCTTCCGATACTGCTTCCGTTTCTGTTTCCTGTGCCACTACCGGCATCACAGGCGGCAATGCCGTTGTAAGCATCATAGATGTCAACAGTGTCACGGATGTAACTTTTTTGACATTGAACTTCATATTATCAAATCCTCCTGTTTTTTTTCCTTCTGCGGACGATCCTTGTAACGGCAAGGACCGCTGTTCCCGCAGCAAACAATCCAAAGCTGATCAGGACATCTCTTTTGTATTCCTGCATCCATCTGGATTCCACAGCTTTTGCTCTGAATAATTCTTCGTTTTCTTCCACTTCTGTTTCTGTCGTACGCACACCCCTTACCAGAAGACGGTGTGTATTTACTCCATACGGTGTACAGGTCACTAAGGTGCAGTAATCCATGCCCGGGGAAACTGCAAGATCCCCCAGCTCATAGGGCAGTACCGTTTTAATCTGATCCACCTCATAGATCAGTTTTTCGCCGTATATATTCAGAATGAAGACATCTCCCTTCTGCAGTTCGATCAGATCCGTAAACATTTTTGCACTGCTAAGACCTGTATGTCCTGTGATTACACTGTGCGTACCGGAACCGCCTATCGGAAGCGAGGAACCTTCCAAATGTCCGGCTCCTGCTTCCAGTGTCTGCTCTGCCGTTCCATGATAAACAGGTATGGATACATGGATGGACGGAATATTGATAAACCCCATGACCCCGTCTTCCGTCATGCAAAGCAGGGATTCATAATTGTCTGAATATGATCTTTCATCCTGTTCCACGAACGGATCCTGCAGACGGATATGCCCGCTGGCGATCATCTCGTTGTACCGGTCTGCACGTTCCAGTTCGGACTGCCTCATGGAATCATCGATCTCATCTGCTTCCTCCTCTACCGCCCGGACAATGGAATCACTCCTGTGTTCAAATACATAATTTGCAATGAAGGGGTAGAGGATCAGCGCAGAGGATACCAGAAAAACCAGGAACACCAAAAGAGCTTTCATGATGCCCTGTTTTCTCATAAGGATCATGCCTCTTTTCTGGATTTTTTCGTAAGCAGAGTTACACCGGCAAGTGCAACCATACATCCTGCAAGTGTGAAAAGGATCGTGCCATAACCGCCTGTCTGCGGCAGTTCAAAGGTGGATGTATTGACCACGGTCATATCCACACGTGCGTTGGTAGAAATCACATTTTTCACGGCATCCACGCTCATGGCAGTTGTTTTGCCATCAACCGTTGCGCTGGCTCTTGCGCCTGCAGCTTCGATCATGTTTTTATGGGCGTTTCCGGTGATGTCTTTAATGTCATACAGAGTGGTCTGGGACGGTGTAAAATCATCAACCGTACACTTAATATCGATAGTGATCGGCTCCTTCAGGAGAGAATATCCTGCAGAAGTATGGATTTCTGTCAGAACATAAGTGTTTGCTTCCAGTCCATTGATGATCAGCTTTCCGCTTCCATCCGGCGAGAACACGGTTCCTTCCTCTTCCTTTGCTCCCTTAGTGGCATCGGTCACATAGTAAATGCCATCTTCCGATTTCTTTGCCGTGATATAATGCCCGTCTGTCTCATTTTTCAATACAAACTGAACCTTTGTGGCGTCACCCTTTGTCCTGGAATTCGAAAATTCCTTTTTCAGGTTCAGACCGAATGTATACACACGGCATCTATCTTCCAGAGTGTCAATATAGTCCATGCTGGTACGTTTCCAGGTCAGTGTTACATCGTTGGTATTGCCTGCATCACCAAGTACCGGTGTTGCATCGGAATTCACAGTCGCGGAATAAGCTACTACCAGCCAGCACTGGGAAAGCGTCGGATCGATCTCCTGCAGGCCTGCAGCGGTCGGTGCAACTGTCATCTGGCTGTAATCACTGTTGGACATTTCGTAGCTTTCTTCAAAGGCATCACTTCCGTGGCTCCACGTCTTGATCGCATTGGCTGTGTTGTTTGCCCGTGCATCTGCTTCGTTGTTATAAAAATAGACTGCAGCGTCTTTGTTATAGGTAAGGCCTTTATCCATCTGATCCACGAAAGTATACTGGGTCAGGTAAGTGGACCCGGAGGTGATCTTCGGAAGATGGCTGACAAAGATGTAGTCCATCACATCGCCTTCCGAACCCGTGGCAATGTTTGCATATTCCGGTTTGCCGTAAAGAGCAGCGTCATCATGCTGGCGTACCATTTTTTCCAGATCCGGGATATTGGTCTGGTTCTTTGGATAGACATCCAAGTCATAAAACCAGTCATCCCCCTCGCTGTCTGTCATCGGAAGGGAAATAAAAAACGGATCCACAGTGGTATGCACATTTGCAGGAACCTTTGTTTCCACAAACATGTAAAGACCTACCTGTAATCCGGTTGCTGAGGTGATTCCGTCTGCATTCGTCAGCGGCATTCGGGTGGATCCGCCGGAAGAGACGATATAGTTTTCCAATGTATTTTTTCCTGCAGTGTTATCTGCAAGAGTGTCCGAAAGAGCCTTGTTCAGCTCGTCGGATGTGTGTTTGTGATCTCCCCGTGCATCAGAAATTCCTAACGCAGACTCCAGCGCCGGAGGAATATCATAAAGCACCTTCACGTTTCCGTTCACGCTCTCGGTATTGATATCACCGATCCTGGCATAGGTAAATTCCACGCCTTCGATCACATAGTCCTGCAGGGCGGCTTCTGCGCCGGAATCCTTTTTCCCATTGGCAGTGTACTGGTAAATGTCGATGCCATCATTGGTAGCTGCGGTCATATCATACTTATGAATGGTCACCGATGCGCTTCTGGAAGTATCAATAATGTCATTCGGGGCAGCCATTGCAGGCAGGATACAGACTGCAGCACACGCTGCGGTGAGCATAAATGCGCTCAGATTCATAAATAATTTTCTCATGGTTGTAATTCTCCTTTTTGATTTTTGTTTTGTTTGGAATACGTTCTCTTTTTCGGTCTCCTGCGAAGATAAATGAGCAGGATGGCAAACAGGATACATATACATGGCAGTATTTTTCTGATCAGATCTTCCTGACGGGATAATGCTTCCTTCTCGATATCACTGATCACGATTCCCTGCTCCTGCAGATCCTGTTCGATCAGATCCCGGATGGAAATCGACTCTGCTCCTATATCTTTTTCCTCCACATCCATTTTCTGCTTGGTAATATCAGTTCTTTCACAGAAAATCACCAGTCGGTATTTTGTACCGATGGAAAGGTACGGATAACAGGAAAACAGCGTCACCATGTCCTGACCGGGCTGGATCTTAAGGATATCGCACTCTGTAGCATGGATGATCTTTGTCCCGGTCACTTTGTAAGTCAGG
>JABUSW010000296.1 GCA_021443885.1 Blautia sp.
GTGATTTCCAGATCAATATGTTTGTCGACATGTAGTTTAGACAAAAGTACGCACGTCTCGACGTTCAATTCGTTGAGCAACCGAATTTGATTGCCCTCCGTGCCTTCATAATATATCGGGAACTTTAAATCAATCGCACTTAAGATGCGTCCGCGTTCATTTTTCTCCGGAAGGATTTCGATAGACTCAATAAAGTCTCTCATGAACTCCTTCTTTTCAAGATCTGACATCTCATAATACAGTTTATCAAAATTCTCTAAAATCTTATAGAGAGATTCTGCTGTCATTTGTTCGCCATAGATTCCATTTATCTTATCGTCAACATCTTCAATGGCATCTTCCAACTCTGATATTTTGTCGTAAAGGTTATCAAGACGATCCTGCATGTCCTGGTATTTTCTGTCGTAATACTTGTCCTCTACGTCAAGCTTATCGAGCATCGCAGATAATTTGTTCTTTGCCCCGACATGCTGTCTAAGCTGAGCCCTGTACTGTTCCCTTTCATTTTCCAGGCTGCTCACATCAACCTTCTGTCCGAGCTTGGCTGCTATTGCTTCTCTGTAACCTTCGCTGGCCGTCATCTTCATTATAACAGCTTCAACCTGACTGTTTAATTCGTTTTGGTTTATCGAAGGTTTGAAATTACAGAAATGCTCTTCGTCCATCTTTTTTCTGTGAAGGCATCTGTAATAGAAGTCATCCTTATATTCACCAGTTTTTTTGTTCTTTCTCCTTCTTACCGTTCCGGCTAAACCTGTTCCGCATATCGGACATTTTACAAGACCTGAAAGAATATGTTCATGTTCAAGACTATGCGTCTTATTCCACTTAATACCGGTTTCCTTTCTCTTTTTTCTTGCGGCCTCCCAGGTATCCATATCAATGATTGCTTCGTGATTACCATCTGCAATCAGATATTCCTCCTGCCGCACTCTTTTGTACTGATCCCTGGTTCCCTTGACCTTTTCAGTGGAACTCTTTCCATAAGCAATCCTTCCTGTATAAACCGGATTATCTAATATGTTTCGGATCAATCCTCTTGCAAAGTGAGAAACTTCATTATCTCTCAATCTCTTTTTAGTGTATCCATGCTGGTTCAGATAATTACAGATTGAATCAGCACCCATATCGCTGTGAACAAACTTGTCGAAAATTATCTTTACAATCTCTGCTTCCTCAGGAACTACTACCAGAGAGCTGTTTTCCGAATCAAGCTCATACCCGAAAGGTGCCTGACCTCCATTCCATTTTCCTTCACGAGCTTTCTGTTTGCGTCCTTCCATGGTCTGCACCAGGATATTTTCTCGCTCGATCTCGGCAACTGCTGACAGTACCGTGATCGTAAGCTTTCCGGAATCCTTGGAAGAATCAATACCATCTTCAACACAGATCAGATTTACGCCAAAGTCCTGGATGTACTGTAATGAATTCAGAACGTCCGCAGCGTTTCTTCCAAAGCGAGACAGTTTGAAAACCAAGATATATTCAACTCCGTCTCTGTCATCTGCTACATCCTGCAGCATTTGAGAAAACTCTGGTCTTCCTGTTATGTTTTTTCCGGACTTGCCTGCATCACAGTATTCTCTGACAACTTCGTATCCTTGAAAGTCTGCGAATTTTGTCAATCGGTCCTTTTGGGCTTCGAGACTATATCCCTCCACCTGCATTGCCGTCGAAACTCTTATATAAATATAACATTTTGGCTTTTTCTTACTCATGCTACTGTCTCCTTATACTCAACACTTGAATCTAACATTCGAAAATACTTCAGAGCATCGATAATTGCGATTTCCTTATTCTCAGGGCATGTCGGCACTCTGTTCTTGGTTTCCCCATGCTTGTTAAATGCTGTACCGACATCGATTCCGTATTTTCTTTTTATCTGGGCAATATACAGGGTAGAAACCTTAAGATTATGATTCTCAAGTACCCATGCTTTGATTTCAGCATAAGTTGCCTTTGCCTCAGCTACTGTTAACTCCGTGTCTTCACAGGAAACAGTAAATGTAATATTCTCGTTCTCACTTCCCGTCTCTTCATGCACCGGGAACTTAAATGTTATGCTTTTCAGGAATCTTCCATCCTGTTGATCCTCAGGATAAACATCGATTCTTTCAATAAAGGAGCGGCACAGTTCTCTTCTTTCACTGCAATCCATTTCCTCATACAGACTCTCAAAGTTCTGCATGATCTTTTTTAAATTGTCAGTACTCTGAACCCCTTTATTAGCATTGGACAGCTTATTCTTATAACGAGTTATTTTCGATTCAAGCTCTTCGATTTCTTCATAAACATCGTCGATTCTTGACTGTATGCTCTCATACTCCGAATCATAGTCCTCGCTCAAAATATCCAATGAGTCCAGTCTTTCACCAAGCTTATACTTTAGATGCTCTGCACTATGCAGCTGCTTTCTGAGTTTCTTGATTTCAGCCTCATATTGTTCAACAGCTGAAGCACTTCCCATAGAAGCCGCAACTGCTTCTTCAAACTCCTCGGTGACACATACCCTGCCTATTACTTCAATGACTGCCTTGTCAACCTTCTCCTGATTGTATGTATGCTTGAAGTCACAGGTCCGACCGGCTGCTTTTCTGTAATTACGGCAGGAATAGAAGTGAAGTGTTTTATAGTATCCTCCTCTGTTCTTATTAATCTTCTTGTTCTTGGTATGTACAAGTCCTCCGCCACATATCGGGCATTTTATAATTCCTGACAGCATACTGATTCTGTCTAAATCATCTGTCTTTTTCCCCCAGGAAGAAAGCTTCTCTCTTTTACTCTGAACCGCTTCCCATTGCTCTATGGTAACAAGTGGCTCATGGTTCCCTTCAACACATACAGGTTTTTTAGGCTTATACTGCTCTCCTTTGAGGTTTGTTCTTCTGTTATACATAAGCCTTCCGCAATAAATTGGATTGGCTAAAACAGTTTTTATGAAGTCTGATGTAAACTTGCGTTCTGTCCCTTTTACGATTCTTCTGTATCCGTTATCATTAAGCCAGGTCACAACTGTATTGGCCTGCATATCTTCCTGCAGATACATTTGGTATATCAGCTTAACAATATCAGCCTCAGGCTCATCCGGAACAAGTTTCTTATCAACGTTTTTATAGCCATAAGGAGCGGGGCCTCCAACCCAGCCTCCTTCCATAAGCTTCTGCATCCTTCCGGCCATGAACTGAACATTGATATTTTCTCGTTCAATTTCAGCAACAGCTGAAAGAATCGAAAGTGTAAGTCTTCCACCTTGTGTGGAGCTGTCGATTCCGTCTTCTACACAAATCAGATCCACATCATAATCAGCTAAAAGCTGTATAGATTTCAAAACATCTGCAGCATTACGACCAAATCTGGAAAGCTTGAAAACAAGCACATACGATATCCCGTCTTTCTCAGAAGTGATATCATCCAGCATTTCCATAAATGCCGGTCTTCCTTTTATACTCTTGCCGGATTTTCCTGCATCGCAATAGTCACCGACAATCTTTAAACCCTTATACTCAGCATATTTTTCAAGTTTATCATGCTGTGCCTCCAGGCTATACCCTTCTGTCTGAGCAGTCGTTGAGACTCTCGTATAGATATAACATTTCTTCTGTCTCATGTTATCACCTATTCACGGTTGCTCACTGGCTGAACGTATATCGGTTTGAATTACAATATACCACCACCGTGAATCCTTTTCAATATAAAAATTGCGCCAACTGCCGTAGTGCAGTTGGCGCTGTAATCATAGAGTCATTTCTGATTCATCCGTCTGTACCGATTCTGACATCTCCTGCTTCTCAATCTTCTTGAGCACTTTGTCCCCATACTTCTGAATCATTCTCGCCATAAATTCTGCGCAACGTTCCATATTAAGCCTGGCTTCTTTGCTCATTATAACTGTATTTTCGTCCGCCATACTGACCCTCCGCAAAAGTAGTAAGGGATTCCCTCCTACCTCTGTAAGGACAGTTACGACTTAAATTTCCGGAAAATACAAAATAATTTTTAGCAGTTATAATCCTAATTTCATTTCCAAACTACAGACTCCTGAGATAATGTTCCATTCTGTCTTCCAAAGTTATGTCCGTATCCATGAAAGACATTTTTACTACTGCCTCACCACACCTAAAGCAATACGGATTCTTGATTTGTTTCACAAACTGTCTGATACGTTCCTCTTTTGGCAGGGACCGATCTATTTCTACATTACGGATATCAACAAGTGACTCTCTATCTACCGTTCGAATATCCACTGCTTTCATTTCTTCCGCATTCATAACAACGATACCTCCTCTCATAAATACTCATGGTCAAATAAATAGGTTAAGTTGCCTTGACACTTCCAACTGGTATTTCTCTTTAATGGTAACAATCCGAGACTCTATTTTCACTGACATAAAAATTATGGCAATAAAATAAGCCTGCAGGCATCAGGACTTCTCCAAACACCCGCAGGCTCACACCATTCCATATTTACTTATACAGCTTACAATAATCAAGACTGATCCATCCGGCCCCGCTCTTCAGCCGTCCCCATCCAGCATCTGATCCAGTTCCGCTCTTAACCTCCATAATGGTAAACACGCCCACACCGGTGTACTTTCCTATGGTCTTATAATTCGTTCCCGGACCTTTCCTGATATTCAGATCCGGAATACTTACCTTCACAAGAAATGGACACTTCAGATTTGAAAATGCATTTGATGTTCCACTTTCATTTCCTGTAGGAACCTCTGACGGAGTCTCTGTTCCATCATTCAGCATCCCCGTCACCTTTTCCGCCAGTTCTCCCATCCTCGCATACATCCAGTTCCCCGGACAGCTCTTATTGGCAAACCACCGGTGTAC
>JABUSW010000308.1 GCA_021443885.1 Blautia sp.
ATCTTTGACTACCTGCCAATTCAAAAGAGGTTCTCCGCCAAAAAAGTCTACTTCCAGATTTCTTCTGGAACCGGAGTTCTCAATCAGAAAATCCAATGCTTTTTTGCCAACCTCATAGGGCATCAGTGCACGGCGCCCATGGTATTCGCCTTCCTCTGCAAAGCAATACCGGCATGCGAGGTTGCAATCATGGGCAATATGCAGACAAAGAGCTTTGACTACGGTCTGTCTTTCCTTCGTAAAGGTCTCAATAACCGGTTCATACACGTCTTTTGTAAAAAGCATCCCATTCTCTCGAAGGGAAAGGCACTCCTCCCAGGAAGTCCGGATGGCTTTCGTGGAAAAGCTGCCGGATAGCTTCTTCTCCGTCTCTTCCAGACCAATACCGTCCTCCATAAGAGGCAGCACTTCATAGGTAACTTCATCGACCAAATGGATACAACCACTGTTAACGTCCAGTACAATATTATAACCATTGCTCTGATAACGATGAATCAGACTCATTTTACAAGTATCCTTTCCAGGCGCAAGAATAAGCAGCGGAATAACCCGCTGCTTCGTGACTTTCTTACAGCCATTTTTCTGCCAGTCTATTATTTATTTTCACAGCTCTGATTACCTACTGTACAAGATGTTTTGCAGGCAGACTGGCAGGATGTCTGACATTCACCGCATCCACCCTTCTTAACTGTGTTCTGTAAATTCTTTGTATTTAATGTTTTGATATGTTCCATCACATATTCCTCCTTTAAACTATATCTTGCAATAGTATAGCACAATTTTTTCTAATAGCAAAGCATTTTTTGCTTATACCTTGCTTTTTCAGATAAAATCTTGTATATTTTTTCTTATATCATTTTGGCATTTTTGAAAAGGAGAATTACTTTGCATTCCGGAGATATCATACAAATATGTACCTTGATTCTGCTGATACTTTTATCTGCTTTTTTCTCATCTGCAGAGACTGCCATGACAACCGTAAATCAGATTCATATTCAGGCCTTAATGGATGAGGGAGATAAGAAAGCTCGGATTCTGTATCGAATCATCTCAGATCCCGGCAAAATGTTAAGTACAATTCTAATTGGAAACAACATCGTCAATATGGCCGCATCTGCACTGATGACCACACTGACCATACGACTTTTTGGAAACATCTATGTCGGTATCGCAACCGGAATCCTTACCTTACTGATTCTGATCTTTGGAGAGATCACGCCAAAAACACTTGCCGCAATTCACGCTGAAAAGCTGGCGCTTTCTTATGCAAAATGGATCTATGCGATCATGGTCGCATTAACACCGGTGATTTTTCTGATTACGGCAATGGCAAATGGTATTATGATGCTTTTGGGAATCGATCCGAACAAGAAAAACACTTCAATGACAGAGCACGAGTTAAGAACTTTAGTAGGTGTCGGAGAAGAAGACGGCATCATCGAAAACGAAGAGAAACAGATGATCTATAATGTTTTTGATTTCGGAGACTCCTGTGCCAAAGATGTCATGATTCCACGAATTGACATGACCTTTATTGACGTAGACAGTACTTATGAAAATTTAATGGAAACCTTCCGGGAGGTAAAGCACACCCGTTATCCGGTTTTTGAAAACAATACGGATAATGTCATTGGAATCATCAACATGAAGGATATCCTGATTTATCCGAAAGACCAGTTCTTTTCGATTCGAGACATTCTGCGTGAACCATATTTCACTTTTGAGCACAAGCCCACAGCAGATCTCTTGATCGAGATGCGAAAGGCCTCCTTAAATCTTGCCATTGTGCTTGATGAATATGGTTCCACAGCCGGTCTTGTTACTTTGGAAGATCTTCTGGAGGAAATTGTCGGCGAGATTCGCGATGAGTACGATGAGGACGAAAAGGAGGATATCATCGTTCTGCAGCCGGATAGGGAATATCAGGTATCCGGATCAGCAAAACTGTCAGACATCAACGAAATGCTCAGCCTGAAGCTTGAATCAGAAGAATATGATTCCATCAGCGGCTTCATGCTGGAACAGCTTGACCGTCTTCCTACTTATGGGCAGGTATTGGAACTATCCAATGGTGTCCGGCTCGTTGTCGATGAACTGGATAAAAACCGCATCGAATCTATTCACATCTGGCTTCCGGATAATACTGCATCATCAACGAAAACTGATTGACTATACGGCCGGTTTCAGCAGTCACTGCATCAACACCGGCCTTTGTTTTTGCCCAGTTATTCTTGTTCACATCATCTACCGCACAAGGGCAAACCAGTATCTCGGCTTCCGGGAACAGGAGTTCATAATACATCTTTGCCCGCCGGGCATGATAATTTTTGCAGCATAAGATTGCGGTTCTGACTGTAATCCCCGCAGCATCTGTAACCTTTCTGGTATTGATCGCATTTTCATAAGTATATGTCGCCTGGTCTTCCCGCAAAACTGCTTCTTCCGGAACTCCGTTTTTTACTAATACGTCCTTCAAAAACTCCCATTCCGTTTCATAAGGGCCGGTGTACTTCTCCGCCCGCTCTAACACCTCCGCAAAGTGTCCTATGGTTATACTATATCTTCCACTGGGAATGATATATTCAGCCAGCCCATCCAGGTACAGCTGTGCGGCACGTTCCGCCATCTGCGGATATCCATTCCCTGGAACAAATATTACATCTGCTTTTCGGAGTTCGTCCTCTGCGAATACAAAGTCTCCCATATCCTGTAAAAAACGAAAATAATCTCTCATGTAACCTCCTGTTGTTTTCTCATTTGTCTCCTGTCGGTATCTCGATAATCTCACTGAAAATCTTGAATGCGATACCTTTTCCTATACCTGCAACAACTTTCTGATCATCCAATGCAGGTAATCATTCTTTCTTTTCGATTGTAATGATATACCTTGCTTGTCAGGTAATCCTCCGGAAGAGTTGCCTCCTTTATCGTGTCTTTAAGGATTTCCCTAAGCGTCTGGGCATCGACCAATCGATCATCGTGAATCATCACTTCATGAATACTGGTAAATACCATATAAAAATCAGCATCCATCAGTTCCCCCAAACGATAAGCAACACCTGGCAGAAAAACGGCGATCGCTCCATTGGTTTTCGCAGTTGTGCTCAGACAATTCCCAATTGCATCCTGGTTCAGTGTCAGATCTTTTTCAAGAAACTCTTCCCCTGTATAGTACTCATCATACAGCATTTTTTCCCAAAAATAAATCCTGGGGTTTGCGAGTTGCTTCGTGTTCTCCATTGCTGTTTCAAAGATTTCAATCTCATCGACTTTCCAACGTTCCAGATAATCTCTTCGGATCTTAAAACTGACGAGACAACCATCATCCTCTCCTACCTTCATATATAAAACAAGGGCAACGTCACCAATCTGGCGATAAATACACTCTGCCAGCTCTTCTTTGTGCTTGTCCCAGTTAATTACTCTGACAAACAGTGATTTTACCACATCTTCATAAGAACCAATCTTTCTAATATTGTCTATGTATCCCAGTCCTTGAATATGTTCAATTTCATCCAGTATTTTGCATGTCAGGCTATGAACGCTTTTTCCATCCTGATACAATTCGTACAACTCCGACACATAGAGCCCGCATAATTCTCTATTCTCTTCCGTTTCTTCAAACTGAATATAAAGCCGGTCGCCACCATTACCGTACCGACCTCCCTTTTCTTCAAAAAACACATTTTCTTTTGATAGCCCGGTATTTTCCAGAATGTCCTGCCGGATTGCTTCCACAAAAGCTTCATACGTCATACCCATATTCGATTTTCCTTCTTTCTTTGTGAAATCCTGGGCGATTTGCCCGTTAAGATAAAAAAGACAACCTGTTATTGAGGCTCTTTTCTATAGAATACTAAGAATGTGTTTTAACTATAACGTATGATACTTTTGGAAGTAAAGCAAAATCGTTCGTAAAACTTCGAGAAAATCAGACAACCGAAAAGGACTGTTTCCTGCCACAATATAAAAACTTATACGCAGAGATTAAAAATTCAATCCACTGTTTTATCTCTCCAAAAGACATAAATTGTATAAACAGTCCTTTTCTGTCGTATCTTTTACTCATAAATCACGATACATATTTATTTGTTTACATAAGCAATTACACTTCGCCCGGCTCCGTCATTCTACCATAATAATCAACCCGTTATTTCTTTTATCGTGCTGTGTAAAACAGGATTATCTGCATTGTAATAAAACGGCGACCAATCAGGATGGTTATAACCTGGCAGATCGCACCAGATAATTGATAAAAGCCTCGCATCCCTCTACCACGTCATTGTATGTTTCATCAAAATTCCCGGTATACCATGGGTCTGCAATACCCCTTTGTCTTGCAGTATAATCCAAAAGCAAGCTTACCTTACCCTCCGGATCTCCTTTCAGCATCCGTCTCATATTACGGCGATTCCATTCATCCATCCCGATAAAGAAATCATAGGCATCATAATCACGCCACGATAATTGCCTTGCCTTATGATTCCCGCAAGGTATTCCAGCCTGCTTCAGCTTGGATCTTGTGCCGTAATGCACACCGTTACCAATCTCTTCCGTACTGGTTGCAGCCGAATCAATTTCGAACAATGATTCAAGATGCCGCTTGTTAACCATGTCCTGCAAAACATACTGAGCCATCGGCGACCTGCAGATGTTGCCGTGGCATACGAATAGGATTTTTATCATCGTCTCATAACCCTTCAAAAGCCTCCAAACCCTTGTTTTTCAAGGCTTTTTGCCCTCTTTCTCTTATATTTGATTTTGCCCGATTTCATGTAAATCTACGTAAATATACGCAAA
>JABUSW010000242.1 GCA_021443885.1 Blautia sp.
GCCCGACCGGAACAAATCCGTGAATGCTGTTTTACTCTGGATATTTTGACCAGTCAGGCAGCATAACTCTCCCTGAAAAAGGCAACAAAATTGTTTCAAAATTGACCTTTTGCGGATGCTTATTTCACAAACTTCTCAGCAAAATGACATGCCACAGAATGTCCAGGTTTCAGTTCGCGAAGTACCGGTTCCTCTGCAAAGCACTTGTCTGTTGCATATGGACAACGAGCCGCAAAACGGCAGCAAGGCTTCGGATTGATCGGAGAAGTAAGCTCTCCCTTCAGAACCATACGTTCTTTCTTCAGATGTACATTCGGAATCGGAATCGCAGACAGCAACGCCTGTGAATATGGATGAATGGTGTTCTTGAAGATTTCGTTTGCAGGACATTTCTCGATCATCTGTCCCAGATACATAACCGCAATGTCATCCGAGATATGTTTTACTACCGACATATCATGGGTAATAAACATATAGGTAAGTCCGCGTTCCTTCTGAAGATCCTGTAAAAGATTCAGAATCTGTGCCTGAATGGATACATCCAGAGCTGAAACCGGCTCATCGCAGACGATAAATTCCGGATTCAGAGAAAGTGCACGGGCAACACCGATACGCTGACGGCGTCCTCCATCCAGCTCATGAGGATAAGACCCTTCCAGACGTTTTGCCAGACCTACCAGCTCCATCATTTCCTGCGCTTTTTTGGTTACCTGATCTTTGCTGAGGCTTTTGTTATTTACCTTAATAGGTTCAGCAACCAGCTGAAGGACGCTCATACGAGGATCCAAAGAAGCATATGGATCCTGGAAGATCATCTGGATGTTGGAACGATAATTTTTCTTGAATTCTTTGATATCCATGCTGGCAATATCCGCATCATGGAATTTCACTTCACCGGAGGTGGGATTGTGAAGTCTCATCAGCGTTTTGCCCAGTGTGGACTTACCGCAGCCGGACTCACCTACGATACCGATGGTCTTCCCTTTTTCAATATTGAAAGTAACGTTATCTACTGCATGGAGCATTCCACGTGGTGTAGAGAAATATTTTTTCAGATTTTTAACTTCGATCAGATTATTTCCGTTCATTTATTTCTCCTCCCATGTCTTGCTGTATTTAAAACATTTTGCGATGTGTCCCGGACCAACCTCCATCATGATGGGGTCATGCTTGTCACACATTTCCATTTTTTCTTCGCAGCGGTCACAGAAAGTACAATGATCCGGAAGATTTGCAGGATCACATACCATACCTGGAATAACATGAAGTCTCTCTACATCCTGATCCAGTGACGGAATCGATCTGTACAGCGCCTTGGTGTACGGATGCTTCGGATCATCAAAAATATCTTCCACCTTACCAAACTCAACGATCTCGCCGCCATACATAACTGCGCAATGGTCGCACATTTCTGCAACAACACCCAGGTCGTGTGTGATCAGGATCATAGAGGTTCCTTTTTCCTTCTGCAGCTTCCGCATCATATCCAGGATCTGTGCCTGAATCGTAACGTCAAGAGCCGTTGTCGGTTCGTCCGCAATCAGAAGATCCGGCTCACAGGCCAGCGCGATGGCGATTACGATACGCTGTTTCATACCGCCCGAGAACTGATGCGGATAATCCTTGTAACGTTCCGGCACGATACCAACCATTGCCAGCATTTCCTGTGCTCTCTTTAAAGCCTCTGCTTTCGAGCATTTGTTGTGAAGATAAACAACCTCTGCTATCTGATCGCCGACTGTCTTAACCGGATTCAACGCTGTCATAGGATCCTGGAAGATCATGCTGATTTTTTTTCCGCGCACTTCCCGCATTTCCTTCGGTGTTTTCTGAAGCAGATCTTCTCCATTCAAAAGGATGGATCCCTGTATAACATGTCCAACCTTCGGAGGAAGAAGTCCCATGATACCAAGAGCTGTCGTCGTCTTGCCGGCACCGGTCTCTCCTACGAGACCAAGAACCTCTCCTTTACCAAGGTCGATATCAATTTTATTTACCGCTTCTACAACTTCTTCATCGGTCTCATAATGAATGACCAGATCTTTAATTTTTAAAATACTTTCACGCATGTTCAGATTCTCCTTATTTCAGTCTCGGGTCAAATGCATCACGAAGGCCATCACCCATGAGGTTGAATGCGAAACAGGTAATCATGATCATCAGAGCCGGGAACAACATCATGTACGGTGCTGTAGTCATATATGCTTTACCATCGTTCAGGATCAGACCCCACTCCGGAGTCGGAGCTGCAAGACCAACACCGATATAACTCATAGAGGACATCATCATAATGGATACTGCAAGGAATCCAACAAAGTAAATGATCATAACGCCCACTGCGTTCGGAATCATATGTTTTAAGATCATCTGAACCTGCCCTACGCCGATTGCTTCCGAGGACTCGATATAATCGCTGCCTCGTACACGCAGAATAGCGGCACGGTTATTTCTGGCCATGGTAGGCATGGAAGCAAACATGATAGCTGCTACCAGCTGCGGAATACCATTTCCAAGAACGGCCACGATACACATAGCCATCATGATCATTGGTACTGCCTGGAAGATATCCATAATACGCATGATGATCGTATCTACTTTTCCTCCGAAGTAACCTGCGATGATTCCAAGAAGGCCGCCGGAAAACAAAGCCGCAATGGTACAAAACAGCGCGATCAGAAGACTGTAGCGTGCTCCATAGATACAACGACTGAAAATATCACGTCCAAAGTTATCGGTTCCGAACAGATGCGCTGCGCTCGGTTTCTGCATCATAGCGGTATAGTCCTGCACCTGGTAATCATAAGGTGCGATCAGAGGAGCAAAAATTGCAATCAGCACAAGAATACATACCACTACCAGACCGATCAGCGCCGTCGGGTTACGTTTGAATCGTTTCCAGGACTCATATGCCGGTGTGGATTTTACCGGTTTTTTACGTTTTGCATTTTTTCTTTCAATTTTCTCCATTGCGGGAGTATGCATTTTAGCCATTATTCTTTCCCTCCCTTATGCTTCTTTTGCTTTTTTCGCTTTTTTTGCGCCGCCGGAAATAATCGTTGTTTTCAGACGCGGGTCAATCAAAACGAAGCTGATGTCGACGATCAGATTGATAATTGTCAAAATAAAGGCAAGAATCAGTGCGCCGCCAAGAACCGATGGATAATTTCTCTGAGTAATGGAGTCTACGATATATTTACCAACACCGGGAACGGAGAATACCGTCTCCAGAACCATACCACCGCCGATGGCGTTTCCCAGGTTGGTACCGATGGACTGCGCAACCGGAATCATGGCATTCCGAAGTGCATGGCTCCATACGATCTTGCCCTCTGTCTGACCCTTGGATCTTGCGGTACGGATATAATCCTCACCAAGAACCTCCAGCATGGAAGATCTGGTAATACGGGTATAACTTGCTACAGATGAAAGACCAACGCAGCACATCGGAAGGATATATCCTGCTGCGGTCTCAATACCGGTAGCCGGCAGTAAATGCAGCTTTACCGCAAAGATCATGATCAATACCAGAGCTACTACGAACTCCGGTACCGACTGGAAGAACATGGATACCACCAGTACCAGTGAGTCGATCCAGGTATATTTCTTCAGAGCGGAAATAATACCAAGAATAATACCGATCAATGCGCCGATGATAACGGCACCGAATGTAATTTTTGCAGAGGTTCCGATACGCGGAAGGATCTCTTTGAGAACCGGTTCTCCCGTACGATAGGAATCCCCGAAATCACCGCGGCATACGCCGCCGATGTATTTCACATACTGTACAATAACAGGATCATTTAATCCAAGCTCATCTCTCTTGGCATCGATCTGTTCCTGTGTAGCATTGTTTCCAAGAATCTGACGGGCCGGATCACCGGGTGTAAATGTTTTCAATGCAAAGATGATCGCTGAAACGCCGAGAAGAATCGGGATCAGCAAAAGAATACGTTTTACAATATAATTTAACATCTCGTCTCTCCCTTATTTTCTACACTTAAGACAAAATGGCACTGTGGAGTATCCTCCACAGTGCCAATAATTTCTGATTCTATCAGAGGATATTGCAAATTATTTGTAAAGGGTTGTAATATCAGCAAAACCTCTTTCGATAGTAGATACGCCCTTTAAGTCAGCCGGGATAACGTAAGCTTTCATTTCCGGATACAGGTCATACTGGATAGCCTGTTCTTTCATAACGGTCTCAAGCTCAGCAAGCTTTGCCTTACCTGTTTCTGTATCTTCTGCTTTGATGATTTCCTGAATCATAGCATCGATTTCAGGTGTTGTAACCTTTGGTCCACCGATAACGAAACCGGAATCGATGTTTGCCTGCTGCAGGAAGCATACGATAGATGGATTTCTGTTCACGAACCAGTCACCAACAACGATTACATCATATTCGCCGCCGAATGCAGCGCCTACGAAGGATGGGATATCCGGAGTCTGGATCTCAAGATTGATACCAGCCTGACGGCAGCATTCCTGAATAACGGTATAGGTAGGAACGGAATCCTGTGTTCCAAGGATCACCAGATCCAGTCCATCTGCATAACCAGCCTCTGCAAGGAGTGCCTTTGCGCCTTCGATGTCCTGTACTCTGTCTTCATCTGTTACGATTCCGTTAAAGTATGGAGTATTTGCAGATGCGTAGCTCATAGCCTTTGTGCCTGTTCCGGCTGTACCAACCATTGCAAGAGAATCAAAGTCGATACATTTTGCAATTGCTTCACGAACCTTCTGATCAGCTGTTGCA
>JABUSW010000096.1 GCA_021443885.1 Blautia sp.
AAGGAGAACGGCAATCTGCCGGTCTGTCTGCCGGATACATGGATATGCCTGGCGTCTGATTTTTCGTTGCCGGCAGAATATCGGAACATCCCGTGGTATGATCTCAATGATGTTCGGGGAATTTACCAGTGTATCCATAGATATATTCGCGAAATTATTTAGTGAAAGTGATACGCAACGATGCCAGCTAAAAGCTGATAGAAAAAGAAGAGAACTGCATTTTGGGAATGTGATATCATATATTCTTGGTGCAGTTATAAGGGAGGCATAGAGCAGAAGATGAAACGAAACGATAACGATCATCAAATAGATATTTTTTGCCCTGTGAAGATCATTCGGATCTATCCCGACGGAGAGAGAACAGAGGAGGAGGACCTCGTCATTACGGAGCATCCGCTCCGGCTGGTCTTCGGCCATCGCCATCTCGCAGAGATCGTATGTACTCCCCGGGAGCTGAGGGAGCTTGTGACAGGGCACCTCTTCACAGAGGGATTGATCCGGTCGGTGGAGGATATTAAGGAACTGACCATAAACGAAGATGGAACGGTGGCAGAGGTGATGCCGGAACGGGATAGTATGGAGCCGCTGCTCACAAATCCGCTTCCTTCACATTCTTTTACAGCTGAGGACATTTTCTCTGCAATCGAGCATTTTTCAGCAGGTTCCTCCATACATAATAGAACATGGGGTACTCACAGGTGTATGCTTGTGGGGAAACAGGGAGAGATTCTGGTCAGCTGTGAGGACATCAGCCGACACAATGCGCTGGATAAGGCCATCGGTTCAGCCTTGATCCAGAGGCTTCCGCTCGGAGATCTGGCCATGTTTACCAGCGGGAGAGTGCCGCTGGACATGATGAGCAAGGTGATTTTCGCCGGAATCCCCCTGCTTATCAGCAAGTCCGTACCTACAGTCCAGGCCATAGAGCTGGCAGAGAGATACGGCATGACTTTGATCACTTCGGCCTGGCCGGACAATTTTCGCCTGGTAACAGGATACATCAGAAGAGATAAACCGGGAAGTGGAACAGGAGGTTTTTCATGAACGAAACAACGATCTTACAGCCAGATGAGCTGAATATTCAAATAAATAATAAAATGTCTGTTTTTCTGGACAGTTTTGAAAAGAGAGTACACACGACTCCAACGGGTTCCTGCCCGATCTCTATTCTTACGGCATATCTCCGGGACTGCGTCAGCCAGAGCTGTGGAAAATGTGTGCCGTGCCGGGACGGTCTGAAACAGCTGGAGAAGTTGATGGAGACCGTGCTAAACGGCACGGCCTCCATGGAGACTTTTGAGGAGATCCAGGGTCTTGCCGAAATCATTGCGGATACCGCCGACTGTGCCATCGGATATGATGCCGGCCGTGTAATCAGACACAGTACGGATTCTTTGAAAGAGGAGTATCTCAGTCACATCCTGAAGAGGAAATGCCAGGAGGGCATCGCACAGAAAGTTCCCTGCATCTCTATGTGTCCCGCAAATGTGGATGTGCCAGGTTATGTTTCTCTGGTGGGAGAGGGTAGGACTGCCGATGCTGTCAATCTTATCCGGCAGGACAATCCATTCCCAACCGCCTGTGCGTTCATCTGCGAGCATCCCTGCGAGGAGAGATGTCGCCGCGGGCTTCTGGATGCTCCCATCAATATCCGAGGCATCAAGAAATATGCGGTAGATACCATGCCGGCGGATCAGGTGAAGACACCGGAATGTGGTGTTTCGACAGGAAAAACAATCGCTGTAGTGGGTGGAGGTCCTTCCGGACTGACTGCCGCATATTTCCTGTCGCTAATGGGCCATAAGGTAGTTGTTTTCGAAGAGAGAGCGGAGCTGGGCGGCATGCTCAGGTATGGGATTCCTAATTATCGACTTCCTAAGGATCGCCTTGATCAGGATATCCGTGCTGTACTGCATGCAGGCGACATCACCGTACATCTCAATACAGCAATCGGAAAAGATATTACAATGGATCAGCTCCGTGAGGACTATGACGCGGTCTATCTTGCCATCGGTGCGCAGACCGGAAAAACACTGCGCATGGAGGGCGTGAATCTGCAGGGAGTCAGCTCTGCTGTGGATATGCTTGGGGAGATCGGAAACGGAAGGATACCGGATTATTCCGGTAAAAAGGTGGTTGTCGTCGGCGGTGGTAACGTTGCCATGGATGCGGCCCGCTCAGCGATGCGCTGCAACGCTGAGGAAGTCACCATCGTTTACCGGCGAAGACAGGAGGATATGACGGCATTGCCATCCGAGATTCAGGGTGCCATCGAGGAGGGAGTGGAGCTTCTTTTGATGCACGCACCGGTCCGGGCTCTCGGAGACTGTGAGGGAAAGGTCTGCGGTTTTGTTGCACAGCCTCAGATCATCGGGGAGTACGACCGCGGAGGAAGACCCTCCGTGTCCAACGCCGTGGATAAGGAAGAGATCACTCTGGAGGCACAGATCATTCTTCTTGCCATTGGGCAGGATATTGTGTCTGGACCGTTTGCTGAGTACAACGTACATGAGCGTAGAAAGACCTTCGGAACCACGTCAAAGACGAATATTCCTGAGTTTGATGGTGTCTTTGCCGGCGGTGACTGCGTGTTCGGACCGGCAACGGTCATTAAAGCCATCGGGGCCGGCAAGGTTGCGGCTCTGAATATTGACCGCTATCTGGGCTATCACCACACGACACCGAACGAGATAAAGGCTCCGGCACCAAAAGAGAATGAGCGCAGGAGTATCGGCCGCGTGAACCTCACCGAGCGTTCTGCCAAGGTGAGAAGGCTGGATTTCGAGCCGGTGGAGAAGGAGATGTCCTGGCCGGAGGCCTGCCAGGAGAGCAGACGTTGTCTCAGGTGTGATCATTTCGGCTGCGGGGCTATGGAGAACGGAAGGAACTGATCAGGATCCGGGAATTACCAATCCTGCGGCAGTAACCTTGATGGTCCCAGTACTCCAGAAACAGCTGAGCATACTTTCGGGAAATCTGTGCAGCATCTCTGAAATCCGCCAGAGTGACTGTTTCTCTGGTCTCAAACAGCCGAAAGAAGATCTCTCGGGCAGCAGCCTCGCACTCTGGATGCACGATATGGACAGGAGACAGGGGAAGGAGCTGCCGATTGAGAAGCATGTTTGCGAGAACCTGTGAATAGTAAGGCTGCCTGTGCGCAAACTTCCGATCGGTCTCCGTCCTGTCGGGAGCCAGAAATCCGGCATCCTTATAGTAGTGGAGAAGCTTTCTCTGCATGATCTTGTGCTCCTGAGTAAAGACCGGAGCAAAACCCGGCAGATGAAGATATTGTCCCTCCGAGATGACGGATCCCTCCGCTATCATCCGGGAGAGGGCAGCAGCACTGTCCTTTGTGAAGAGTCGCTGTTTCAGTTCCGCTGCAGGCATACCCGGCTGCAGCGGATATTTTTTGTGATATTCACAGAGAAGCTCCTGGACCTGTTCATTCTTTCGAAGAAGAGCGTTCCGGGTGCAGAAGGCACCGGGCAGCAGTTCGACAAGGATCTCCTGAGCTGTCCATTCCTCCACCGCACGGATAAAGGGTTCTTTGCCAAGATTGCATATTTTTCGGAGGGTTGTTCCATCCAAGGGACTGAGTCCTGCATCCTCAAACCGCTGGAGGAGGCCTTCTCTCCAGTCGTCACTGTTGAACAATTCCAATCTCCGCAGAAACGGGGCGTGATTTCTCTTTCCTCTTCTGGAAGAGCCGTTCAGAATCACACCGCCTCCGACGGTGAGAACAGGGGAGAAGAAGCGCAGCAGAAAGCGGTCTCCGTTCCGTGAGGAGACCGGGGAATCCGTGAGGAGCTGTGCATATCCGCTTTGGCCCGCAGTCAGTGCATCAGCTGCCAGAAGTCGGAGCTTACAGGTGATCTCTTTCGTTCCGTGAAAGAAATGCAGATTGGAGGAATTGCGGATCGTATATGGGCAGTTCTCTGTGATCTCCAGAAAGACGTCCAGACAGCAGGAGGTGAGCATGGAATCCGGTTCTGCCAGAAAGCAGCCCCGGGAAACATGTTCCCGAAGATTGCTGCTGAGACGAACTGCGGTGCGCATGCCGGCCTGTGCGGTCGGAATCTCCTCGCCGTGATTCTGGATGGCTCTTAAGGAACCGGAGAGATCAGCGGGAAACAGGGATACCGGATCACCGGCAGATACCTGGCCCTCCGTCAGAGTTCCGGCAGCGATCGTTCCGAACCCCTCGATCTGAAATACCCGGTCCACAGGAAGCCGGAAGGGCAGATCTGTACTGCGGCGGCGAATCTCAGGAAGCAGAGCCCGCATGGCCTCCTTCAGTTCCGGAATACCTGCTCCTGTGTGAGCAGACACGCAGACAATTCGGGCGTTTTCCAGGAAACTTCCGCGGACAAGCTCCTGTATCTGTGATCTGACTTCCGAAATACGGCATTCCTCCACAAGATCGCATTTGGTGATGACAAGGATTCCGCGGGAGACTCTGAGAAGCCTCAGAATATCCAGATGTTCTCTGGTCTGGGGCATGATCCCATCGTCTGCTGCAATCAGAAGAAGAGCGGCATCGATGCCGGAAGCTCCGGCCATCATCGTCTTCACAAATTTTTCGTGGCCGGGAACGTCGACGATGGAAACGGAGGTCTCCGGATCCAGGTTCATCCGGGCAAACCCCAGCTCGATGGTGATGCCCCGGGCTTTTTCCTCCGCAAGGCGGTCAGTGTCCACACCGGTCAGCGCTTTCGTGAGAAGCGTTTTGCCGTGGTCGAT
>JABUSW010000191.1 GCA_021443885.1 Blautia sp.
ATATACCAATGAAGCCAACCGCTATCAGGCATGGGATATGGAATCCGACGGAAACCATGATTATGGTAAGGGTTACGAAGGAGAAATCACCAGCAACCTGATCCAGGGATACAATCCAACCACCCAGTATCTGATTATGAATGGCGGTCTGGTAGATCCGGGTGTCTTCAAGGATTCCGGCGTAACCGGTAATTATCATTTGACTGGATATTCTCTGGGCTTTACCCAGACCGGTGACAACAATGTTCTTTCTTATGTGAAAGATACCCATGGCACCATCGTTACCAATGTCAAGGAGGAAACCCCTCCGAATCAGAAGACGGATTATTATAAGGGGAAAGGTCCGATTCCGGATACCAGTATCGACTTCTTCCCGCTGGATAATCTGATCAATCCGAATCATCAGGATTACAATGCGAAGTATCTGGATTATGCGAATAACAAGAGTACGTATTCCAATGGTCCCGGCGAGGGCGGTGTGCATAATGATTACTTCGGAATGAAATATAAGATCGTGTTTAAAATCGGCGAATATGTGGGACCGTTAAGCTGGTACTTTACCGGTGATGACGATTTGTGGGTAATCCTGGATGCAGAGGCGGATAATTGCGGTACCGTAGTTGCCGACGCAGGTGGTGTGCACCAGCCGGTACGTGTGGATACAGACCTGTGGCCGTATGTTCTTGGAATTAATGGAAATGCTGCAGAGATGCAGAAATACAATGCGGATCCGACAGCGTATATCGAGAATGCAGACTATGACAGAAATGCAGAACATTCCTTGACAATTCTTTGGATGGAACGTGGTGCGACAGACTCCAACTGCTTCATGGAATATACACTTCCGGGAGCACATATGGTTCCGGTGGATGCAATACCGGTAGACATTGATGTGCGAAAAGTGGATTCCAAAACAGGGAAACCGCTGGCTGGAGCAGAATTCAATATCAGCAGAGTGCTTGACGGTGTGACCTATGACCTTGGGAATTACGAATCCGGAGAAGATGGAGTGGTTAATCTCGGCAAGTATTACGATGGCGTATATCTTCTGAAGGAAACGAAGGTTCCACGTGGTTACCTCGTAGAGGACGTTTTATACAGAATTACTGTTGCCAACGGAGATTACACGCTGGAGAGACAGGAACGAGGCGGTGCATGGGAGCCTATCGAGGCACCAATTGGAAAAGAACCGCTGATTCCAAATGTAGCTTACTTTGAGCTTCCAATGGAAGGAACCAAGACCGATCAGAATGGAAATCCGCTGGAGGGTGCGAAATTTAAGATCTATACAGATGAGGAGCTTACAAAAGCGCTGGATATCAAGAAGGTTGTGTCCGGAACAGGGGAATCGGAGGTCGTTACCTGGTACGATGAGACCGTTTCCGGTTCGGACGGCAAGTTCGACATCACCATTAAGGGAGATGATTTCAAGGAGGACCTGAATTATTCCAATCCGGATGACCTGACGCAGCAGAAGTATGAGCTGGTCGCTTATCTCAAGGAGACGGAAGCTCCGGAAGGATATATTACAGATTCCCAGTCTCATAAGATCAAATTTGAGATCATTACCCGCATTACCAAGATCGACGGTTCCGTTGTTCAGGAAGTCGTAAGCTTTAATGTGGTACATCTTTGTGACGATAAGGAGTCCTGTCTTGTATCGGTAGACTCCAGAGTCATTCCGGGATCCGATCCGGAGAAGATCGTATTCTATCTGGATTATAAGAACTTTGCGCCACCGCACAATGTGCCGAGAATCTCTTTAAGCAAGACCTTTAAGGGCCTTACACTGGAGCAGGTGGTTGCTTTGAAGGATACTTATCAGATTGCTTTGAGTGCGAAAGCAAATGCGCCGCTGTCTTATGCAGATGCAATTCAGATCATGGATGCAGATGGCAACCTTCTGGATCTGGACAACCTGACATCGGAGCAGCTGAAAGAAACAGGCGAATACACCTTTGTATGGAGAATGGAAGGCATTTCCACCGGTATCTACAAGGTGACAGAGAGTGGCGAGACCGTGAACGGATATGGCACGATCCGAAGAGGCTTCAACGAAGATCAGGAAGTGGACGACACCCTTTGGAATTTCGCAGAGGGCAAGCCTGCTGTTACAGAACTGGATAGATCCACATATTCCACCTGGCAGAATGGTGAGAACAAGCTTCTGATTGCTAAGCTGACAATGGATTACGGTTATCTGGTTTATACCAATGAAAAACTTACCATGTCGCAGGAACTGGAATTCGTTGATTATATCAACAGCCTTTCCGGAAAACCGGTGGCAACGTACATGAATACCTATTTCTATTCCGACGATGATATTCGCGGCGATGGAATCAAATATGGAAGCGGCAACAAGCTCAGTTTGAATGATCAAGGCCAGCTGCAGGTGCAGAATGCCAATGCCTGGGAGAAATTCTATGGCGGCGATTATGCATGGGATGGCAAGAGAGTGGCTGATATTGAGACTTCCAATGAATATGTATTGACGGAAATGGACCTTCGTAAAATTACGCTGGATAACAACGAGGTGGAAGGTGCAAAATTCCGGCTTTCCAAACGCAAAGAAGGAACGGTTCCTTCGGGCCAAGAGAAGTATGAAGTCGTAGAAGGTTACGAAAACTTTGCGATCATCAATGGTACTACCGGTGATTACAAAGAATTGAAAGATATGAAAGAAGGAATCTACCTTCTGGAAGAAACATTGGCTCCGGTTGGATGTACTCTTCTGGACGAAAAGATTTACTTCCAGATCAGTTGGGATTCACAGAATGAGAAGTTTACGGTTCGTCTGTGTGATGAAGATGGTAATGACCTTACCACCACACCTTACATGTGGAAACTGGATGAAAATACTTTCACTTTGACCATTGCGAACCATCTTCACTATGCACTTCCGCAAAGCGGCGGACACGGCATTTATCTCTATACCATATTTGGTACCATTCTTATGATGCTGGGAGCTTTCGTGATCTACTTTGGCAGACGCAACGGCGTTGGCATGTACTGATAATTGGACAGGATGTCAAAAGTGTCAATAACACATTTACCCACTCATGTGCAAGCACATCGTGGGAAACGTGTTTTGACACTGTAATCAAATTTTTATATGATGCTTTCTGTGTATTGTACAGTTCGGTTTGAATTACCCCCGATTTCTTCGGGGGTAATTCTTTTGCTATTTAACCAATCCTTTTCGAGCCTGACGCACCTCCGCTGCCGGATGCGGTAATTTTTTTGCAGTTACGTGGATTCTTTTCGAGCCTGGTGCACCTCCGCCGGATGCAGTAATCCTTTTGCAGTTCCGTGAATCCTTTTCTGGATTGCGATTTGACGTCACAAATTTGTAAAATTTAGTAAATGAAAAGTACTTGAAATCAATATAGGCGGTATGTATAATAATTTTTACAGAGATAATTATAAGGATAATCCGAAATACGGTGTTCATTTAGCCGTTAAGGTGCCGAAAGTAACACTTTTGACACCTTTTCGTTATCTTTTGATGCAATAATTGTAAGATACCATTGCGGGAACATGAAATTCGTGCCCCTGCGTGGTGTTCCTCGAGGGCGGATCCTGTTTGCCCTCAACATCAGCATAACAGAATATTGAAAATAAGGGGAAAAGAATGGCGAAATCAAATAATCAGAAGGCGAAGATTCTGTATTTGATCAGACTGTTAAATGGTACTGGGGAGGACCATCTGATCAGTATGCAGCAGATTTTAGACGCGCTGGCTGTTCTGGGAATTAAGGCAGAGAGGAAAAGTATCTATGATGACTTTGAGGTTCTGCGCAGTTTCGGAATGGATATTTGCTACCAGCGGGGGAGAAATGGTGGATATTACCTGAGAAGCGCGAGCGAAGATGATCTCCTGGCAAATGTGGGAGACAATCTTGTGCAGAGAGACGAGCGGAATGCGTCAGTAGGAACACAGCATGGGACAGCAGCAACCGAAGCTGACGCTTTGTATAAGAAGGCTGCGCAAGATGATTACCAGAGTGATGATAATCAGGTATATGTAAGCCTGCCAGAGGAAGGACCTTCCGAGAGAGCGTTGGCTGCAGAGGAATCTGCAGATCGGGAATTGCCAGCGGATGCATATTTTACTTACGATGGATCCAATGCTTCCGGCAATTCGGAAAAGAAACAGATGAAATTGCTGTGCAAAAATACCGTTCGGGATGAAGTGGAGCGCTACTTTGGAAAAGCAGCCAGATATAAGGAAAAGTTTGATGGTGAATTTGTCGTTACGGTGAATCATCAGGATAACGCCATGTTTTTCGGCTGGCTGACTGCTATGGGAAAAGATGTATTCCTGGCAAAACCAAAGAAGACAGCGCAGGCATATCGCGAATATATTAAGAGCATTGCAAAAGATTACAGAGGATTATGATATGAAGCAAAAAACAGTGAGGATTCTGACCGGAATCCTCCTTTTCACTATGTTGGCATCCGGCTGCGGCCAGAACGAAGCTACTAAGGCCCAGAAGCAAAGCAAGGAAGAAGAATTAGAAGGAACCAGCGAAAACGTAGATTTTCCGGAAGAGAAGGATAAAGAAGATAAAGAAGACAAAGATAAACCGGGAATCGACACTGTAAAGAACGAAACAGGAAAAGGTGCGGAATCGTCGGGCGAAGCAGATGCGCTTGCAGCCGGCGACAACGGCGAAGGTACGGAATCGGCAGGCGAAGGCACGGCCAAAGAAGCAAATGCGCT
>JABUSW010000320.1 GCA_021443885.1 Blautia sp.
GGTCAGTGGTATGCAGTAATGCTTGGTTCAAGACTGGTGGATGGTGTTGCCAAAAACCTTGGTCGGGAGACTTTTATCTGCCCTGTTATCTGGGAACGTGGATGGCCGCTATTTTCGCCAGAAACGGGTAAGGTTGAGCCGGAGTATGATGCACCGGAGCTTCCATGGACAGAGTTTGAACCAAAGAAAAACTTTTATGACTTTGAGGATGAGAAGCTTGAGCTGGAGTGGGTATTTTACGGCAGACATTATGAGAAAATACATGAGATCAAGGATTCCAGGCTTTATCTTAACTGTGTAAAACAGCCGCTTGTCACAGAACTTGAGAAAGTGTTTGGAAAAGAGAAATCTACAGAAAAATTCGCAGCATTTTTAGGACAGCGTCAGATTAATATGAATCAGACGGTTTCTTGTCAGATGACTTTTGTGCCAAAGAATAATGAGACTGCCGGTCTTGCTGTAGTACAGGCATTAAACCATGAGCTTGTTATTGAGAGAGCTTTGATAGATAGTAAACAGGTACTTCGGGCCGTGGCATACACTTCGGAGGTTGAGAGCTTTCCCTGGTTCCCGGATTTCAAGAGCAGTACAAAACCTCATGTGGTAGCGACTGTAGACTACGATAATACCGATGTTGTTATTGAAGTCGCAATGAAGGGAGAGGACTGGACAGTATCTTATGGTCCAAATAAAGAGGAAATGACATTGCTTACCAGATTTGATGGAGTTGTAATAAATCCTGAGCATGTAGGATGCATGTGTGGAACAATGATTGGTATGTTTGCATCTGCAAATGGCGATGAAAGCGAAAATAAAGCATCCTTTGATTGGTATAAGATTGTGTAGAAGGAGGAGCTTGCATATACTTGTAGAGTTGGGATTTTTCTCGTTCAGTTACAGAAAAAGAGTACACAAAAAAGGCTACCTCGGTAAGAGGTAGCCTTTCGAATTCAGAAAAAGTAAAACATACCATCGTCACAGGGGGATGATGGGGTTCAAAGAAATTCACTGAGATATGCTTCAAATACAGGTGTCCACCATTCCACATAACCTTTTTTGAATGGATGAACTTCATCACACATATATTCATTGTAAAGATCTGTTCCGTAGATGGCTGTCATCTCTTCGTTGTTGAACATGTCGATGACTCCGATGCCCCATTTTTCCTGGATCTTCAAAAGCGTATCTACCATCACATCGTAGTTTTCCTTTTCGGTGTAGCTTCCGGTATAGAATACGACCGGGCAGCCAAAAGTCTCCTGTGCATATGCAATGATCGTTTCGATGGCTCCGCTGATGGTCGTATCATCAAAATCAGCCATATCCGTACCTTCTGCAATTTCCCCCATGGGTTTTCCGGTGGTGGCATCATTGGTAGAAAGCTGTACGATTAAAAGGTCCGGTGTACGGTCCTTGGGGATCAGCTTCAGACGCTCCACATAAGAGCTCGGGCCGCTGTTTACAAGAGTTGTTGCACTTATGGCATATTTCTCGCATACTGTTCCGGGATGATTCTCGGCAATTGCGTCCACCATGGAATAATGCCCGGCTGCCTGAGCTCCGTAAGTTACAGAAGAGCCAAGCCAAATAATATTGAGTCCCGATAATGGGTCTGAAGGGTCTGGATCAGCCGGCTTTTTTACCGTATAGTCATAGCCTGTCTCTACTTCTGCTCCTGCCGGTGCCAATATCACATCCCCAACATATGGGAAGGCCATGCCGCAAAGATTGGGAGCCTTACAACCATAGACACATTTTACAACGATGGAGTCGCCGCTTTTCAAAGCAGCAGAATTCTGAATCAGAAATCGTCCGGTATCCGTCATAGTACCGGTATCAACAGCGCCATCTTTTGTATACGATGCAGGGGAATCTGCCGGCACCTGCAGATCCACCGGAACAGAGAATTCTTCTCCGCTGCCAATCTGAAATACAAAGGGCTGGGATGAAAAAGCTGCCAGGGTTTTGGATACGGTCAAGTATACGTCGTATTCCCCATCCACGTTTTCCGGAACCACATAGGTGATCTCCGTTCCCTCTGCAGCTGACCGGATCATGCCAACCGCTTCATCATAAACGGTAGCTTCCTTTTCATTGCCGGGACTTACTCCCTCTCCTTCGGTAAATGCTGCTTCTGCCGCCGGGAGCGTGAGCAGATCAGTCTCTTCTGCATGGACGCCGGCTCCGAAAGCAAGAATCACACAGCCGGCCAAAAGCAATGCTGCATTTATATGTTTCATAAGTGTCTCCTTCCTGATATTCTGCTCTTTGCAGAATATCATTTCTTTTTTCTTATACTATAGCAAAGGTGACATCAGCAGATGAACATGTTCCGCAAAAGGTACTGAAATCAACGTAAAAGGTACATTGGTGTCTGGCATATTTTACCTTTGACGGGCATCGCCTTTGTTTGATATGATAATAGTGATTTCAATTTTATTGGTCTGCAAATTCTTTTTGAGATTTGCGGCGGAATATACAAGGAGACGCTCTATGAAGGCATTGATCATTTATTACACGCAGTCAGGCAACACTTTAGCCATTGCAAAACATATCGCTGAAGGGATGCGCCAGGCAGGCGCAAAGGTAACCGGCTGTCTTGTGAAGGACGCCAACTATGAAATGCTGAAAGATTATGATCTGATTGGTTTTGGATCTCCCGTATGGAAAGCGGATACGCCGAATATGCATCATTTTATAGACAAAATGCCTATGCAGAACGGAACCCATTGCTTTGCGTTTAATACACATGGCACGCTTCCGCATTTATATTTTCCAATTGTCATCCCAAATCTTCGGAACCATGGCCTTCTTCCGATTGGCTACAAGGGATGGTATGGCGACGTGTATCTGCCCGGCATGCCAAAACCATATTATACAGCAGGGCATCCGGATGACGTGGATTTTGCGGAGGCCCGGGCTTTTGGAAAAGAAATGGTAGAAAACAGCCAAAAGATTCATGATGGGGATGATTCTTTGATCTATCCGGATCCGGAGATGAACGAAAAAGTACAGCTGCAGGCCATGATTTGCTCCAACATGCTTCTTTGTCCTACGAATCCGCAAGGCGCATTCTATCGGGATCCGGAGCTTTGCAGATATCCAAAGTGTCATGTCTGCATGGACAATTGCATGATGGGATATATTGACCTCAGCCAGGATCCGCCGCGTTTTGGAAACCGTGGTTTTCAGTGTGATGATTGCCATGAATGCTCCTATTGTTTTATGATATGCCCATTTGGCGCCATCAAGGTATCCGATCCGGAGCATTTTGAACGGGACAAGCATGTCCGCCACCTTCAGTTTGAGAAAATGCTGGATGAGGATGAGGCAACCGGAGAATTCCGGCGGCTGATTCCATTGGAAAAGGTGGGATTTGGCAATCCATATATTTTCTGGCATCCGGAACGTCCTTATATGAAGGTACCCAAAAAGGACAATGGAAAGCTGGAATTAGACGAATGAGTCGGGTTTTGAGTGTGATTTTGCAGAAGTGACTATGCCGGAGGAACGGATCACCGGAACCGCCATCAGAATAGCGGCGGCGATCAGAACCAGAATTCCGGCAACCAGAAACCATACCGTTACGCCGAATACATCCGTGACCACCCCGGAGACAGCCAGTGCCAATGGACCGAGAATCAGGCGGAGGCTGGCGGTGAGAGACAGAACTCTGCCAAGATACTCTTCCGGAAAGCTTTTCTGGAGAAGCGGGGTATACATACCCCAGTAAAAAGGCCCGGTGATACCCATGAGTGCAGACATGGCGACAAAAATAACAAAGCCAGAAGGCGGCAGCAGGCTGCTGACCAGGAGTGCTGCGCTCATGGCCACATAGGAACCGAAGATCGTATAGATCTTATTGGAGGTTCCACCCCATTTTCCTAAAACTAAAGAACCGCAAAGGAATCCGATGGAGAAAGAAACCTCCACGATACCGGCTTCCGTGCTGGTACCGCCAAAATGCCCCATACTCATCAAAGGAAACAGTGCACTGATGGGCATCAAAGCAATGGTATAAATTGCTGTGACGCTCACCAGGCCAAGGATTCCTTTTTTTTGTGCAATGATTGCCATGCCTTCCCGGATCTCCCGGAGCATATGAACGGGCTGTGTATTTTCCATTCCTTTGTGAGGCGGAATTGATACCAGCATCACCATAGCAGCGGCGATGGCGGCTCCTGCGACGTCCAGAAGAACGATCGTGCCAAGACTCCAGCGAGCATAAAGGATGGCGGCCAGGGCAGGGCTGAGAATCATGGAGATGGATTCCAGAGACTGCGAATAACCGGCACATCTGGTAAGTTCTTCTGACGGAACCAGCTGTGGCGTGACTGCGGCCAGTGTAGGCGTATGAAATGCAGTTCCGATGGCACGGAAAAACAGCACCAGAAGAACCAGCCCGACAGGAAGCGGGCGGTCTGCATTTCCAAAGACCAGGAGCATGCTGACAGCAGCAATCCCCAGATCTGCGCCGATCATGATACGTTTCCGATTCCAACGGTCGATATAGACCCCGACAAAGGGGCCAAGAAGACCCTGGGGGAGAAAACCCATCAGCATGGCCATGGTAAGAACCAGTCCGGAGCCGGTCTGATCTGTCAGATACCATACGATGGCAAACTGCAGGATAGAGCTGGAAAGCTGGGAAAAGGCCTGTCCGATCCAGATGGTATAAAAGCTGCGTTTCCAATT
>JABUSW010000227.1 GCA_021443885.1 Blautia sp.
GAAAACTGAATCAACAGCAAAATGATATTCCCGGAGGTCATATCCTTTGCATTCGTCTTTGCGTTTTTCTTTGCATCTGTCTCTGCATCTGTCATTGCAGACATTCCCGATCGCCTCTTTCCTATATTGAACCGCAAAAGATGTCACAGCAATGCTTTTACTGTGACATCTTTTATAATCTTCGATTTGTTTTGCAATTAATCTTCAAACAGCCCATCCAGAATGATCTGCTGTTCCTTGATCTTCTCCAGTGCCTCTTCCTTGAATTCCCGCATCATCAGCTGCAGGTCTTCATACTCTACCAACAACATATCTCTCTTTGTCTGCGCCTGTTGAATCATATTTCTGGCCATATTCCTTGCATCTTCCAGAAGCCTGTCACTTTCCGCTTCCCGCTCCTGGCAATGTGCATCGGCTCTATCTACAATATCCGCTGCTTTTTTAACCGCATCCTCCAGAATGCTCTTTCTCTTCTGCTGCGCCGATAATACAACCTCCATAACAACATCCGGATTCTTATCCATTTCGCTGATCCAGTCCAGCTGCGTCTTGTCACCGCCGCTCTGTCCGGCTTCCTCTATGTCCTCTTTCAGCATGAGGTTCTCGTTCTCCAGCGCTTTGATCCTTTTTTTCAAAAAAGTATTCTTCTCGGAGAGACTTGCTTTTTCCTGCTGCAGATTCTCAAGCAGCGCCTTCATCTTCCGAACCTTCTCCTGTTCTTCCCGCACCCGGTTCTCCAGGCTTGTCTGCTGAATCAGGATAAGCTCCATTTCTGATCTATTGCGAAGCAGGTAATCATCCACATCCGCTTTGTTGTAGCCCCGGACTGCTGTGGTGAAAACCGGTTTGCTCAATTTTCCATATGCCATTTGGTTACCTCAATATAAAAATTACTTGTCAATTCACTATAACATAATCTGCTGTTATTTACCAATATTTTTTCAAATTCCGTTCATGATTCAAGCACCCTGATTCAAGTATCAATAGCGCTTACGGGATGCGGAAATAACACGCTGTCCAAACCGGCTCCGATTATGACATGTTTTTTCCGAATTGCTATACTCTATTGTTCAGGAATGGTATATAATAACGGAATAACAAATCGTGTCTGTGAAATTCAGGAATACGCAGCAAAGCAAATCGCGAATCCTCAGATGAATTTCGGCACGCAAAGCAAAAGGAGATACGCTATGAAGAAATGTATGCTATGGATCATGCTGATCATGATCATGCTAATGACCGCAACCGGCATATATGCCGCAGAAACCCAGACAGCTGCAGACACCTCTGCCAATGCAGAAACCGTAAAGCTTACCGAACCGGATTCGGTTGTTGCTTCCAACGAACCTGCCGGTTCCGGAGAGTCCATTCTGTCTGGTGAATCCAACAACTCCGCCGATTCCGGAGAGGGTTTCTACAACATCCTCCTCATCGGTGTCGACCGACGGGATGAATCCTGGAACGGCAATTCCGACACCATGGTCCTGGTTACCGTGAATGAGAAAAAGGAAGAAATCTGGTTCACCTCTTTCCTGCGTGACCTGTATGCCGACATTCCGGGGTATGGCGTCCACAAACTGAATGCAGCCTGCGCCATCGGTGGTCCGGCGCTTTGTATCGAAACTATCAAGACCAATTACAAGGTAGACATTGATAATTATGCCTACGTAGATTTCAACGATATGATTGAGATCGTTGACGCTCTGGGCGGCATCGACCTGGAGATCGAGGATTACGAAATCAGTGTCAGCAATAGTATCATCAGTGGCTTGTGCGCTGCAGACGGGGAGCCTGCTGACGGACACCTGATCATTTCCGCCGGCATGCAGCACCTGGATGGATACCAGGCTTTAGGCTTTGCCCGGAACCGCTACTCCGGCAATGATTTTGATTTCGGCCGAACCGGACGCCAGCGAAAAGTCCTCCTTGCCATCGCAGACAAATTCAAGAACACGAATATTGCTTCTCTGGCGCTGACCGCTCCGAAGATCATGGGATACCTCCAGCATGACCTGGATGCAGCAACGCAATTGCAGCTTCTTACGAAGGTCAAAACATGGATGCATTATGATATGCAGCAGCAGCATGTCCCTTATGATAACGAATGGTATTCCCAGCATGAGATCCTGATTCCCACGGATATGGAAGGAACCCTCCAGAAAATCCACGATACCATTTATGGAGAACCCTAGATCAATTCCCTTTCCTGTGTGCGCATGTAAGGGGAAGCAATGCGCGGGATCCGTTGCGGCAAATAAAAATCGTCCCCAACGCCCCCAAACTTAACAGTAAATTTATCAACAAATGCATTGATAATGTGCAGGTATAGTGTTATACTTTTTTTACCCATTCAGAATCATGGAGGTGATTATTGTGGCATCTGTGGTAAGTGCAATTCAGAATACGATTTCGATTTCTCTTTTTAACAGAGGTCTGGCCGGAAAGATTTTTGCCGAAGTAAAGCGTACCGGTGCAAAGGTTGTAATGAAAAACAACTCTCCTGAAGTTGTTCTTCTTTCACCTGAAGAATATGTTTGCCTGATGGACGAAGTAAACGATGCCCGGTTGCTGACACTTGCAGCTGAACGTATGAATCACTATACTTCCGACTCCACGATTTCTATGGAAGAGATGAATCGCCGACTTGGCATTTCCGATGCGGATCTTACGGATTTCGAGGAGGTAGAATTCGAATGAACTGGAAAGTCGTGTTCCTTCCAGAGGCCGAAAAAGATTTGACGCATTTAGACGGCAGCCAGCGGGTTCTTATTCAGAAAGCCATCAAAAAGATAAGCAGGAATCCTCTCCCGGATATCGAAGGCGGATATGGAAAACCTCTTGGAAACCACAGTCGGACCAATCTTTCCGGTTTTCTTAAGGTAAAACTGAAAAACGCCGGTCTGCGAATCGTGTATAAACTGATTCGCACTGATACCGAGATGCTTATTGTTGTAATCGGTGCACGGGCTGATGATGAAGTGTACAAGCAGGCGCAATCCCGCGCCGACAAGCACAGCTTATAGCTTTTAGACAGTTCTGTGTAGCGGAATTGCTTACGGATTCCGGCGCTGCAGTGCAGCTCTCACAATCCTGTGAGAAACAAATTAATTATCAATTACAGGAGGTATATAAAACAATGAGCAATACAGTTGAAACAAGACCTTACGTCGCATGGGAACTTGTCAATGATTTTATGGTAGATGTCTTCAAAGCTTACGGTGTTCCGGAGGAGGACGCGAAGATCTGTACCGATGTCCTGCTGGAATCGGATCGCCGAGGCATCGAAAGTCACGGCTGCAACCGTTTCAAACCGATTTATCTGGATCGAATCAAGAACGGCACTCTTCTGCCGGTCACAAAGATTGACATCGTAAAAGAAACGCCTACCACCGTGGTAATGGACGCCAATAACGGCATGGGCATGGTGGCCAGCTACAAGATGATGGAAATGCTGATTGATAAAGCGAAGAATTATGGCATGGCCGGCGGCGCCATCTACAATTCCACCCATTACGGAATCGCCGGCTACTGGACCACCATGGCAGAGAAAGCCGGGATGGTTGGAATCTCCGGCACCAACGCCAGACCTTCTGTGGCACCAACCTTCGGTGTAGAGCCTATGATGGGGACCAATCCGCTGACCTTTACTATGCCAACCGACGAGGAATTCCCCTTTAACTTTGACTGTGCTACTTCCACTATTCAGAATGGCAAGATCGAATATTATGAGCGCTCCGGCAAACCGACTCCGGCAGGTCTTGTGGTAACAAAAGACGGAAATACCCTGACGGATTCCGGCAAGATCCTGAAGGATATGCGTGCCGGTGATTGCGCACTCCTTCCATTGGGCGGACTGGGTGAAGAAACCGGCGGCTACAAAGGCTACGGCTTTACCACCATCGTTGAGATCCTCTCCGCAGCACTGGCTGGCGGTCCTTTCATGAAGGAGCTCAGCGGTAAGAATCCGGACGGCACCAACCGCATGTACCAGCTTGGCCACTTCTTCTTTGTCATTAACCCGGAATTTTTCATGGGTCTGGACACCTTCCGCAAGACAGCCGGCGACATCTGCAGAGGCCTGCGGGAATCGGAAAAAGCACCCGGCCAGGAACGCATCTACACCGCCGGCGAAAAAGAATTCCTCTCCTGGCAGGAACGCAAGGACAAAGGCGTGCCGGTAGGCGAAACGATCCAGAAGGAATTCATGGCACTGCGCGACGAATGCGGCCTTGACTACCACTTCCCATTTGAAGACAAATAATTACAAATAGCATCAAACAGCAAAATATACGCCCTGTAACCGTTCGTCGTTACAGGGCGTATATAATTGTGCGTATTCTTTGGACGGGAGCCGTCCTTTGAATGGTTTCTTTTTTCGCTGAAATCTGTCTGCTGCAAATCACATAGAACCTTCCCGTTTGAATACCACGGCGATGGTTTTCATTATGATCTTGAGATCCAGCAGAAAGCTCCATTCGTTGATGTACTGGAGGTCCATTTTTACGACCTCTTCGAAGTCTGTGATATTGCTGCGGCCGCTGATCTGCCAGATTCCGGTAATACCCGGTTTTACAGCAAGTCGTGCATGGTGATGAGGCTGGTAATTGGCAACCTCATCCAATGTCGGCGGGCGGGTTCCCACGATGGACATGCTTCCCAGC
>JABUSW010000248.1 GCA_021443885.1 Blautia sp.
TAAGGCTTTGCAATCGTGTTCATATAAGCGTCCGTGAAATCACATTCAGCAACTTCACTGTCCAAAACATCTGAATACTTATCAACACCCATTTCCTGCAGAATGACAGAAAGCTTCTCCTCCAAGACTTCACGAACTCGATTCTCAACAGTATCCGTTATTATGAAATTATAGATATGAACATCTCGTTTCTGTCCGATACGGTCAGCACGTCCACAACGCTGTTCAATCTTCATCGGATTCCAAGGAAGATCGTAGTTAATGATGATGTTTGAGAACTGCAAGTTAAGACCTTCTCCACCGGCATCGGTAGAAATGAAAATACTGGTCTTATCACGGAACTCTCTCAGAGCTTCATTACGTTCTTCGATGCTCATGCCACCGTTCAGAATGGTCACTGTATAACCCTTATTCATTAACAGCTTCTGCAGATAAGCCTGTGTTGCTACAAACTCTGTGAAGATGATTATCTTCTGGTTCCTGTCTTCACTGAGCAGCTCATCAATCGTATTTGTAAGTGTCTCAACCTTAACATCAGGATGCTGATACTCCGCCTGCTTAGCTACTGAAATGATCATTTCCAGCTCTGCTATTTCGGTTTCCATATCAAGAGAGATAGCTTCCAGTGCCTCTTCCACGCCATCTTCAATATCAAGCTCTGCCAGATCTTCCTCAGTAAGATTTCCGATATGCGTGCTCTGAGTCTTCAACACCTGCAATCTGCGTTCAAGACTTTGACGCACCGCTGCCGTACTGCTTGTCACCATTCTCTGCATGATGATAAGCAAGAAGATCAGGCACATATTCTTTTTGCGATTTCTCAGTGCCTTGTTGTAGGTCTTGGAAACATAATCCGTAACCAGTTCATATAATTCTCTTTGTCTTGAATGTCTTTCGTCCCACGTGAGACTTACAAGATGAGTCACACGGTTTTTAAACAGCTTATTTCCCTGATTATCTATGGCCTCTCGTTTCTCGGTTCTGATAAGATATGGTGCCACCTGTTCCTTAACAATTGACCTGGCATTAGGGAAAGCCTCTTCATCCAGTAATCGAACCAATCTTAAGAATGGCTCTGTTTTTCCGTTATGTGGTGTTGCGGATAACAAGAGCAGATACGGACTTGCCTGTGACAGCAAGTATCCCAGCTTATATCTAGCAACTTCTCCTGAAGAACCGGCTACCCTATGAGCCTCGTCAATTACTATGAGATCCCATCCGCTGTTGATGATGGAATAAATTCGTTCTTCGTTATACTGATCAATCTTCTCCTGACTCCAGCCCACATGTTTTTCAATAGGCTTGATGGAATCCATCGGTGAAATAACCTGGTCATACTGTCCATAGACATCATCATTATCCGTAAGGCGTCGAATGGTGTCATAATCTGAAGGCAGGATCACATTGAACTTCTCATGGAATTTCTCCTGCATTTCTGCCGCCCACTGTGTTACCAGACCTGTAGGACACACAACCAGTACACGTTTCACAAGGCCACGGGTCTTTAATTCCTTAATAACCATGCCAGCCTCGATAGTTTTACCAAGTCCAACTTCATCCGCAAGGATATAGCGGATGTTGTTATTCTCCATGGCACGGTTCAGAACATGAAGCTGATGCGGGAGCGGAATCACACCGCTCGCCAGTGATGACAGTAATCCACCTGCAGTCTCATTCTTAATCTTGGAGAGCAGCGTTACATACCTGAGGTAATTTTCATCATAGCTGTTGGTGCCACCGTCCTTATTTAATTGTTCTTCAGTAGCTTTATATACAGTTCCGGTGGCGGGATTGAATACTCGATAAGATGTATATCCCCAAGCCTCTATTCTTTCCAGAATCTGCACATTAGCACCGGTAGCGGAATCAAATGCAAAATCACCGGTATTTAACACTGGTCTCTCCTCCGATTATCATTCTTTAAATACGGCTCAAACTGATATCGTAGTACATTAAGATATTAGGATCCTCCTGGACCGTAACATCCGGCAATCTCTCTGCCATGTCTACAATAGCCTGATAGTTCTTATCCTTCCAGAGCTTTGCAAAACCAACGCGGATAGCTTCGGATCTAAACTGCTTCAACTTACCTTTAGATGCCAGATATCCTTCAAATTCTTTGATGAGGTTCTTCTCACGAAGCTTGGCAACGTCGCCTTCCTTTGTGATATCCGGAATATACCACCGGTGTTTTTCATCTTGAAGGAAGTTTTCTTCCAATATGACTTGAAGTTCAGGAATAGCCTCATACTTATCTACAGTTTTCACTTCCTGCATAAACATAGGTTGAATTTCAGCATAAGTTTTAGGTCCTCCGAACTCTTCGCTTAACTGCTGATACAGCCAGGAAATTGCCGTTTTTTCGTTGGTGACAAATAAACTAAACTGTATAGGTTCGATATCATTTACTATCCTTGCCGTGTCATACTCGTTAACCTGACTCGGAAGGAAATACATGCCATCCCGCTGCAGGAAACGTTCCTCAAGACCTTTATAAAAATCGGTCGCATCAATTGGCACCGGTAGTCCTTGCATGATATGGTAGGCAACCATTCGGTCAAAGAGCAAGTATCCCTGCCTTTCAGCAATCAACTCAATCTTGTTATTATTAACAACTACAATTGGTATGTTTTCTAAATGCTGACGGACGAAATCCCAAGCTGTTTCTACTGTTCCTGCATTATTCATTATGCAGGCTTTAAAACTGTCCTTTGGTTTGTAAGCCGATATTACCAAATCTTGTTTTACTGCCGAATTATTATTTACTTGCTTAAAGCTACCCTGCTGTTTATCTAACGTTCTCACATCAGCAATAATAAAACCTGCTCTATTTAAGCTTTCCTGAATTGCATTCCAAACAGCATTTTTTGAATTATGAAATTCAACTGTCATCCAATGATTTGGCTTTAATATTCTATAGCATGTAGAAAAGCAGTCTGTCATCAACTGTTGATACTCTAACAAGCCTTTATTCTGTGATTGATTAATAATTGCTTCCTGTTTATTGTTTGTAACTACTTTCAACCATGATTCCCAAATAAAACTCAACTCAGAATAATTCAGATTATCTCCAAAAGGAGGATCCGTAAAAATATAGTCGATGGAAGAATCTGGTATATTAGGAAGTTTTGCTAATGAACCAGTATTGATAATTACATTTTCCCCTCTAGGAATCATTGCCTTTTGCTTTAATATATCTTCCAGTTTTCCTTCATACAATTGTGATACGTTGCGTTCAAACTGTAATGATGGTATATATAGCGTTCCACTTAGATTACCTGTTCCACCAAATCTAAATCGATTAGTTTTATTTGCTCTTTGTAATGAGGCTGTAAAGACAAATAATAATTCATCTTTATATTCAGATTGACTAATAAGCCGGTACAAACATGAAAGGAATGCATTATTACGTTTTGTGCAAAAGTCATGGACATTGGTAATTCCAAACTTATCATTACGCCTACTTTCTTTGCCGTCGCACATTCTTTCGCAAGAAAACCAATCTGTAATTTGATAATCTTCAATTTTCCTTATCGTTTCATAATCATTCTCATCTGGTTTCTTATTGTACTTTCGGCCTGAATAAGTGTAATTAATGAGAATAGGCGCTATCTTAGCTATAGATCTTGTTTCTCCTAACGCATCGTCATAAAAGACATGCATAGCTCTCTCGCAGTCTTTCTTAACAAGTTTAGATTTGCATTGTGGGCAACAAAATGAATCCTTTATTTCTCTTTTATCAAAATCAACTGACACATCTCCAAATGAAAATTCATGTCCGCAATGTGGACAAATTAAGACATCTGACCAAATTGTATAATTGATAACACCCTTGTTACTTCCAAAGAGATTATTTCCTTCTGCATTTGTTTCATACATCCAGCCCATCTCATTATTAGCTTTTTCAAGAATTCTCTTACCCTCATTCGAAAAAGAGAGACAATCAGTAGTTGAATTAAAGTGGTGGGCAATAAATGATGCTATTGGTGCCAAGTCATTTAAAACCGCATATCTAACACCTATATTCTCCTTTTTTTCAAAATAGAGCTCTTCAGAATTTATATTTCCACACATCTGTGCAGCAACACCAGTCATACCTGTTCCACAGAATCCATCAAATACAACATCTCCTGGTTCTGTGTAATGCAGAATATATTTCATTATTGCCTTGTATGGCACTTTGGTATGATAGGAATGTGCATTATATACTGGATCATTTTTACCTTCACTTACATCAGAAGAAAAAGGCTCTCTATGGTATTGATCTGATTTTTCATCATACGTTTTTCCATATTCCGTTATAAACTCAGATACAAAAGGGTTAGAACAAGCTGTATAGAAAGGCGCATCCGAAAGCGCGATGATATCCGCATCGTCCGCAATTGGAAAACCCTCTAAATTTCTTACTGAATCAATATCAGCCTTAGTAAGTTTTCTTTTCTCCATTGATTATTCCCCGCTTTCTGTACGCTTTACGACAATTCTAAGCTTGCTTGTATCCTTGCCCTTAGTGTACTCGTTTAAGATTGCCTGTATCTTTGACGTAAAGGTTGCTTCGTCCATCGGAGGAAGCTGCTCCAGCTTCTGAACAAGATCATCCGTATCAATAACCACCGGTTCAAAGCCTTTGAGCAA
>JABUSW010000123.1 GCA_021443885.1 Blautia sp.
TGATTTCTCTCTGGATATCCGGGAAGGAGAAGTGGTTGGTCTGGCAGGCGTTGACGGAAACGGACAGAAAGAACTGTGTGAAGTATTAACGGGATTGCGGAAAGCTGATTCCGGAGAATACAAGGTGGATGGAGAGGACTTCCTGAATAAGCCCCCGGTATTCTATATTGACAAAAGCATTTCGCACATTCCGGAAGACAGACATACTACAGGGCTGGCCATGAACTGGAGTCTGAAGAATAATCTGATTTTTAAAATGCTGGGAAAAGCTCCATTTGCAAAAAACGGAATTCTCAGCAAAAAGGAAATTGACCGAAACTGGGAAAAGATGCAGAAGGATTATCAGATCAAAGCAAATAGCGGAGAGGACAATGCAAGAGCTTTGTCCGGTGGGAATCAGCAGAAAATTATTCTTGCAAGAGAGTTATCCGGTGATCCGAAGGTCCTGATTGCAAATCAGCCGACAAGAGGACTGGATGTCGGTGCGGCGGAATATGTTCGGGGCCGTATTCTGGATGCCAGAAATGAAGGGACTGCCGTACTTCTGATTTCCGCTGACCTGGAAGAGATTCTTCAGCTTTCTGACCGGATCGCCTGTATCTATGAGGGTCAGGTGATGGGAATTCTTCCGAGAGGAGCAGATCTGATGGAAATTGGTGCATTAATGATGGGGCAAAAGCAGGAGGTTAAAGCATGAGTTCTAAAATGAAAAAAACGATCAGTGTTGCCATCGGCACCGTGGGCATGGTAGTGCTTTCTCTTGTATTAGGAGGAATTCTGGTAGTTCTGACCGGAAACAGCCCGTTGGAAGCTTATATGGCAATCTGGAATGGTGCATTTGGTTCTCCTTTAAAGATCAGTGAATTGTTTGTAAAAGTAACACCGATTATGATCATGGCCTTTGGCGTATCCATAGCGTATCGTGCACAGTTGTGGAATATCGGAGCCAGTGGACAGTTTATAATGGGATCAATTGCTTCCGCAGCTGTGGCGTTGTACGTTCCGCTTCCATTTATCCTTCGAATCCCGGCTTCGTTGATTGCTGCAATTGCAGCCGGGGCGCTTTGGGCGGGTATAGCAGGTGTATTAAAGAACCGGTTTAATGCCAATGAAGTAATTACGACTTCACTTCTGACATATATCGCGAATTATTTTCTGCTGTATGTTATCAATGGACCGATGCAGGACCCGGAAAGTGATCTGTCGCAGTCTGCACTGATGCCGGAGGAGATGCATCTTCCGACATTGTTCAAAAACTATCGAATCCATATTGGTATTTTTATTCTTCTGGCAGTGATCATCTTTATGATCATTTTCTGGAAAACAACCCTTGGGTATCGTATCAATCTCATTGGACAAGGGGAAAAGGTTTCTACCTATGCCGGTGTTAATATGAACAGCACAGTAATTATGACACTGATGATCTCCGGGGCTTTCTGTGGATTGGCCGGCTGGATCGAAATGTTTGGTATTCAGTTCCGTGTGCTTGACGGAATCGCAGCGGATTATGGCAACATCGCGACCATTATTGCGCTGTTGGGTTCTCTGAACGTATATGGAATCATTGCGGCAGCAGCATTCTTTTCCGTGCTTCTTTGCGGAGGGGCCAGTATGCAGCGTATGACAGAGGTTCCGTATTCCGTAGTAAATGTAATACAGGGCTTGATCATCATTCTTGTAATTGCCCGTGACCGGATGGGCGAATCGATTTCGAAAATCTCAGTGGGCAGAAAGGAGAAGAAATCATGAGTAATATTCTGACGGTCAGTTTCTTTGTCAGTCTGTTTGCAGGAATGATCCGACTGGCAACACCGATCCTTTTGCCTGCATTGGGACAGCTTTACACACAAAGAGCGGGAATCCTGAACCTGGGTGTGGAAGGAACCATGTTGATGGGAGCTATTTCCGGGTTTTCCACTGCTTGCGCAACAAATAATCTTTGGATCGGATTGCTGGGAGGTATTCTGGGCGGTACATTATTCAGTCTGATCATGGCTTGGCTGAGTGTTACGATGCGTGCGAATCAGGTCATTGCCGGCATTGGCATGAATATCCTGGCAAGTGGTCTGGCGGCATATATCTACCGGCTGATTTTTGGTATTCGAGCTCTTCCGGCTAAGATCACTTCTTTCCAGGCGTTAAATATACCGTTATTATCGAAGATACCGATTCTTGGACCGATTCTTTTTCAGCATAATATACTGGTGTACTTAACATTTTTACTGGTCCCCTTTACCTGGTTCGTTCTGGAGAAAACAACCTTTGGATTGAAGATCAAAGCGGTAGGAGAGCATCCGAGAGCAGCGGATTCCAAGGGAATCAGTGTGGGGAAGATCCGTTATGCAGCAGTTCTGATCGGTGGTGCCTACGCCGGCGCAGGCGGTGCTTTTATGACGATCGCTTATCTGAACACGTTTACGGAAAGTGTTATTGGCGGTTTTGGTTATATCGCGGTTTCGGTGGTAATATTCGCAAGGTTTAAACCGTTTAATTCCATGTTCGGCGCAATGCTCTTTGGATTGGCGTCGGCTTTGCAGATGCGGCTTCAGGCGCAGGGGGTCAACATTCCCAGCCAGCTTTTGCTGATGCTTCCGTATATTATGACCATTGTTGCACTTATTTTTGCATCAAAGAAGGCAGAATTTCCAAGTGCTTACACACAGCCTTATTCAAGAATGGAAAGATAATGAAAAGAAAAGCAGTATTATTATTAAGCGTCATGTACATGATGACGTCATCTGTTCCGGTTTATTCGGAGAATGCTAAGGTTGGGATGCCATCCAATCTGACAGAGGAGCATGCCTTGGAGCGATCTGAGGAATATGCCAAGGCGATTGATTATTCCTATAAGGAACCGGAAGTGATCTACCGGCTGCTTTGCAAAGAATTCAGGGGGCAGATGACGGAAGACGAATTTTGTAAAGCCTTTGAAAAGGAACGTACATATCCTTACATCACTCCGTTGTATATCAGTAAGCCAAGGGTTACAATGGAGAGGGATCTGACAAAGGGAACGGTTATTTATGATCAGGCAGCACGTATCATCGGCATGACATATGAGGTTGAGCTGATCTATGAGGATGGAGACTACTATATCTGTGACTGGGAATCGTTTGCAGATGGAAGTTATCTGGAAAAATTTGAAAATACTCCATATTCATTGGAGTGGTACTACGACGTTGATGAGATAAAATAGAGGAAGCAATATGGAAAAGGTCATTGGGACATCTATTAACCGTCTGGATTCGCCGGATAAGGCGACAGGGAAAGCAAAATACACGGCGGATTACTCGGCTCCGGATATGCTCCATGTTGTTCTGGTTCGCTCCGAAATCGCACATGGTATGCTGGAGGAGCTGGTTCTTCCGGAACAGGAAGAGGGTGTATTTTATTACACTGCAAAAGATCTGAAACAGAATTTGATTCCATCGGTTATGAATGATCAGCCGGTCCTGGCAGAAGATCATATCCGCTATATGGGAGAACCTCTGGTTGTAGCTGCAGCTGATACGCTGGAAAAAGCAAAAAAAGCAGCGGAAAGAGTTAAAGTTAAGATATCCCCGCTTCCTTTGGTAGATGACATGATTCTTGCATTGCAGCAAGATGCTCCGAAGCTGTTCGAGCAAGGAAATCTCTGCAGTGAATTTCACAGCACAAAGGGAGAACCGGAAGAGGGGTTCAGACAGAGTGCGTTTATTCTGGAGGATACTTTTTATGTTCCGGTGCAATGCCCTGGATTCCTGGAAACAGAAAGCGCATTCACCTATATGGATTCAAAAGCGCGTTTATGCCTGGTTTCCTCAACACAAAATGCTTTTTCGGATCGCGTGACATTGTCTCAGGTTCTGGGAATACCTATGCAGGCGATTCACTCAAAAGCTGCGGTTGTTGGAGGCGGCTTTGGTGGTAAAGATGGCAATACGGCACAGATCTATCCGGCGATCGTGACACATTTTACCGGAAGACCTGCAAAGTATATTTTCTCAAGAGAAGAGAACATCCGTTATGGCATGAAGCGCCATAATGGAATTATCACAGCCAGAATGGGATTTGATGATCATGGCTGTATAGTGGCCTTCAAAGGGGAAATGAGACTGGATACAGGAGCTTATGCACTGCTGGGGCCTGCTGTTTTGGGACTGGGTTCGGAGCATATGACAGGTCCGTATTACATTCCGAATGTTCAGCTGGATGGCTGGCTGTCATACACAAACCATGCCCCGGCATCGGCAATGAGAGGATTTGGAGCACCGCAGGGAGCCATGGCGGTGGAATCCCTGCTGAATCTGGCAGCTGAAAAAATCGGGGTATCGGCTTTGGAGATTCGTTTCCGGAATGCGATCCATAAAGGACAGGAAGGCCCGATGGGGGCTGTAATGGAACACTCGGTGGGATTTGAAGAAGCGCTGCGCAAGTTTGAGGATAGTGATTTCTATAAGGAAATGTTGGATAATCAGGAAGAAAATGTCGGCTATGGAATTGCTGCCGGTATGATGAGCAGCGGTATGGGAAAGCATGTGCCGGATTCTGCAGCTGTTACGATCGAAAGAACAAAAAGGGATTGCTACAGGGTTCACGTGGGGCTTGTGGACATAGGACAGGGAAGTGAAACGGTTCTGGCTATGATCGCGGC
>JABUSW010000341.1 GCA_021443885.1 Blautia sp.
AGGTGGACTGAACCCAGGTGTGCTTTCCAAGCCGGCCCCAGGCATTCGCTTCAGAGATGGCTTCCGAGATGAAGAAGAGAAAAAAGGAAAATGATTGACAAGGGAGAATAATATAGATAGAGAATAACGGCAATCCATTTTGCGTAATGGAAGGAATAATGTATGAGTATTCGAGAGAGTATGGAGGAGCGGGAGCGAGAGCTTCTAAGCTGCTATGCGGCGTTTAGCGCAGAAACAAGAGGGCGTGACGTCCCGGAGGAGGAGTGCGATATTCGCACGGTTTACCAGAGGGACCGTGACCGGATTCTGCATTGCAAGGCGTTTCGCAGATTAAAGGATAAGACGCAGGTGTTTCTGGCACCTCAGGGGGATCATTATCGCAACAGACTGACGCACACTTTGGAAGTGTCTCAGATTGCCAGGACGATTGCAAAGGCACTGCGCCTGAATGAGGATCTGGTGGAAGCCATTGCCCTTGGACATGATCTTGGCCATACGCCTTTCGGGCATGCCGGAGAAAGAGCTCTGAACAATGTGAATCCCGGGGGATTTCAGCATTACAAGCAAAGTGTTCGTGTTGTAGAAGTATTAGAGAAGGATGGACAAGGCCTGAATTTGTCCTGGGAAGTACGGGATGGGATTCTGAACCATCGGACACAGGGAAAGCCTGCTACTTTGGAGGGACAGGTCGTCCGGTTTGCCGATAAGCTTGCGTATATTCACCATGATATGGACGATGCGCAAAGGGCCGGTATCATATCGGAAGACGATATTCCGGTTACCTATCGAATGCTTTTGGGGTATACTACCCGGGAACGTCTGAATACGTTTGTTCACGATATCATTGAAAACAGTGCAGAACGAAGTTCGATCCGGATGTCGCCCGATGTCTGGCAGGGAATGATGGATCTGCGGGAAATGATGTTCAAGAATGTATACACAAATCCGGTGGCAAAAAAAGAGGAAGGGAAAGCGATTCATATGCTGACCCAGCTTTATGATTTCTATTCCGAAAATCCGGATAAAATGTCTCAGGAGTACCGGGAAATGATATTTGAACGCGGAGAAGACCGAAGACAGGTAGTATGTGATTATCTGTCGGGCATGACGGATCAGTATTCTATGACCAAGTTTCGTGAGATATTCATTCCGGTTTCCTGGGGGCGTATTTAGCTTGCGATTCCCGAAAACGATGATCCGATATACGAATTTAAGCTGATTGTTAGTTTGGGAAAACAAATCAGCACAATCTTTAAGATTGGTGGTTAATATAAAGGAGGGTGTGCATGAGGTATTCGGACGATATCATTGAAGACGTTCGTTCCAGGAATGATATTGTAGATGTAATATCCCAGTATGTGAAGCTGACCAGAAAAGGGAATTCTTATGTTGGTCTGTGCCCGTTTCATAACGAGAAGACAGGATCATTCTCTGTGTCTCCGTCCAGACAAATGTATCATTGTTTCGGCTGCGGAGCAGGTGGAAACGTGTTCACCTTTGTGATGGAGTATGAGAATTATTCCTTTGGAGAAGCTCTTCAAAGCCTTGCGGACAGAGCAGGTGTGACGCTGCCGAAGATTGAATATTCCAGAGAAGCACAGGAAAAAGCCAGGAGAAGAATGTCTTTACTGGAGATCAATAAACTTGCTGCACAGTATTTTTACTACCAGCTGCGAAGCGAAAACGGTAAGGCGGCATACAATTACCTGACGGGACGGGGTTTGAATGAAGAGACCATAAAGAAGTTTGGTCTGGGGTATTCTGATAAGTACAGCAATGATCTGTATCGGTTTTTAAAATCAAAGAATTATAGTGATGAGCTGCTGCGGGAATCCGGCTTGTTTAATGTGGATGAGCGAAACGGCATGTATGATAAGTTCTGGAATCGTGTGATCTTTCCTATTATGGATGTGAACGGAAAGGTGATCGGATTTGGCGGACGCGTCATGGGAGAAGGAAAACCAAAGTACCTGAATTCACCGGAAACAAAGATATTTGATAAAAGCCGCAACCTGTATGGACTTCATATTGCAAGAACCACAAGACGGGATTATCTGATTCTATGTGAAGGATATATGGATGTCATAACGATGCATCAGGCAGGTTTTACCAATGCAGTGGCTTCTCTTGGAACGGCCCTTACTTCCGGGCATGCCAGTCTGTTGAAGCGATATACAAAAGAAGTCCTGCTGTTATACGACAGTGATGAAGCCGGTATCCGGGCGGCAAAACGGGCGATTCCCATTCTGCGGGAAGCGGGGGTGCATTCCAGAGTGGTCAGCCTCGCACCCTATAAAGATCCGGACGAGTTTATCAAGAAAATGGGGGCAGAAGCGTTTGAAAAATGTCTGGAGGACGCAAGAGACAGCTTTATGTTCCGCGTCAGTTCTGCCGAAGCGGAGTTCCGTATGGAGGAACCGCAGGGACAGAACCGCTTTTTTCAGGAATGTGCGCAGATGCTCTTAGAGCTTTCGGATGAATTGGAACGGAATCTATACATTGAGGCCATTGTCCGGCAATACCGGCAGTACGGCATTCGGGCACAAGACCTGCACAAAAGAGTAAATACGCTGGCGCTTCAGGGGGTTCCGGCAGAGAACCGGGCACAGTCGAAGCGGTCCGATCCGGAGAAGAAAAAGAAAGAGAACGGTACGGTGAGAGCACAGAAACTGATGCTTACCTGGCTGGTCTCTTACCCGAAGATTTACACAGAGGTAAAGAAATACATTTCTTCTGCAGATTTTGCAGAGCCTTTGTATCGTCAGGTTGCGGAAAAAGTGTTTGCACAGCTGGAAGCCGGAGAGGTGAATCCGGCAAGGCTGCTCAATGATTTTACAGAGAGCGAAGAACAGTGCGAGGTGGCATCCCTCTTCAATGCGGTGATTCATCTGGAAACACCGGAGGAACAGGACAAAGCCTTTGCGGATGCTTTGCTCAGAATCAAAGAAGAAAGCCTGAAGCAGCAGAATAAGAATTGGGATCCTGCAGATGTACAGGGATTAAAGAAGCTGATACAGGATAAAAAAGAACTGGAAAACCTTAGCCGAAAGAGAAATACGCTGCATGTTGCTTTCGAATAAGGCGAGGAATAATGAATACGATGGAGGTTACAACATCAATGGAAATGAACATGGCAAAATTCAGTGAGAAACTAAATGAACTTCTGGAAACAGCTAAGAAAAAGAAAAATGTATTGGAGTATCAGGAAATCAATGAGTTTTTTAAGGAGACACCTCTGGATGCGGAGCAGATGGAGAAAGTCTTCGATTTTCTTGAACAGAGTGGTGTAGATGTGCTTCGGATCATGGACAATAATGCGGATGATCTGATTCTGGAAGCAGAGGATGACCTTCCGAATATTGAAGACGAAGAAGATGTTGAACTTGATAAAATTGATCTTTCCGTTCCGGAAGGTGTCAGCATAGAAGACCCCGTAAGAATGTATCTGAAAGAAATTGGTAAGGTAAGCCTTCTGACTGCAGAAGAAGAAATTGAACTTGCCCAAAGGATGGAACAAGGAGATGAAGAAGCAAAGAAGCGCCTTGCGGAGGCGAATCTTCGCCTTGTTGTCAGCATTGCAAAACGATATGTTGGCCGCGGGATGCTCTTCCTGGATCTGATCCAGGAAGGGAACCTGGGATTGATCAAGGCAGTAGAGAAATTTGATTACCGTAAAGGATATAAGTTCAGTACATATGCGACCTGGTGGATCAGACAGGCGATTACCAGAGCAATCGCAGATCAGGCCAGAACCATTCGTATCCCGGTACACATGGTTGAGACGATCAACAAGCTGATTCGCGTATCCCGACAGCTTCTCCAGGAACTGGGCAGAGAACCTTCCCCGGAAGAAATTGCAAAAGAGATGGATATGTCTGTGGAAAGAGTACGGGAGATTCTGAAGATCTCTCAGGAACCGGTATCTCTGGAAACGCCTATCGGGGAAGAGGAAGACAGTCATCTGGGGGATTTCATTCAGGATGATAACGTTCCGGTACCGGCGGACGCAGCCGCCTTTACGTTATTAAAGGAACAGCTGGTAGAAGTATTGGGAACCTTGACAGAAAGAGAACAGAAGGTACTCCGGCTCAGATTCGGGCTGGATGATGGACGTGCACGTACGCTGGAAGAGGTTGGCAAAGAGTTTAATGTTACCAGAGAGCGTATTCGCCAGATCGAAGCAAAGGCACTTCGTAAGCTTCGCCATCCCAGCCGAAGCCGCAAACTGAAGGATTATCTGGATTAAGGAGAAGGCATATGCAGCTATCCTTAAGATTGAAAGCTATTGCCGATCTTGTTACCCCCGGAAACCGACTGGTGGATGTGGGGTGTGATCACGGATATCTTCCGGTATATCTTGTGCAGGAGAGTATCATTCCGTCTGCTATTGCGATGGACGTTCGGAAAGGACCATTGGAACGGGCCAGAGCAAATATCAGAATGTATGGATATGAGGCCTTTATAAAAACACGTATGTCCGACGGACTTGCAGAACTGAGAGCTGGAGAAGGGGAAACGCTGGTAATTGCCGGAATGGGAGGCCCTCTTATGGAATCGATCTTAGCGGCGAAGCCGGAGGTGAGAGAAAGCTTTCGGGAAATGATTCTGCAGCCCCAGTCTGATATC
>JABUSW010000027.1 GCA_021443885.1 Blautia sp.
ATTGAACCCGTGACCCCTTCCTTACCAAGGAAGTGCTCTACCTCTGAGCCACATCAGCGTACTTGAGAAAGTATATCATATCTCTCCGAAATGTCAATAGTTTTCTGTATTTTTGTCAAAAGTAAAGCCGCTATGTTATTTGTTTTCGGGCCTTTGTCCGGATTCTCTGAAGCGCATTATCAATGGATTTCGGAGATTTTCCCATCCGCTGCGCAATCTGAATATAGTCAAAACCATCCAGGTACTTCTCCAGAACGGCTTTTTCCATTTTACTTAAAGAATCCACGATCTTCTGATGCAGATCCCGAACAGATTCCTGTGCAATCAGAATCGTTTCCGGGTTTTCTGCCAGAAGATCGTCTGCGTTTTCTTCCTGATCCAAAGAAACATAGGTATTCAAAGGAAGATTCTTTTTTCGGTCCGCATTTTTCATAGCAGTATACATCTGTCGTTCTACGCACAGGTTTGCAAATGTCTGAAAGCTGGCATTCCGATCCGCCTGATAATCACGGATCGCTTTGTACAGGCCGATCATCCCTTCCTGGATCAGATCATCCGAATCCGCCCCAATCAGAAATAAAGCTCTTGCTCTTCTGCGGACCAGATCCTTATATCGTTCCATCAGCTCATCCACAGCCTGTCTGTCTCCATTACGATGCATCTGGATCAATGCCTCATCTGCAACACCGTCATACTTTTGCATACTACCTCCAAATCCCCGTACTGCATCCGTACTTCATTTTCTACGCTCTGCCCTTGTACACTTCCCGAAATACCAGAAACGAGTATCTATTTTGCATGGTACCTCTGTCGCAGGATCTCATAAGCCAGAACGCCGGCTGCCACAGATGCATTCAAAGAATCAATATCACCTTTCATAGGAATTGATGCAATGTAATCACATTTCTCACGTATCAGCCGGCTTACGCCTTCTCCCTCGCTTCCGATCACCATTCCTATTGGACCTGTCAGGTTCAGGCGATACATTGTTTCCCCGCCCATATCCGCACATACAAACCACATCCCTTTATTCTTCAGTTCCTCTATGGTCTGCCCAAGGTTCGTCACCTTTGCTACGGGGGTATAGTTTAGTGCACCGGCAGAGGTCTTTGCTACCGTCGCTGTCAGACCGACAGCTCTCCTTTTGGGGATTACAACTCCATGTGCACCGGCAAGATTCGCTGTCCGGATAATTGCGCCAAGATTATGCGGGTCCTCAATTCCATCCAGAAAAATAATAAAAGGATCCTCGTTTTTCCGGCGTGCGTTTTCCAGGATCTCCTCAACAGAAGAATACGCATAAGCCGCTGCCTGTGCGATCACCCCCTGATGCGAACCGGTTTCACTTAAGGAATCCAGTCGTTCTTTGGATACATAATGAATGACTGTATCCGTCTTACGCGCCTCTTTTGCGATCGTTCTGACCGGTCCATCCTGGCATCCATCCAGGATAAAAAGCTTATCCACGCTTTTCCCTGCCCGGAACGCCTCGATTACCGCATTTCTGCCTTCGATCTGTTCACTCATAATGTATCTTCTCCAATTCCTTTCCGAATCAGTTCCACGATTCGTCCAAAGTCTTCTTTCAAATACAGATAACCCATCAACGCTTCAAATCCTGTTGCGCGCCGGTAGTCCGACATGCTGGCATTTTTTGCCATAGTAGGTGATTTTGCATTGCGGCCGCGTTTATAGACCGCCAATTCCTCCTCTGTCAGAACAGGCTCCAGAACTCTCATCATTTCCGACTGTGCAGATGCTTTCACCAGGCTGCTGGCCTGTTTGTGAAGCTTATTCACCTGACAGTTGGCTTTTTTCACCAGAATCGTGCGGATGATAAGGTCGTAGATACCGTCTCCAATATATGCAAAAGTAAGCGGAGAATAGGTTTTCAGGTCCCTATCCTCCAGCTGAAATACTTTTTTAAGCTGTCTCAGACTCTCTTCCATTTTACTCCTTCGCGGGTATCCTTTAATTCAATCCCTTTGCGCAAAAGCTCGTCCCGGATCTCGTCTGCTCTCGCGAAATCTTTTGCTTTTCTGGCTTCCTGTCTCGCAGCGATCAGCTCCTCGATCTCTTTATCCAGCATTTCCTCTTTCTTCAAAGCGATCAATCCCAGAATGTCACAAAGCTTTTCCAGCATGTCAAAAAGAGCGCCCGCATATGCCGCTGTGCTGTCAGCAGATACCGTTGTATTGGCGTACTTCACCAGTTCAAATACCGCAGCGATGGCATCGGCTGTATTAAAGTCATCGTCCATGGCTTCTTCGAATTTTGCAGCAAAAGCCTTTGCCTCTGTGATCTGCGCCATCTCTGTTTCTATCATATCACCTGTTTTCCCGGTGTTCTTTCGGTCATTCAGGTTTGCCGCAGCATCGTTGATCCTCTCCAGTGCATTTTTCGAAGCTTCCATCAGATCTGCGCTGAAGTTGAGAGGGCTTCTGTAATGGGCATTCAGCATAAAGAAACGAAGGACCTGCAGGTCATATTTTTCACTGATCTGCCGTACCGTGCGGAAGTTGCCCAGAGATTTTGACATCTTTCTATTATCAATATTCAGGAATGCATTATGCATCCAATATCTGGAAAACTGCTTTCCGTTGCAGCACTCGCTCTGTGCAATTTCATTCTCATGATGAGGGAATACAAGATCCTCTCCGCCGGCATGGATGTCGATCTCGTCGCCCAGGTATTTTTTGGACATTACGGAACACTCAATATGCCAGCCCGGACGCCCCTGGCACCACGGTGATTCCCAATATGGTTCTCCCTCTTTCTTCGGTTTCCAAAGCACAAAGTCCATAGGATCTTCCTTCTGATCTTCTCCGGACACCTGCAGAGCCCGGAAACCGGACTGAAGATCTTCCATGTTTTTGTGGGAAAGCTTTCCGTATTCCTTGAAGTTCTTCACGCGGAAGTATACAGTGCCATCGGCTGCTGCATATGCATATCCTTTTTCCATTAATGTTCGGATCATATCGATCATGCCATCGATTTCCCGGGTTGCCAGCGGATGCGTGGTTGCCGGTTTTACATTCATTCCAGCCATATCCTTCCTGCACTCTTCGATATATCGTTTTGAAACCTCTTCCGAGCTGATTCCCTCCTCGATGGCCTTTTTAATGATCTTGTCATCCACATCCGTAAAATTTGATACAAAATTCACCTCATAGCCCTTGTACTCCATATAGCGGCGAACGGTATCAAAAACGATCATCGGACGGGCATTTCCTATATGGATCAGGTTATATACGGTTGGACCGCAGACATACATGCGCACCTTGCCCTCTTCGATGGGAACAAACTCTTCTTTTCTTCTGGTCAACGTATTAAAAAGTTTCATTGATCTATCTCCTCTAATCCTGCGTTGTTTTCCGTGATTCTTTCTCAAATCTCCTCCAGCAGACAGATTGCCTGCGAAGAGATCCCTTCTCCGGCACCGGTAAAACCCAGCCCTTCTTCCGTTGTGGCTTTAATGTTCAGCTGAGATTCCCGAATCCCCATAGCCTGCGCCATGTTTTTGCGCATTTGTGGTATGTGAGGTGCCATTTTAGGGCGCTGTGCGATGATGGTCGCATCCACATTTCCGATTCTATATCCATTTTCCGCCAAAAGAGCAGTGACATGTTTCAGCAAAAGAATGCTGGAAATCCCTTTAAACTTCGGGTCCGTATCCGGAAAATGTTTTCCGATGTCTCCCAGTGCAGCTGCTCCCAACAGTGCATCCATCACTGCATGGATCAGAACGTCCGCATCGGAATGTCCCAACAGCCCCAGCTCCCAGGGAATATCCACGCCGCCAAGGATCAAATCTCTGTCTTTCGTCAATTTATGGACATCATAGCCAATTCCTACTCGCATAATCCGTTCTCCGTATATAGATTATTCTGCTTCTGCGATTACCTCTACTTCGCAAAGAACATTCTTTGGAAGTGTTTTTACAGCCACACAGGAACGGGCCGGTTTGTTCACAAAATACTTCCCGTACACTTCATTAAATGCTGCAAAATCTGCCATGTCTGCAAGAAAACAGGTGGTTTTGATCGCCTTCCCGTAATCGGAACCTGCTGCCTTCAACAGCTCGCCGAGGTTCTTCATCACCTGTTCCGCCTGCGTCTCGATGCAGTCCCCTACGATTTCTCCGGTTGCCGGATCGATGGGAATCTGTCCGGATGTAAATACGATATTCCCGGTAATGATTGCCTGTGAATATGGCCCGATCGCTTCCGGAGCCCCGTCTGTATATACAACTTTCATTCTGTTTTCCTCCTTTTCTGAAAAAAATATCATGATATCATGATTCATCATTCTTGTTCTGGCGTTTGAACAGATCCATGTATTTATAGATCTTATCCGATAAACTCCGGATGTTCGTCACCGCACTTCCTTCTTTGCATCCTTCAGACAGAACACATAAAATATAATCTGTATTCTCACCAAATACGATTGCAATGTCATGCTGGTCACTATCGGTATCCCCTGTTTTATTCGCACAGGCGATATTCTCCGGAATACCGGCAGGTATTTTGGATTTATTTCTTTGCTGCAGCAGCAGATCCAGCATTTTGAC
>JABUSW010000301.1 GCA_021443885.1 Blautia sp.
ATCCCGTTCTTATTCATGCTGGTGAATTCGCTGAAGGATAAAAAAGAAGCAAGACATCTGAGTCTGGCGCTTCCGTCAGAATTCCATTTTGAAAACTTTGTTACCGTTTTTCAGAAGAATAACTACCAGCTGGTAACTGCTTTCAAGAACAGTATTCTGCTGACTTTGTTTACGGTAATTGGTTTGATCATTACCGGTGCCATGGCAGGGTATGTTATTCAGCGGCGAAACGATGGAAAGATGAAGCTGGTGCAGTCGGTCATCATGTTGGGACTTATGATCCCGGCAGCCATCATGCCGACGATCCATTTGCTGCAATCCATGCACATCTATAAAACCATGTTTGGTATGGTAATGATTGAGATTGCGCTGCAGACACCGTTTACGATTATGCTGTACCGGGGCTTTATGCCGACGATTCCGGTAGAACTGGAAGAGGCAGCCCGTATAGACGGATGCACTACCTGGCAGATCTTCTATAAGGTGATCATGCCGCTGTTAAAACCGGTACGTGCAACCATCATTATTCTGACAGCTGTAACGACCTTTAACGATTTTACGAATCCGTTATACTTCCTGCCGGGAGCAGAGAATACCACTGTACAGCTGACCCTGTTCAGCTATAAGGGCCAGTTCTCCAGTGATTATAACCTGCTGTTTGCGGACGTAATCCTGATTACGCTGCCGATGCTGATCCTGTTCCTGTTCTTTAATAAGAAGATCGTAGCAGGCATGGTTGCCGGCTCTGTGAAAGGATAAACGCTTCTCATGCAGTAACAACGGGTTTGCAATGGAAAGAAAATAGCCGAAGAGATTTCATAAGAAAAGGAGCTGCCGCAGTGACGGTTGATCAGGGATCATCGCCATGCGGCAGCTCCTTATTTCTGTTTCCTTGCTCTGGAGTTATAAGCTTTTAATGGTTCTATCCTTCCGCTTTTACATTTTCCAGTGCTTTCTCAATATTGAAAAGGAGGATCATCAATACCAGAACGACACCGATCATGATTGCCGGGATCCAGTTATATACAAAACGAATTGCATTTACCACAGAGTCCGGCTGCGGCAGTCCCTGCACATCCAGCTGTGCATCAAAACCGGTAAGACTCATGGTCCATCCAAATACTGCAGTACCGAGACCGAGACCAAGCTTCTGTGCGGCAGAAACACCGGCATTTCCCATACCGACTACATTAATGCCGGATTTCATTGAGCCATAGGTGATGGTGTCTGCAACGAGGCCGAGAGCCATACCACCGGAGAAACCAAGACCGCAGCCTTTCAGGATATTCATGATGATCATTGCGGTCTTGCTTCCTTCTACGAAGCCGAAACCAACGAAACCAACCAGCATTAAGGCAAGACCGAATTTGTATACCGTACTTTTGGGGAACTTCACCATAAGGATCGGCACTGCAAACATGGAAGCAAACTGTGCAATGGAGATGGCGTTGCTCATCCATGGATAGTTGCCCATGTCTTTGAATACATACATACAATAGTAAACGCCGCCGATGGAGTAGAAAATGATTACAAAAAAGATTACAAACATTGCCAGTGTCAGGATGACCCAGTACCGGTTTGTGAACAGCGCTTTTACAGCTGCAATGGGATTGGTGTCGTCTTTTTTGCCGTCTTTTTTCTCGCTGATACTGTCATTCACACGTTCTTTGGAACAGATTACACAAATGAGAGATGCAATTACCATAATACTGCAGAAGATGATCATGGTAATGGTAAAGGCTCTCTGTGTATAGATGTTCTGGGCGGTCGGGTCAGAAGTAAACTTTGTGAGCATTGCCACAAAGAAAGAATTTACCACGATGTTGCCCAGAGTCTGGAAAATCTGTTGTACATTTCCTAACATTCCGCGTTCATACGGATTTTTGGTGATCAGGGAAATCATGGAATAGTACGGAACCTGCATGGCAGTAAGGAATACCGCATTCACCAGATTGTACATCAGGAATACGTAAACATACTTCAGCATGGTTGGGAAACTGGAAGGTACAAAGAATAACAATATGGCAGAAATACCGAAAGGAATACACATTCGAAGAACCCAGGAACGTCCTTTGCCCAACGGGGATTTCGTACGGTCGACCAGATTTCCGACAATTAAATCGGAAATACCATCGAAGAGTTTCGATACCGCGATGATGGTGGCAATGATACCCGGATCCAGGTAAGCTACGTTTGTAAAATAGATTGTCAGGAAGGATCCGATGATACCGTTGATCATGTTAAATGCGAAGCCGCCGGTACCAAAACCGATTCGTTCGCTCCAGGCCAGTTTGGCATCCGGATCGTTGTGTTTTGTTGCAAAACTGATCATTTCTTTTTTCTCCTTTTCTCTTTCTTTTGTTTTTGTGTTTATTTAGCGGAAACTTCTTTTCCGGTTTTATAGAGATCAGCAGTACTTCCCGTGAGGCTTTGCAGCACCTTTGCTTTCAAGCGCGGGGCGCAGTCCTTGTCCGGTTCTTCGAAGAAGCCGAAAAACACTTCCGGCAGACCGCCGATTTCGTTTTTTTCAATGCCATTCTTCTTCAGCATGCCGTATTCGGTAAGAAGACGGAAATTGTGCACAGTATGGACATATGGAAGCTCCATAGCCATCTTCAACAGCTTTTCTGTATAACGGGCCCGGTCAATTTCCATCTGCGGATCCCCAAAATCGGTAAAGCCAACTTCGGAAAGGATGACTTTTTTGTGTCCGTCACCATATTTACACATAACGCGGTAGGCGGCATCGTTGTAATCCTTCCACAAATTGTCCGGTTCTGTGATATAGCGGAAGGGACCGTCCCCTTCCTTTGCCTGGTCTGTGCACATCTGATAAGGATGCCAGGAGACGATATCAAAGTAATCATCGGCATCATCAGACCAGAATCTGCCGGAACGGATGCGGCTGTAGATCTGATCCAGGGTCCAGGCGATTCCGTACATGGAGGGCAGATAATCCGGAAGATCGCCACCTAGCCAAGGTGTGGACAGGTTTGGCGAAAAAGAGCATACCTTTGCGTTGGGGTTTCCTTTTCGGATTCCTTTGGCGGAAAAATACATCAGGTCCATGGCAATGTCCATTTTCTCATCCGGACGGAAAGGCTGGCTCATATCACTTTGCAGAAATCCATCGGGATGAAGGAACGGGTTCAGATTCCACTCATTTCCAACTTCCCAAAGTGTCACCTCCGGAAAGAGTCTGGCCATGGTTTCCCAGGACTGTTCCAGCATTGCCAGCATCTGCATATAGAGACTGCCCTCCGTAAGGTCGCGATAAGGTGCTGCATGACCGGTATGCTGAATGCAGCCTTTGGGCAAAAACCATTCGTGGCTCATACCGGTGACTTCCAGATCCAGCTCGGCAGCTCGTTTCAGCAGACGCTTGTGCCGCGGATACATATCCGGATTTGGTGTAACCGGATCAAGCAGGATATCGGTAATGTGCATCCAGGAGCGAAATGCGGTGCATCCAACTGCCTTTACCAGCTTCAGATATTTTTCAGCCGGAACACCGGTGTCGATCTCTCTCTGGATAAGAGGTTCGCCGATTCCAAAAAATCGTTCTGATAGCATTAGGACTCTCCTTTCTGTCTGAAACGGATTGATTTTCAGAACTGAAATATGGTTATCATCTGAGGAAAGGTTAACAGAACAAGGAGAATGTCTATATCGTTATTTTGTAATTATTGTCTTTATTTTTAACAGATCACCTTGCCGGAGTTCCTTGTTTGTGATATGATACAAATGAAAAAATGGTTTGGTTTTTTTTTGGAAACAGACAGTGTATTTATCGGATGGGGGAACAGTATGCAGAAGAAGTGGTGGCTTGAAAAAACAGCGTATCAGATTTATCCAAAAAGCTTTCGGGATACCAATGGAGATGGTATCGGGGATCTTCGGGGAATCATTGATAAGCTGGATTATCTGGAAAATCTTGGAGTAGAGATCGTATGGTTATCGCCGATCTACTGCTCACCGCTGGCCGATCAGGGCTATGATATTTCGGATTATTACAACATTGACCCACGCTTTGGAACCATGGAAGATATGGAAGAATTGATCGCCAAGGCAAAAGAACGTGGGATCGGAATCGTAATGGATCTGGTTGTAAACCATTGCTCGGACGAACATGAATGGTTTCAGAAAGCCTGCGAAGACCCGGATGGAAAATACGGCAAATATTTCTATATTGAAGAAATGAAAGATGGAAAGATACCATATAACTGGCGCTCTTTTTTTGGTGGAAAGGCATGGTCGCCGCTTCCGGGACATCCGGACAAGTGCTATTTACATCTTTTCCACCAAAAACAGCCGGACCTGAACTGGGAGAACAAAGAGGTACGGGAAGAAATCTATGCGATGATCAACTGGTGGCTGGAAAAAGGTCTTGCCGGATTTCGTATCGATGCCATCATCAATATCAAAAAGGCATTCCCCTTCAGGGATTATCCGGCAGACCGTGCGGATGGCTTAAGTTCGGCGAATAATATGATTGCTGACGCAAAGGGCATTGGTGAATTCCTTGGGGAAATGCGTGATCGATGTTTTAAACCATA
>JABUSW010000011.1 GCA_021443885.1 Blautia sp.
AAGAATTTTCGAGAATCGTATGTGTTTCACTGTTCAGTTATCAAAGTGCTTGCTGTCTCACCGACAGCTTTGTTAGATTATCACATCTCATATGGCTTGTCAACCGCTTTTATAATTTTTTTTTGACCATGATTAAGCAACGATTTCTTCCTTCGAAATCCTTTCGGCTTCTTCTCAATCACCTCGAAGTATGGTATCATCTCAGAAGAGCGGCACCACATTAAGTGCGCAGCTCGCCCGCGAGTCCTCTTCAGATTCGCAATTTAACTGACTTTGATGAGAGAGGTGTTTTTCATGAAATACATGGTCAACAAATCCCGTTCTGTTTTTGCCGGAATAACTTCTGCGTTCTTTTTGCTTTCCGGCATTTATTTCTTATTCAATAAGTATTTTCTGCAAGCCGGCGTTTTTCTGATTTTTGCCCTCATTTACGGATGCATGTTTTACCATAATGCAAAGGAAGTTACGGTCACTGATGATGCAGTTACCCTCAGCTTTTTGAAAAAGCCGCTTAAACAATACAAATGGGAAGAAGTACAGGAAATAGGACTGATTGGTGAAAAGCTCTACAGCAAAGCCAAAAAGAATGCCGGACATTTATACTTTTATTTTTCAAAAAAAAATCTGACAATTCCGGAGCGACTGAGGCTTGTAATGAAATGGCCTCCAAAAGATATGATATACGTAGAGTTTTCGGAAGAACTCTATTCCTACCTTTGCATGAACTGGAAACGAGGCGTTATAAACTTTAATGCCGGAAGCGACTACCCGGATACAGAAGAATAAATCGGAGCCAAAACGGGCAGTGATCCTGCGACAATCCACACAGGAATCACTGCCCGTTTTCTTTTTGCATACCTCGAAGAGGGTGCGCCGATAATTCATTTTCTTAAAGTGAGGGCCACCCTATCTGAACTGTGATCCATTTCAGGCTTCAGACTTTCGAATAGCCGTAACTGTTTACAATGGCATCCAGTTTACTCTTTGCTTTGCACATTGGACACTCTGTTGCATGGAAGCTCTGGTATTCCGGAATATCATCGGATGTAAACAAAGATGAGATTTTGATGCCATCAATTTCATCTGTCGCGCTGAACAGGGCTGCCGCACCTTCAATAATTCCTCCATAATAGCGGATACATTCCACAGCACGTTTTACCGTAATACCGGTGGAAGCCGTTGCAAGAACCAAAAGAACATGTTTATCCTGTACCATGCACTGCATATTGTCCCGGAAGATCAGCTGACCTCCGGTATGCTCTTCCGGAGAAACCACATATAAGGAGTTATGGGAATTGATGGACATGATCCCGTTCTGCGTCAGTTCATCCGCCAGATAAGCACCTATGATCTCACATCCATCCATACAGATAATGGTATCAATGTATGTCGTGTTCGAATAATTCCGTGCAAGAATCTTTGCCGCATTCGCTGCTTCATTCTGACGAGATTTCAGAAACGTCATATCCACATAATGATTAATATGAGAATGTGTTGTAGCAAAGTGTCCCGGAATCACGCGAAGGATTACGTTACTGTTCACTTTTGACGGGATTTTAATAACTTTGTTCTCCATAGACTGGATCCCCCTTTTTCTTTCATTGTATCATAAAAAGGCGGTCTGTCAAAGAATTTGTGCTATTAATTCAATTCTTTCCTCCGTATTCCCAGTTTTTTGAACACTATCACCAAACATACCGCCTGAAGCACTACGGTTGCGCCCCAGGAGACGGGGTAGGATATAAACAGAAAATCCAATGTCCGATTATCGGGAAATAAGAAAAAGATCCATACCACCCGGCTTCCCACTGTCCCAATGATCGCCAGAAGCATCGGAACGGCAGAATGCCCCAATCCCCGCAGCGCACCCGGGATGCAATCCATAAATCCGCACAGGAAATACGTCACTGTTGTATAATTAAAGATCTGTACACCGCACCGGATCACCTCTCCGGAATTTGTATAAATCTTAAGTATCTGCCCGGCAAAAATATAGACGGCTCCGCCAATGACCATAGATAAAACAAATTCTATCAGCAGACAATCCCGCAAAATCTTGCGGACCCGATCAAATCTGCCAACCGCGTAATTCTGGCTTGTAAAGCTCATGCAGGCCTGCGTCACAGAGTTTACAGAAGCATACATTAATCCCAGAAAATTATTCGCCGCCGTATAACCGGCCATCGCAGTGGACCCAAAGGAGTTCACCGAAGACTGCAGCAAAACATTCGAGAAATTAATGACCGTTGATTGGATTCCTGTAGGCACGCCAATCGCAAAGATCTGTTTTAAAATTCTCCCATTAATATGAAGCTTATTCAGGCTGACCTTATACATCTCAGATGTATTCATTACGCACCGCAGCACAAGGATACATGAGATCATCTGGGAAAAAACCGTAGCAATGGCAACCCCTGCTACATCCAGGTGAAACGCGATTACCAATATCATATTTAATACGGCGTTTAATATCCCTGAAAAAATAAGATAAAACAGTGGCCTTCTTGTATCCCCGGCCGCCCGAAGGATCGCCGCACCATAATTGTACAAAGCAAAAAATGGCACTCCGCAAAAGTAAATACGCATATAAAGAACCGACTGATCCAGCACATTGTCCGGCGTTCCCATAAGGGCAAGGCAGCCTCTGGAGAATACCAGACCCAGCACCATCACCAGGAAACCCAGAATCAGCGCCAGCACAACCGAAGTATGTACCGATTCACTGACATTTTTCTTATCTTCCAAAGCAATAAATCTGGCCACCACAACATTGCTGCCCATGGCAATACCCATCATCATATTGGAAAACATATTAATCAGAGCAGTTGTCGCCCCCACCGCTGCCAGTGCATCGCTGCCCGCCCATTTTCCGACTACCATCAGATCCACTGCGTTGAACAACAGCTGAAGAGCACTGGACAGCATTAATGGAACAAAGAATGTAACTAATTTTGGCATCAGGGAACCATTGATCATATCAATCTCATATTTATGCAGGTTTTTCTTTCCACTCATTTCCATTCCTTCTTTTCGCAAATAAAATAACCTTACGAGAATTTTCACCCAAAAAATATCGTTTTTTCGCAAACGAAAGCCACCACACCTTAGAGTGCAATGGCTCGTTGTTTCCTATTGAATTTTAGCCTATTTCGTTTCTGCAAGAGCAAACGCCACATTGATGGCATGGTCGGAGCATCTCTCAAGGTCCGTAGAAATATCGGTGAAAATAACACCGCCGGCCGGATTACATGCATCCTTCATCAGTCTTTGGATATGAGAATTAACGATTTCTTTCTGAAGTTCATCCACTTCCTGTTCCAGCTGTTCTGCATATGCCAGTTTTGCATAATTCTGCGTCCGGAACACTTCAAAGGATACACGGACTGCCTCAACCGATGCATCTGCCAGTCTTCTGATCTCCGATTGTCCGATCTCTGAGATCGACGCTTTCTTACTTTTTAACTGTTCTTCGTATTCAATGATATTTTCCGCGTGATCGCTGATTCGTTCAATATCCGAAACGATCAGCATCAGCTGAGAGATCTGATGCTGTTCCTTTTCCGAGGATTCCCGAACCTGAAGGGCAATCAGACGTTCCGTGATGGTATCCGTCAGATAATCCACTGTATCTTCCGCCTCGCTGACAGACGCAGCAAGCTTATCGTCCAGTGTAAAGAAGCACTCTACCGCATCCTTCAGACTGTTCAATGCGATCTCACCCATACGGGAGATTTCCATAACCGCCTGGTCAACCAGCACAGACATCGGAAGCACTTCTGTTGCAACCATGTAATGGAGTTTCCGGTCTTCCAGCTTCTTATTTTCTTCCGGCAGCATAGGAATCACCTTTTGAGAAAGGGCAACGATTGCTCCGGAAAACCAGATTTCAATCAATACCGCCAGTATCGCAAAAATGGTATGGGTATTGGCCACCTGATGACCGATACTATCCGGTGTAAGTCCCTTGATAAACGGGAGAAATCCCGGAATCACATTGATCAGAATCACCATGATCACCGCACGGAACAGATTAAAAATCAGATTCAGTGCTGCGGTTCGTTTTCCGTTTCGGTTTGTCGTAAGAGATGCCAGAATATTCGGGGTAACCGAGCCGATTGCCGCACCGATTACCAGGTAAACCGTCATTTCATAACTTAGCAGCCCCTGTACTGCAAAGGTCTGAAAAATAACCACCGATGAAGATGAGCTTTGCAGCAATGCCGTAAACAAAACACCGAATATGATCGCAATCGCCGGATTACTTAAGGTCGTTAAAAAAGAGATAAAGCTTTCACTCTCCGACAGCGGAACGATCGCGGATTTGATAACAGAAATACCAAAGAACAGCATACCAAAGCCCATTATGATGGAGCCAATATGCTTCACTGTGTTTTTTTTCAAAAACAGATACATCACTGCGCCGATAAAGAGAATGATCGGAGCGTATGCACCCAGATTAAATGCAGTGATCTGTGCCGTTACCGTTGTACCGATATTGGCACCCATGATTACA
>JABUSW010000327.1 GCA_021443885.1 Blautia sp.
AATTCATAAGAAACGTTCTTCTGCTCAACCATCCAAATCAGCTCACATTATTCAAAGAAGCCGGACATAAAGCCCGGCTTTTTCGAAATCATATAATCAGATTACCAAACAACGATGCGGTCTTCCGGAGCAAGGTACATACCGTCTCCTTCCTGAACATCATAAGTATCATAAAATTCCTGATACTGCTGCAAAATCACGTTGGTGCGCAGATATCCCAGTGGATGTGTGTCGAAACGGATGAGGGTTTCCTCCATTTCACTGGTATGAATAGCTGCCCAGATCCTTCCATAGCTTTCAAAGAATGCTTTCGGGTCAAGACCTTCCTTCTGAATAATGCTGAGCATACACTTAACTCCTCCCAGGTCTGCAACGACCTCTCCCTGAAGAGAGCTGCCGGTGCAGTGAATGCCTGTCCAGGGCTCGATGGTGTCATAATAGGAAATCAGCTTCGCTGCCTTTTCTACATAAGCGGCAAGATCCTCTTCTGTCCACCAGGAATCCAGGTTTCCTTCCTTATCGTATTGAGAACCTGCCGGATCAAATGCATGACTGATCTCATGGGCAATTACCATACCAATACCGCCATACAGCGCTTCATCCGTCATATCTTCCTGATAGAATACGCCACCAAGGATACCAGCCATAATATTAATGGAATTTTTCTGTGGATCATAGTAGGCATTGACCTCTGTGGTAGATCGGATCCAAAGATCCTTATCTACCGTTCCATTGGTATAGCCGGCATTTCGTTCCAGTTCACAACGTCCAATTGCAAGCATCATCTCTAAGAGGGACTTTCCTGTGAGATCCAAAGTGCTATAATCTCTCCACTTGTCTGGATAGACAGCATTTAACTTCATCGCATCCAGCTTCTCGATGGCTTTCTGACGAGTTGTTTCCGTAAGCCATTCTTCCTGTGCCAGCATTTCCCTGTATTCATCCCGAACAGTTTCACACAAAGCGGTGATTCTTTCTCTGGTGTCTGTAAGATTATAAAAGTCAACATAAGCTCTGTCCAACGCAAAGGATAACGCATTGGTCACAGCATTGCCGGCAAGCTCTTGATCCGAAGGATAACCGGTAGATCCACTCACTGTATTTCTATAATCCAGTGCGGCATTCATGGTATCACGATCCATATAAGAGCCATAGTTAGCGAGGATTCCAACGATCAGATGGTCTTTCATCAATTCCAGGTTTTCATCCGTGTAATTCGCATCCACGGTTTCGTAGTAATCCGGATTTACCAACAGCACATTCTCAATGCCGTCATACCCAATTGCTTTGAATAAACCGTCTGTAGGGAAGTTCTTCGTACCTGCAATCAGCTCCTCATAGGACATTGCGTTCTGGCTGATTTCAGGAATAAAGGTAGGACTCATCTGCTGCTCAAACGAATAGGCATTTTCTGCCAGAATGGTTTCATATGCAATGCAGCCATCCAAAATAGAATCCGCCTCTTGCAAGCTGTAACCAAACTTAGGCAATGAGTTTTCCATATATACTTTCAGCGCCTGGTATTTGCGTTCCCCCATATCCGTTCTATTCTCATATTCTGCAGGGTCCCCCAGAGAGAGAGACGCTTCCGATAATTGAAAAGTGTAGCGGGATGAATCCAGGAAATCAGTCGCATTCCCTCCGTTGACAGCAGGGTTGAGCACCAATAGCATCTCCGGGTCCGTGAGAACCGCTGTCAGTTCCGTAAGATTCGATATAGATGCAACCTTTTCAATATAAGGGCGAAGCGGTTCAACGCCATCTGCATTTCTGGAATCCCAATCCAGGTACGCCTTATAGTACTGCCGGACCAGTTCGGTTTCGTGAAGACCTGCGCCCTCTGCCTCCAGCAGAGTGTATATCTGCTCCCTTACAGCATCCCCCACCTCACTGAAGTGATCGACACCGCTGCGCCCCTGTTCAATCTCCGCGTTCTTCAGCCACTCATAATTCACATACAGATTGAAATCATCCTTTGGAGAGAGCCCTTCCTCTGTTTCCGGAATGTTGACTTTCAGGTCCGTGTCCACCCATGGTGTTCCTCCGGAGAACGCTGTGGCTTCATTGGCCATCACCGGCGTAAGTCCTATCGTCACTCCCAACAAAAGTGCAATTCCTTTTTTTACCATATTCATTACGACAAGTTCCTCCTTTTCTCTTTGCGCATTGATTTGTTTTCAATGAATTTGTTATCTTTGTCGTTCACGTGACTAATATACTTCCTGTTTCTTAAGGCAAACATTGGAATACCTTAAGTTATCATTAATCTTTAATCTATAAAGATCATTGGTTTTCATCTCAATTTGACAGCCATACACATAGATTCTGTCTTTCATCCTTTTCCCAAACATAACTGAAAGTGATATCGCTGCGAATGTTCTTTTTCAGATTCTGCTGTCATTTTCGAAAATCAGAGCAAAACTCTATGCCTTTTTCATTATACTACAACCAGAGGAAAAATCATGTCGAGATTTATCTGTCAGGAGACAAGACTTTTTGATGCAATCATGTTATTATGATTAAATCGCGAATCTGTCTCGAAGAGGATACGCAGGTGAGTTGCACAGCAGCTTTGCTGCTGGTTCCTGGTACCTCGTTTCTTAAATAACCAGACCAAATGCTTGCCTGATTTTTCGCATCAGGCCAGTTATTTTACGAACGATGTACCAGAAACCTGATAAGTATATTGGAGAATCATCATGAAATACCACAACACCATAGAAGCTACCTTTCTGAATCGTCCAAACCGTTTCATCGCAAATGTAATGATAAACGGTATCGAAACCACGGTTCATGTTAAGAATACCGGCCGCTGCCGGGAACTGCTGATTCCGGGAACAAAAGTCATTTTGGAAAAAGCACCGAATCCGACACGAAAAACACCCTATGATCTGATTGCTGTCTATAAGAAAGACTTCGGTCTGGTCAACATTGATTCCCAGGCTCCCAACAAGGCAGCTCTGGAATGGCTGCAATCCCAGGACTATTCCTATATCAAACCGGAATATTCCTATGGGGATTCCAGAATGGACTTTTATATGGAGAAAGATGACGAGAAATACCTTATGGAAGTAAAGGGCTGTACCCTGGAAGTGAATGGCACCGGTTATTTTCCCGATGCGCCTACAGAACGGGGCGTCCGGCATATCCGGGAACTGATGAAAGCAAGGCAGGAGGGATATCACGCCATACTGGCCTTTGTCATACAGATGGAGGGTATAGACATTGTTCTTCCCAACGCGGAAACGCATCCGGAATTTGCCGAGGTCTTTTATGAAGCGATAGACGCCGGTGTCGAAGTGCTCTATCTCAAGTGTATGGTAAATGACAAGTCGATTACAATTGCGTAGCACAATCGTGTCATTTTCCAGACATTTGGGATTTTGCAATTGTTCGTTTATCCGTAAGAGAGTAAGAGAGTTTACGGAAGTAAAAAATGCGCGTTACATCCAAAAGCTCCCCGGGATATCGGGGAGCTTTTATACATTTAAATATGGTTTTGGTGTCAGAAGAGCTTACAGATTGTTTCGCTGCTGTGCAGCGCTTTCCATCTTTTGGGTTATAACTCCCGCTATGACACAAAGCAGCATCGTTGCCAGCATGTCCGGAAGTGTGTTGCCCACCGGCAGATCCACGCCCATCAGATAACGATACAGCGCAAATCCAATGACCCATACAATAAGATTCTTCACATTCACTCCACGTTCAGAAGTATCCTTCTTCAAAATAAAGAAGTCAGCAATCTGAATCGCCACCATAGGTGCGAACACCGAACCAATCAGGTACAGGAAATTGGTAATATTGTCCATGGGATAAAGCATAGCTGCTGCCGTACCGATCACCGCTACCGCAATCGCTACATATTTTCCCTTCACCTTTGCCAAAATAGATTCACTGGAAATACCGGCGGAATACGCATCCAGAAAAGTGGTGGTAACAGTGGAAAAAACAATGATCAGCAGGCCGATGATCCCAAGTCCTGCCTTGATCATAACCTGCGCAATATCATATTCTCCGGTAAAAATCGCAGCGCCCATGCCAATCATATACATCCAGCAGCTTACGATACCATACACAATACTGCTGACGGCTGTTGCTTTCACAGGCTCCTTTGCTTCTCGTGTATAATCACTGATCAAAGGCAGCCAGGAAAGAGGCATCGCCACTGCCAGCTCCACACCGGCACCAAAGCTCATGCTTTCTTCGGATATGGTCAAAGGAGAAGTTCCTCCAAAGAAAATGATCTTTGACAGGATCAATGTCAGAATAAACAGTGCTGCCATAGCTACCGTATTCACTTTTCCCAGATTGGTGATACCGATCATGATCCACAGTACGATCAGACCACCGATCACAAGACACCAGATCCACTGTCCAGCCGGAAAAATGGTCTGTGCAGACAATGCGCCATCATAGATCATGATTGCAGTCCATCCAACCAACTGCAATACATTCAATACCGA
>JABUSW010000316.1 GCA_021443885.1 Blautia sp.
TCCATGAAGGTTACCGTTCCGGATAAGTTTACCGGCGATGCAATGGGTGATCTGAACAAGCGCCGTGGCCGTGTGCTTGGTATGAATCCGGATCATAAGGGCAATACTATTATCGAAGCAGATGTTCCGATGCTGGAGATCTATGGATATTCTACCGATCTTCGTTCTATGACCGGCGGCAGCGGTGACTTCGAGTATGAGTTTGCACGTTATGAACAGGCTCCAAGCGATATACAGGCGAAGGAGATCGAGGCAAGAGCAAGCAATCTGGAAGAAACAGAAGAGTAATCATCATCAGGGACTTATCAGAAGGGGGATTCCAAAGAGGAGTCCCCTTCTTGGCTGTAATTAATCTTATGAAAGGAGCATGGCATGCTGAAAAAGAAAGGGAAAGCATTCGCTGTGATTGCTTTGCTCTTAGTAGGAGCAATCTATTACTACCTGACGATACCGGCCATCAACATTCATGCGGCAGGTTTCTGGACCTTCGTGTTTGTGTGTCTGGTGGTTATTACAGCAGTACACTGGGTACGCTGTTTTGGCAAAAGAGAAACCTTCCGGGATATTGCAAACATGAGCAGCTTAAAGGAACTGCGTACACTTGGCGGGGATAATGTAACCAGAATATTGGTACTTGTGATTCTTTTGCTGGCGGCTGTCTATGTCATTGGATCTGTACTTTCCTCCCCAATCGTGAATGCGAAGAGATATACGCAGCTTCTGGAACCGGAAAACAGCAGCTTTACAGAGGATATCCAGCAGATCAGCTATAATATGATTCCGATTCTGGACAAGGATTCTGCTACGCTGCTTGGCAATCGTAAAATGGGCAGTATGGTAGATCTGGTATCGCAGTTCGAGGTCAGCGACATCTATTCCCAGATCAATTACAATGACAGACCGGTTCGCGTGACGCCCCTGGTATATGCAAGTGCCATAAAATGGATCACAAACATGTCCAACGGCATTCCCGCGTACATCCGGATCGATATGGCAACTCAGAATACGGAGCTGGTTAAGCTGGAAGAAGGCATCCGTTATTCGGAAGCAGAATACTTTAACCGCAACATTTATCGCCATCTCCGATTCCATTATCCGACTTATATCTTTGACCAGATCAGCTTTGAGATCGATGAGGAAGGAATTCCTTACTGGATCTGTCCGGTGAAAAAATACGAGATCGGACTCTTTGGAGGCCAGACCATCGGAAGAGTTGTTTTGTGCAATGCCATTACAGGAGAATGCCAGAGCTTTAAGATTGAAGATTGTCCAACCTGGGTGGATCGGGTATTTCCGGCAGATCTTCTGATAAAGCTTTATGATTATCATGGGACATTGAAGAATGGATACTTTAACAGTATTTTAGGACAGAAGGGATGTCTGCGGACTACAGATGGCTATAATTATCTTGCAATCGACGATGACGTATGGGTTTATACAGGCGTTACATCGGTAAGCGGGGACCAGTCCAATGTTGGATTCGTGCTGATGAATCAGCGGACAAAACAGACAAAATATTATGAGATACCCGGCGCAGAAGAATATTCTGCCATGTCCTCTGCAGAAGGGCAGGTACAGAACCTGGGATATCGTGCCACATTCCCGCTGTTGCTGAACGTATCCAATGAACCTACTTATTTTATCGCATTAAAGGACAATGCAGGTCTGGTAAAGAAATATGCCATGGTGAATATCCAGAAATATCAGAATGTTGCCATCGGTGATACCGTATCGGAGTGTGAAAGAACCTATATCAAAATGCTCAAAGGCAGCGGCGTAGCTGTGGCGAATGAAAACACAAAGAAGATCACCGGGATAATTCATCGAATGGTACAGGCCGTGGTGGATGGCAGCACCCACTTCTATATTGTTCTGGATCAGGACAAAGAGGTAATTTATGATGTTCCCATTGCGGATTTCCTTGGTATTGTGAAATATGACGTCGGTGACCGGATCACCATTGCTTATAATGAGGAAAAACCAGCGAATACCGTCATTTCTGTTGAGGGAGATGCAGGAAGCGCAGAGGGAATCCTGGGGTTGGAAACAGTAGAAGAAACGGGATCCTGACATGGATGAATATATGGATGAATATATTGAAGAATAGAGAATCAGTATTGGAAATCAAGAATGTAATGGCCATTACGAAAAGCCCTGTGCAGCGATCAGCTGCACAGGGCTTTTTCAGATGCGGAATCGTGCTTTGCAGAACGAATCAATGCATGGGGATATTCTTCAGTGGAATCACCACAGTCGCAACGAAATAGTTGTTTTCTACCGAGATGTCAAACAAGGCATTGAGTTTCCGGACACGGTTTTTGATGATCTTCATACCAAGACCGTGGTTTTTCTTATCGGGTTTTGTGGTCATAAGCGTCGGATTATTATCCAGAACGTTTTTACCGATTTTGTTTTTGATGCTGCAGATCAGGTTTTTGTTCTTCAGATTCATAAAAATCTGTATATCAGGGTCTTTTTCAAGAAGACTTGCTTCTATGGCATTATCCAGAAGATTCAGCAAAATGGTGCAGAAATACTCCTCGTTGATAGGAAGGTTCTCCGGAATCAGCACTTCCGTATACGTTTTGATCGCTTTCTTTCTGGCATAGGAAAGCTTGACATTTAAGATATGATCGATCAGGACATTGTTGGTATGAAGACCGGCATCGCCATCGTTGAGATCTCCGATATGATTGGCAAGATAGGCCTCCAGCTGTTCTGTTTTTCCTTCCTTCAGAAGAGACTGCATATAGAAGTAGTTGTTCTTCAGCTCATGTCTTTCTTTTCGGGCCTGTTCCTCCATGATGATGGTATAGCGATATCTGGTAAGCTGGGCGGAAGTCTCCGCAAGAGCTCTTTCAATCTGATACCTGGATTCATACTGCTCGCCGATGGTGACATACAGGATATAGATAATGGGTAGATTTACCAGAAGAATAAAGGCGGCAACAGGTATGAAAACGATATAAGGTACATTCACAGATGGATCAGCCAGCTGCAGTAAGGAAAAGAAACTGATGGGGCAAAACAAAAGCAATGCTTTTTCCAGTCTGCTGAGTTTATGAAGGAATTTCAGGGGATGTTTTATTAGGATCCGGCACAAAAGAAGCATTCCGGCGAACACCAGAAGAAAGGAAAGCATGTCCAGTGTTTTGTACAGCATGGAGTCCATAGTTGTCTGAAAGTCGTATAAAGCGCCTAAAATAAATTTGAAGCATTTGTAGACTGCATAGAAATACAGAATGTATGCGCATTTTTCCATGACATCGCCTTTTACGAATGCAAACGCCCAGATGAAGGAGAGCAGGATGCTGGTAATAAAATAATAGTAATAAGGGATGGAAACATTCAGCAGATTTTTCAACGAAAATGGCATAGCCGGAAGGTAATAGATAAACCAGTAAATCAGAACCAGAAGAATGTAATTCAGGAAGGTATTGGCATTCTTCTTTTTTTCAAAAATTGTGCAGAGTGTCCTTTGCAGCAAAATCAAAATGATCCCGTTTCCGGATAACTGGTATAAAAGGTAAAGTGCATCAAACATTACAGGCTCCTGTTGGTGTATTTGATATATTCTTTCTTGATTGATTCCGCATTGCCGCGGCTGATGGGGACAATGTCTCCGTTGGTCATTTCAATGTCTGACTTATGTACAGAAGAGATGTATTTGTAGTTCACAAGGTAGCTTCTGTGAGGCTTCAGAAATTCATAATTTCTCAGCTGTTCCTCCAGTTCCATCAGTTTTATTTTTATGGTTGTGGAGCCTTTCATGGAGTTGATTCGGCAGTTCTTTCCCTGGGCTTCAATATAAGTAATCTGATTAATGTCAAAGGAGTATATGTCTCTGGACCTTGGCTCTACGATCTGGAGCATATTGGGAGACATTCTGGAAAGCTCTGCATGGATCGCTTCCACAAGCGATGACAGCAGGGCGTTGTAATGACTCTTTCGAATGAACCGAAAGGGCTGCACTTCAAAAGAAGAAAAGACCAGCTCTTCTTTATTGCTTATGAAAATCACCAGGGATTCGGTATTGATCTCCCGGATTCTTTTGCATATTGAGATGCCATCTACCTCCGGCATCTCAATATCCATGAAAATCATGTCATAATGGTAGTGTTCATTGATCATTTCCAACAATTGTTTTCCATTATGAAAGACGTCAAAAGATACCTGCAGGCCAACTTTGTTGAATTCTGCAGCCAGGGTTTTTTCAATGTATCTGGCAATATCCCGCTCATCCTCACAAATGGCAGCTTGAAACATTATTTTCATCCTCCATGATCCACTCTTGCATGTTTTATTTGTATTAATTCTATTTGTTCCTTAGTTTACTGTATTTGATACTATATAGCAATATTGATTACAGTGTCAAAACACATTTCCCACGATGGGCTTGCACATGAGTGGGAGAATGTGTTATTGACACGCCCTACAATGAGGATGAAGTGGG
>JABUSW010000235.1 GCA_021443885.1 Blautia sp.
GACTGGACAGTATAAAGATGTGGCAGCAGTTGAATGGCTGAAGCCGCAAGTTAATACGCTGATTCATCGATTGGAAACAAAGTGGTGTGTTATGGACGCTTCCGAACGCGTCATGCATTTTGATGTTCAACGTGAAGATGAACTGTTTTCAGGGTGGAATGATTCAGAATATGGTATCGGAAAAGGGTTGGATCATTTTGTGAATGCTGAAGGAGGCATAGATCTTATTATAGGAGGTCCGCCTTGTCAGGCATATTCTGTTGCCGGTAGGGTTCGTGACGAAAATGGGATGCGTGATGATTACCGAAACTACCTGTTTGAGCATTACTTAAATGTTGTTGACCGGTATCGTCCGAAGGTATTTGTGTTTGAGAATGTTCCGGGAATATTGAGCGCTGCTCCAGATGGAACTCCTATTACTGATAAAATTCGTGAAGGATTCAATAATATTGGGTATGAAATTATAAATGATCTTAGAAAGGCAAAAGTGAATGCAAGTGATTATGGCGTTCCTCAAAACAGAGAGAGAATGATTATTCTTGGCATTGATGGCAGAAGATTCGAGAATGCCCAGGACATTCTGAATACTTTTTATTTGGATATCCTACCAAAATACAAGGAGGATAAGAAAATAACAGTCATGGAAGCAATCGGTGACCTGCCTGAATGCATGCCTTTTCATGATGAAGAGCATCATAAAAAGCGTAAATCGCATTCAGTACCGGATACTGATGTTTCGTGGCACAAACCCAGATATCATAATCTGAGAGATATGGACACATTCAGAACTCTGGCGGAAGATATTGAATCCGGCAGACGAGAGTACGATAGTAAGAAAATCAGTGAATTATATGAGGAAAAAGTGGGCTCCAAATCGCCAATTCACCGGTATCATGTTCTGGAGCCTGACCAGCCGAGTACGACGATTATCGCCCATCTATATAAAGATGGAAACCGGTTCATACATTATGACTCAAAACAGAGTAGGTCTATTACTGTAAGGGAGGCAGCTAGATTACAATCTTTTGATGATGATTTTGATTTTGTAGGCTCTCAGGGAAATGCATATCAGATGATTGGTAATGCAGTTCCTCCTCAGCTTGCAAAAAGAGTCGCACTAGCACTGGCAGATCTTATCAAGCAATTTTTAAATGAGTAGGTGATTGTTAAATGACAAAAAAGTCAGAGGATTTGCTGCAGGAACTGACAGAAGCTTTGTTCACAAGAAAAGCACTTTTACTGTCTGGAAATACCGGAGTTGGAAAGACCTTCCTGTCAAAGAAGACGGCAAATAATCTAATTGAAAAGAAGTACAATCTGTTTAATCCTTCGGACTCAGGAGAAGTCATTGTTGAACTGGTCTCCTGTCACAACAGCGTGACTTATGAAGATCTTGTCGGGGGTATTAGCGTATCGACTGATGGCGGAAAGATTAGTTTTAATTACAAAGAACGTGTTCTGCTCGATATGCTGACAAGGGCTGAGTCGGATTATCAGAAACACAAGGATAATCGCTATGTCCTTATTCTGGATGATATTCAGAGAAATGAGCTCTCATCACTGTTAGGCGATGCAATAGATGCTATTGGTGCGGAGAGCGAAAATAAAAGTATTTCCCTTAATAATGGTAAAAAAATGAATGTTCCACCGAACTTCTATGTTATTGCTACATGTAATCCAACAGAGAATGGTGCAGTACAACTAAGCACTGGAGTTCTTTCAAAATTCTATGTTAAGGAAATATTATCTGATATTGAATACATAACAGAAGATAAGGATTCCAGAAATGCCATATTCTTTGATCAGGTAAGAAGTCTTGTGATGAACAATCTTGATATGCAGTACCGACAGAGTACATATGAACAGAACAGGTTTGTTCTTGGACATGGCTATTTCAGCGGCGAAGATGTTGATTTAAAAGTTAAATATCAGCTTGTTCCGGCTCTCAAACAGTATCTTGCAGAGGGCATTCTGGATTCGGATGCAAAAGAACCGATTCGCTTACTTGAGGCGGCATGCTTACAGAAAAAGATTGTTTCAAAAGTACCAAAAGCAAGGTCTTTTAGTGGCTACAGATCCGGAGTGTCTACGCTTAGATTTGTGAACGAGGATTCGACAAGACAATGCAGCTCAATTCCAATAGAAAACCTTGTTGGAAGGATTATTGATCAAAAGCTGTTAACTGATGACCAGATAAAGAATAACGTTTTGTTTAATAAAAAAGTGTGTTACAGAGAAACGGAAGTTGGTGGAGTCACTTATCTGGCAACTCTGATTGCTAACAAACAGCAATATAATAAAATCCGCAGAAGTGGAAAGTCTGATGGAAGGTGTCTGTACAATGGCGGAACAATGGTTATAGATGGTTCGGAACATCATTTCACAGGAGGATTCCATCCGAGAGATTATGTAAAAGCAGCTTGTTGGGAAAATAAAGATGGATACAAGCTTGGAGAATCTTTTGGAGGGAACCTGGTACTTTACAGGATTGTTTGGCAGTACTATGAAGCTTTGATAACAGAATTCACAAAGTATCTGAGCGCAAATCCATCAGATTTAGATAAGGCAAAGTTACTGGAGCTTATAAAAACAGAATGGGATTCGTTCCTGATAGATTTTAAGAAGATAGAGCCTAAGAGTGTTATAAAGGCGGGAAGAGATGACAGAGACTGGAAACAGGAAGAGGCAGTATACAATCAGGAAGCAAATCAAAAAGTCAGGAAGAGAATATCAGAACTGAAAATACTGTGGAGTAATCCCGGAGATAAATTAGTAGCGCAAGACGGTACCGAAATATTATTAGAAGGAGTTGACAGTGATATGAGCGACAGCATTTACAAAGAATACAGGGATGTAATGGAAACCCTTGGCATCAGACAAATGATCTTACAGGGGCCTCCAGGAACATCGAAGACATATTCGGCGAAAGCTTTTCTTAAATTTCTTGCTGGAAAATGCAATGATACTGAATTGGCCGATATGCAGATTGCAGATTATTCAAATCCTGATAAATATTGTGGAAAGCTGTTTAAAGGCAAGGGTGATCCGGCTATTGGATGGGACATTGTCCAGTTTCATCCGTCATATGGATACGAGGATTTTATCAGAGGCATAAAGGTATCAACAAAGGCTGGATCAGATACCATTATTTATGAGACCGTAAACAAAGTTCTTGGGAATATAGCAGAATTGGCAAAGAAACACAAAGGGACAAAGTTTTATCTCATCATTGACGAAATCAACAGAGCGAATCTTGCAACTGTATTTGGTGAGCTTATCTATGGCCTGGAATACAGAACCGAGCCTGTAGCGACACCTTATGCGGTAAAGTCTGATAACAGAATAAGTCTGCCTGAAAATCTGTATATTATAGGAACAATGAACACAGCAGACAAATCTATTGGTGGAATTGATTACGCCATAAGAAGGCGCTTTTTATTCTTTGAGCAGCTGCCTGACAGAAAAATAATAGAAGCTTATAAAGCTGATACAGGCGCAAAACAGGCAGATGTAAACATAAAGGCATGCAGACTCTTTGATTCAGTCAGCAAACTGTTTGATGAAGACTATCTTAGTCCTGAGTACAGACGGGAAGACGTGCAAATAGGGCATACATATTTCCTTGTGGATACAGAGGACAAGCTTCGTATGAGATTCGAATATCAGATTATTCCGATTTTGAAAGAATACTACAAGGATGGAATTATCAATTTTTATGTTGAAGCAAGTGAAGCCGGTTTTAATGGATTACTTAATTGCATAGCTGGAAAAATAAATATGGCTGCTGAAAAAGATAAGGTTGATGGTATCTTTAATAATCTGATTGCTGGATAGAGGTGATTGAATGTTTGGATGGCAGGAGCCACAGGATGGGAAACGCTTATACATTGTACAAGATAATACACTGATGTCTGGGTTTTCGGAGTTCATTCAGGAAAAAGACAGAGAGTCAATTTACACATCTTTTGGAGAATCAAGAATAAACCTGGGAATACACGGGTATATGGGTTCATTATACTCTTCGAATTTTGTCGGAGTATGCAGAATAAAAAGAGTAGATGGTGACGATATTAAAGACGCGGAAGGTAATGAACTGATTTTAAAAGTTGTGCCCAGATTTAATGTTGGTATAGTTGAACTTTTGAATTATGTGAGAACGGATGACGAGTTTGATCGTTATCTGGCACCGCAGACCAGGAGCAACCGACATCATGAAAAAGATATAGAGGCTGTTGATAAGAATGAGATTTTTTATTTCTTTGAAAATGAAAGGCCTCTAAAAGTTGATGATGGTATTTCATCAGAGAACAGCATTATTACGGTTACAGTTTTCCTTAATCTTTTAAAATCATTATGCAAAAGACCGCTTATGGGCAGAATGCTTAAAGATGAGATGAATTTA
>JABUSW010000081.1 GCA_021443885.1 Blautia sp.
AATTTACTTGGTTTTATTTTATTATATTAAACAATTCTTCAACTTGAGGAGAAAGGAATAAATCGGTCTTAAATGGTTCTAAATAAGGCGTTATTTTTGCGCCGCTCAATAAAGCTGCGCGAGAAATATTCAGTCCATAATGCTCAATCGAATTGAAAAATCTGAGACTCGTATCCGGGCTGTTCCGAGACATGATGATAATCTCTGTAAGGACTTTTCCATCTGCTTTGAGGTTATGTAGCGCCTTAACAAGAGGAAACGCTGTGCCCGGTTTCAGGATGTCACTCTCATGGTCGATTTGATACTTCGTATAGGCGTCTACACCTTGCTCTACAAAAATCTGATTCTCTTTTTCTAAGTCAAAAAGAGCTCGAGAGGATATTCCCACAACAAGTTTGTCTTCTAGTGAATATGGCATTGAGCCCTCCTCCATTATTGTTCAAATAGAATCTCTGAATTGTTAATCAGGTCCTGAATGTCATAATTTACGCTTGTCTCTGCAAAACCAGGGGACCTGAAAGGCGGGCGACGAAGATATACTGTCTTCGTGTTTTTGCCATCCACTTCCACAATGGCCAAAATGAATTCATCGGGTTTATTTAGTGCTGTCAGAATTTCGTTTTTGCTGATCGTCACCGTGGTCGCGCCTTTTGTTCTGCCCTTAACTTCAATCATGCGCAAAGCATAGGCCTCCATACGGCTTCTCATTTTCTCCGGAACAAAGGATTCCACATCGTAACCGCACTTAACGGCACTTACATCCTTCGGCTGGAAACCAAATCCACGCTCAATCTGAATGACTGCATCCATGGCAGCGTATTCGACCGCCTGTCTGTCGCCCTGAGAGAAAAGCTTGGGTTCCGCAGGAGTCATCAGCTTATGAAGCAGCCCCTTGGGAATCACAAGCGCACCGCCGGTGATAACCGGAGGCATGGGAGAAATCATCCGTTCCTTTTCCAGATCCGCCAGACGCTTCTGCATTCTGCTCTCCAAATCCTCCGCCCTGCGATGAGCGAGCTGAGAGTTCAGCCTTGCGTTAGCTTTGCCTGCAGCTTCCTTCTGTGCGAGTTCACCGGCACGATAGTCCCAGTACTGGATTTCGGTGGTAAGACGGTCCTTTACTGCTTTGGATGTTTTGGCAATCATGGCCTCCTTGCGCTTCTTCACCTCGGAGAAATGACCGGGGATCAGATGCTCAATGGCATAGCCTTTTGCGATTCCTTCCACATCCCGGCAAAGCCAATCCTGTGTCTTCATCCATTTGCTGATAGCAGCAAATTCCTCGTCGGTAGCATCTCTGTAATCCAAATACGGAGCATAGCCTGCACCGGAAGCCGTACCGTTTTCCTGAATCTCCACGAAGTGAATATGCTTGGAAATGGTTCTGCGCGTACCGTCTTTCAGAAGCACGCCATCCTGCACAGCATCTTCAATATAGAAGAGAAGCTTTGCTTCCTCGCTGAAATCACTGTCGTCAATAAAGACGGCACCGCGCTTCATCACATCTACATTCTTTTCACGAACGAGATCAATGGTGGCTTCCAGTAGAGGATGTCCCGGGCAAATCAAATCTGCCTGTGCAAGTCCTGGAATGATACAATATTGTTTATCAAAGCAGACTCGCTCATAGCGATTCAGCACTGTCTCGCCAAAGCCAATCTGCATATCTCTGTTGCGGATCGCATAGGGTACGGACGTGATTTCGTAGCGGCCTTCCTCGCGCTTTCGAATCTTTCCTCCCAAGGATTTGAAAGCTTCAATAAAGAAGGCCTCTATAAAATGAGGCTGCAGCTTGTGAGCTTCAATTCGATCCATGTCTTCACGGATGGCATTGACCACATTGACGTCCATCACATCGTCCGTTAGGGCGCTTTCCGCAATCATCCTGCGGAACACCTCCGGATCCATGGAACTGTCAACCACCTTGTTGAGTTTGGCGCGAACCTCAGGATCGTTTCCGTAGCGCACAGCCTCAATCAGAAGATCCCGCAGGGAACGATTGTCAAAGCTCATCTTTCCGAGAATATCGAACACCTTGCCACCAAGGGCTGAACGCTCTTCCTCCAGCTTGGCAAACAGCCGCTGGAACACAAATCCTTCTCTCGTTTCCGATGCCACAAGATTCCACAGATGGCAGACCTCGGTCTGTCCGATACGATGGATACGGCCAAAGCGCTGTTCCAGTCGGTTCGGGTTCCAGGGCAGGTCATAGTTTATCATCAGATGTGCCCTCTGGAGGTTGATACCTTCACCAGCTGCATCTGTTGCAATCAGAACACGGACACCCACATCCTGCTTGAAGAGCTGTTCAACTTTCCTGCGTTCCTCTCTGAGCATACCGCCGCTGATTGTAACAACAGCCTCGGAGTTACCCAACAGAGATCGGATTTTTTCAGTCAGGTAATTCAGAGTGTCCTTGTGTTCCGTGAAGATAATCAGCTTCTCGCGCTGGCCTTCTTCACCGAACATTTCTTTATTATCCTGAAGAAGATGAGAGAGCTCGTCCCACTTCCTGTCGATGCCGCTGACACGAACATCATTAGCCATCTTCTCCAGATTTTTCAAAGTGCGAATCTCTGCCTCCAGTTCTGCGATGGTTGCCGCGGCAGAGGCATGATCCACTACCTTTTCTTCCATTTCTTCCTGCTCGTCTGCGGGAAGATCATCGTCATCATAGTCGTCGATTGGCGCAGAATACTCCGCTGCTCGCTTGCCGAGGCGCTCCTCAGCCAAGCGGTGCTCCAGACGCTCACGTCTTCTTTTCAAAGACTGATAAATCGCTTCGGGAGAAGAAGCAAGACGACGCTGTAGGATGGTCAATGCAAAACCGACGGTGGTCTTGCGTTCATTATTCAGATTATCCGCACGGTTAAACTCTTCCTGCACGTATTCCGTGACAGCTTGATAGAGTGTTGCTTCCTGCGGAGAAAGATCGTAGTTTACCGTGTAGGCAATACGCTCGGGGAACAGGGGCTTTCCGTCAAACTTAAGAAGCTCTTCCTTAACAAGACGGCGCATCACATCGCTGACATCAACAGCCTGTTGCGTATTCCCATGCGTTCCCTCAAAACGATCCGGATCAACAAGAGAGAGGAAGAGATGGAAGTCATCCTCCTTACCGTTGTGCGGGGTCGCCGTAAGCAGAAGGAAGTTTCTTGTGATATTGGAAAGTAACCGACCAAGCTGGAAGCGCTTTGTGGTTTTCACCTCTCCGCTCCAAATGGTAGCAGACATTTTATGCGCCTCATCGCAGACAATCAAATCCCACTCGGAGACCTTCAATTTTTCCTGAAGCTCCTCGTTGCGGGCAAGCTTATCCAGTCTGCAGATGCAGCGATCAACCTCGGTAAACACATTGCCGCTGACAGCAGACTCCATTCTGTCGTTAGTAAGGATTTCAAATCGAAGGTGGAACTTCTGATAAAGCTCATCCTGCCATTGTTCGGCAAGACTGCCGGGAGAAACAATCAGGCAACGCTTCAAATCTCCACGAGCAATCAGCTCCTTGATGAACAAACCGGTCATGATTGTTTTACCGGCTCCGGGATCATCTGCAAGCACATAGCGCAGAGGCAGCTTCGGCAGCATTTCCTGATATACTGCGGAAATCTGATGAGGCAAAGGCTCCACAGAAGAAGTATGTACTGCAAGATAGGGATCAAATAAATGAGCGAGGCTGATACGATACGCCTCAGAGGCAAGCTTCATCTGTGCTCCGCTAGCATCAAAGCTCCACGGCAAATTGTTCGCCAGTACTTCAATACCAGGCTCACTTTCCCTATACAGCAGAGTTGTTCCGGGAATGCCTCTTGAATCTTTATATGTAATCTCAAGAACGTTGGAGCCGTACCACTGGACAGCAACGATAGAAACAGGTTCGCTTCCTGCTATGCCCTTAGCAGTGCATCCAACAGTAATTTCTTCTAATCTGGCCATTTATCACACCTCATCACTGCATGAAGATTCGTATTTTATATAAGCACCGCTCTTAATTCTTGCATCTTTTGGTTTTTCCGCATCGGCAGGGATAGCCCAAACGGTTCCTATGCGCATGGCTCCGGGAATGTGATTCTCGTTGCATAACACTTGTATTCTTCGTCTTGTGATTCCCCATTTTTCAGCGGTCTGTGCGATTGATAAATATTCCATATGCGTTTCTCCATTGCTGGATAAGCGCGGTTACATGATACAAATTAACGCAATACCTTATATACTATAGCTGCTATAGTGCAAATGATGTCAAGATGCTCCGTTGTTACAGATGCTTAAAATATTGAGCATCTCACAAATTCGCAAGCAGTGGTCCGGTGCTACCCGGGCCCTTTTGCTTGTTGG
>JABUSW010000262.1 GCA_021443885.1 Blautia sp.
TGATGGTGTTCATGATCATGATGATGTTCATGGTCATGATGGTGTTCATGATCATGATGCTGTTCATGGTCATGATGGTGTTCATGATCATGATGATGTTCATGGTCATGATAATATTCATGTTCATGATGATTCGCATGTCCATGCAGATATTCCATGTCATGATCATGATTCTCGTGTTCTTTATCCAAAATAACTGCAAAATCGCAGGCATTGATTCCGGATTTCTTCACTCTGGATATCCTTGTCTGAAAACCATCTATGGAAAGGCTTTGCAAAGCTTCACGCAAGACGTTTTCATCTGCCCCCAGATCCAGCAGAGCCGCCACTGTCATATCTCCACTGATTCCGGAATAGCATTCCAAATATAGTTTTTTATTCAATCGATCTTCCTTCCTCTCCACTGAAGTCACTGCCGGCACCTCGCATCTTATAATAACCGGCTTAATGCAAACGATGTACCAGACTTAACGACAGATTGGGGAACATGCCAGCCGATTGATCTGCGTTGCCATATAGCCTGCCCCGTAACCATTATCGATGTTTACAACAGCAATTCCGTTTGCACAGGAATTGATCATAGTCAGCAACGCAGACAATCCATGAAAGCTTGCTCCATAACCTACCGATGTCGGAACTGCGATTACCGGTCTGCTGACCAGTCCTCCTATGACGCTGGCAAGAGCACCCTCCATGCCTGCCACAGCAACTACGCAGTTGGCTTTCTGAATTTCTTCTGTTTTTGACATCAATCTGTGCATTCCGCTGACACCAATATCGTATATCCGTTCCACATAAGTTCCAAAATATTCTGCTGTCTGCGCCGCCTCTTCCGCAACGGGAATATCCGCCGTTCCTGCGGAACACACTGCGATCCTGCCTTGTTTCTTTTTGCCTTCCTTTTCGATCTTAATGATACGGGAGATGGGGTCATATCGAATCTCTGCAAACCGTTTTTTTAAGATCTCATACTGATGCATACTGGCCCTTGTTCCGAATAATTCGCCATCCTCTTCATATAAGCGTTCTGCAATGCGAAGCAAATGTTCATCAGCCTTGTTGCTGCAGTATATAACTTCCGCAAATCCGGTCCTCTCTTTCCTGGAAATATCCAGTTTCGCATATCCCATTTCTTCGTAACGCTCTTTGTGCAGAATCGCCTGTGCTTCTTCCACCGAAATCGTTCCGCACTTAACCTGTTCCAATACCTCTTTTAAATTCATATAACTCCACTTTCTCTGACCGCTTCCACAACTTCTTTCAATTTCTCAGGAGGCAGAACCAGTGCAAAACGGACATATCCTTCTCCGAGGCTTCCAAAAGCATCTCCGGGTGTACACAATACACCGGCTTTTTCCATCAAAGCCATGGTAAAAGACCGGGAAGTGTATCCCTTTGGAACCGGAGCCCACACAAACATGGTTCCTTCGCTATCTGGCACATTCCATCCAATACTGCGGAAACCACCGCAAAGCGCATCTCTTCTCTCCTGGTATTTCAGACATTGCAGTCTCACCTCTTCCATAGGTCCGTTCAACGCAGCAATGGCTGCCCTCTGTGCTGGAATAAATATACCGAAATCAATCTGTGAGCGGAGCAGTTTTAATGCGTCAACGGCATCCTTTCGTCCAATCATGAAGGACAGTCTTGCCCCCGTCACGTTAAAAGACTTTGACAAAGAAAAAAACTCTGCACCGATCTCCAGGGCTCCTTCATGCTGCAGAAAAGATCCTCCCTTTCTTCCATCAAAAATAATATCAGAATATGCATTATCGTGTAAGATGAAAATATCATACTTTCTCGCGAAAGCAATCAACTCATCATAAAAAGAATCCGGGGCCGCCTTACAGACCGGATTATACGGATACGATACGATCATCAGCTTTGCACGTATTGCAATTTCTTCCGGAATTTCCGACAATACCGGCAGAAAATTATTCTCCTCCCGAAGCTCATACAGATACTGCTCTGTCCCGGCAAGATAGGCCCCCGCCTCGAAAATCGGATATCCCGGATTGGGAAGCAGAACAAGGTCACCCGGGTCACATAACGCCATACAGACATGACCGATTCCTTCCTGAGACCCATGCACACCGGCTATCATATCCTCCGTGATCATAACCTGAAATCTTCTTTGGTAATAATCACAGACTGCCTGCAGAAGCTCCGGCAGATCCCGCAGTGAATACACATACTCCTCGGGTTTTGATGCACTTTCCATAACCGCCTGCATAATATGAGCGGCCGGTGCAAAATCCGGGGTTCCAATGGACAGGTTATAAATCTTCCTGCCCTGTCTGATCAATTCTTCTTTCTTCTCATTGATATCCGCAAAAATACCGGTTGAAAAATGATTCAGCCTCTTTGCTTTCATAATACTCATCGTTTTATACTCTCCTGATATCGTGATAAAGCTGTCAACCTCTTCGCTTTTCTGCCACTTCCAGTATTGCATCTACCATTTGCTGGTATCCGGTACAACGGCAGAGGTTTCCACTTAACCCTCTGCGAATCTCCATTTCTGTCGGATTCGGATGACTTCTAAGCAAATACTCTGCCGACATCAGCATACCCGGACTGCAGAAACCACATTGAATCGCACCATGTCTGATAAACGCCTCCTGAATATCACAGGCCTCTTTGTCTCCCTGCAATCCCTCAATGGTAAGAATGTCTGTTCCTTCTGCAAGGAGAGCAAGATATAGACAGCTGTTTACACTTTCACCGTTAACGAGAACCGTGCATGCCCCGCAATCACCTTCCCCGCAGCCTTCTTTTGTTCCGGTTAATCCCAGTTCCTCCCGCAGAAACTGCAGCAGAGTAGTATCATCCTCCACAATTCTTTCACACAAAGTACCATTTACGGTACATCGCAGCAAACGACTCACCTTTGCACCTCCTTGATCAGTGCTTTTAACTCATTTACACACACTTTCTTCCGATAGGTAGCGGTTGCCCAGCGATCATCAATGGGAGCTATCTCTGTAAGGATCATACGGCAGGCCTTTTCAAGCCTTACTTCCGTCAGTTCCCCTTCACTCAGAATTGCGGAGGTTTTCGTACAGAGAACCGGTATCGGGGATGCCGAACCGACTGCGACCCGGAAGCCTTGCTTCTTTACAACCGCCATATTCAGGCAGGAAACCGACAGTGCATTTCGTTTTCCAACCTTGGCAAATGCAGAGATTTCTGTAAGAGGAATTTCCACAGCTACGATTACTTCCCATGGTTCCAAGACCGTCTGAAGCATTCCAAGGTATAACTCACGAAGTGGTATTCTGTAAATATGCTTTCCATGAATCAATACCGTAGCATCCAAAGCAAGAAGCGGTGTGATGCAATCCGCCGAAGGCATTGCTGAAGCAATGTTTCCGCCGATGGTAGCACGATTTCGGATCTGCGGGCCGCCCACCTGACATGCGGCCTGCCATAGACAATTCGCATACCTCCTGACCTCTTCACTTCGTTCAATCTCTGTAAGCGTGGTCTGCGCGCCGATTATCAGTCTATCTTCTTCCAGGTTGATTCCATAAAGCTGGGAGATTCCTTCCAGACTGATCAGATGCTCCGCATGTTCTTTTCCTCGATAAAGATTAACCAGCAGAACCGTACCTGCAGCTATGTATTTTCCGCCGGTTTCCTTCTGAAGCTCGATTGCTTCAAAAACAGTATCCGCACGATGCAGAATAAAAGACATTACCCGTTCCTCCTTCGTTTTCCATCATCGCATCCAGGATCTGTTCCCGATCGATGGGAATGGTTCGAATCAGCAGTTTTGGGCAGACTCTTCGTACAGCTGCTGCCACAGCCGGCGCAAGTGCAACAGTTGCCGCCTCTGCCACTCCCTTTGCACCATATGGTCCCGACTCCTCATAGCAATCCACATTGTCATTTGTCATATGAGGAGCATCCATAGAAGTCGGCATCACATAGCTGGCAAAGCTATCCTCCATAGCCTTCCCCTTCTGATATCGAATCTGTTCCGATAGTGTATATCCGGTTGACATTGCCATTCCGCCAAACAGTTGACCGGCCATCATTTCCGGATGCAGCACATGGCCGGCCTCTGTAACATTATGAGCCTTCAGCACATCCACTGCACCAGTCACAGGGTTTATTTTTATTTTCACACCCTGTACTATATAACCAAACATCGAATGAACACCGTTCTCACCGGGAATTTCCGGAAAGTCACACTGTGCTCTTGCAGAATCGCTTCCTGTCATCAGAATCTCTTTTGCCGCTTTCACAATGGCATTTCCGCAGATGTAGGTCGTACGGCTGGCTGCGGTTGACCCGCTGTCCTCTGTTTCGTCGGTATCTGCCAT
>JABUSW010000128.1 GCA_021443885.1 Blautia sp.
TGATGCAGTCATCATCTGCACCCCTCATTATCAGCATCCCACCCTGGCGGCGGAAGCCTTCCGGGCCGGGAAGCATGTCATGTGTGAAAAGCCCGCCGGGGTCTACACCCTCCAGGTCCGGGACATGATCGCCGAGGCGGACAAGCATCCGGAGCTGACCTTCGGCATGATGTTCAACCAGCGGACCAACTGCCTCTACCGGAAGATGAAGGAGATCCTGGACAGCGGCCGCATGGGCAAGATGAAGCGGGTCACCTGGATCATCACCGACTGGTACCGCACCCAGTATTACTATGACTCCGGCGCCTGGCGGGCCACCTGGGAAGGGGAAGGCGGCGGCGTGCTGCTGAACCAGTGCCCCCATCAGCTGGATCTGCTCCAGTGGCTCTGCGGCCTGCCCGTAAAGGTCCACGCCCATATGCAGTACGGCAAGTGGCATGATATCGAGGTGGAGGACGATGTCACCACCTACATGGAATTCCCCGACGGCGCCTGCGGCATCTTCATCACCACCACCGGTGACGCCGTGGGCATCAACCGGCTGGAGATCACCCTGGAATACGGGAAGCTGCTGTGCGACGGGAACAGCCTGGTGTGCACGAAACATGAGATGAGCGAACGCGAATGGTGCAATACCTGTAAGGAAGGATTCAAAGCGCCGGAAACCACCACGGAGACCGTGGAAACCGACGGATTGAATCCGCAGCACGTGGGCGTGTTCAACGCGTTCGCGGGACATATCCTGCGGGGTGAGCCGCTGATCGCCGACGGACGGGAAGGGATCAACGGGCTGATGCTTTCCAACGCCATGCACCTTTCGGACTGGCTGGGGAAAGAAGTGACCCTTCCCATCGATGAGGAACTTTTCCTGAAACTGCTGAATGAACGCAGGGCGACATCCAGACTGAAGGAAAACGTTGTTGAACAGGTGATGGATACTTCCGACTCTTACGGCAGCAAAGTCAAAACCTGATGTTCATTCATTCGCGGCGGTGACGATCCTGCGCACCGTCGCGAATGTTTTCAGAAGGGAGATAAGCGAAATTGGAACTGAAGGAAGCGCTGCTCCGGCGCAGAAGCGGAAGAAAATTTACGGAGGAACCCGTTTCGGAGGAAATGATCGGTGAACTGCTTCACGCGGCCATGAGCGGTCCCAGCGCGTGCAACAAGACACCCTGGGAGTTCTATGTGGTTACGGATCCCGAAAAGCTTGAGCAGATCCGGGGAACCACGATGTTTACGAAGATGAAGTCGCCGCTTGCTATCGTTGTCTGCGGAAATCTGTCCAGGGCTTTGCCTATGCAGCTGGCGGAGTTCTGGGTCCAGGATTGCAGCGCGGCGACGGAAAACATCCTGCTGAGAGTGACGGATCTCGGGCTCGGCGCGGTGTGGTGCGGCATTCACCCGCAGAAAAGGAGCGTTGCCAAACTGCGCGAATCTCTGGACATTCGTAAGCGCACCATAACCACACGGTACCCAAATGCCGAGTAAAATGCCTGCATCCGACAAGATGCAGGCATCGGTAACGCAAACCACGTATTGCAGGCATTTTACTCTTCAAACACTTTCGCACAGCCAGTAATGGCGTCATGACTCCAAGGCATCAGCTTTTCCAATTCTTCGTCCGTCATTTTCGGATGAGGTCTGGCTTTCAGCAGATAAACAAGATAAGCTTCCACATTCAAATTGTGCGCTTTAGCCATTTCAACCATGGTATAGACCTTGGCGCTGGAATGAGCCCCGGTAGGAGTGTCACTGAACAGCCAGTTTCTACGTCCCACGCAGAACGGCCGGATCGCGTTTTCGGCGGCGTTGTTTGACAGACTGCAACGACCGTCTTTCAGGTAAGTATTCAGATAAGGCTTGCGGTTCATGACATATTGGACCGCCTTTCCCAATCTGCTGCCGGCATCATATCTGCCTTTAAGATGGTCCATCCATTCCCAGAAAGCGTCAAGCAAGGGAGCCGCATGTTTCAATCGGTATTCGTACCGTTTCTGCGGGGAATACAAATGTTCCCGGCAATGTTTTTCGATTTCAAACAGTTTATCGCAATAAATTACGCCCTGAATGGCTGGGTGGGCATAGTCCAGCTTCTTGGCCTGCGGAACGGCATCGTTAAAATACCTGCGTACATGAGCCCAACAGCAGGTGCGTGTTATTCCGGGCAAATTGTTGTAGCCTTGGTAGCCGTCCGTCATAAGGTATCCGTTAAATCCCTTCAGGAAAGCCTCGGCGTTGTATTTGGAACGGGTTTCCGTATACCCGTAATAGATGATTGGTGGAAGCTCATCTTCACCGGACCGGAAGAGCCATATAAACGAATTGGTTTCCGGCTCACGGTCTGTCTCCTTGAGCACCTGGATCCTGGTTTCATCCGCCATCAGGAATTCCCTCTTCAGGAGTAACCGGTGTAGATATTCGTATACCGGTGTGAAGTATTTCTCCGCGCATATGTTGACCCATTGCGCCAGGCGGTTTCTCGAAAGGATCGCGCCGTATTGCTCCCAATCCTTCTCCTGACGGTAAAGCGGAACGGCGTTGGCGTACTTCTGGTACATGACATGGCCGACTACCGCTTCGGTTGTCATGCTGTGGGGAATCAGGGCCTCCGGCACTTTCGCGGTTACAAGATAGTTTCCGGTATCCGAATCCTTCTTTTCGGATTCTTTTTTACATTCGGGACAATAGTATGTCTCCGCGTAAATCCTGGTAACTTTCATTTTTGCCGGTACGAATGTCCACTCATCCCGGATAAATTTCTTTCCGGACAGCTTGAGTTCAGCACCGCATCTCTCACAGATCCGTTCCGACTCTGGTAAAGGAATCACTTTTTCCGTTACGGGAACGCCCGCAAGCAGTTCTTCTTTGCGAGTCTTGGACTTTCGGGATTTAGAGAAGGTGACGATTTCCTCTTCGGCATCGGGCTCGGGTTCGGTGACCTTTGCGGCTTCCGTTTCCACCTCGTCAAACAGACTGATTTGCCCTTCGCATATTACGGCATGCTTTTCGCTGGACTTCCCGAAAAGCTTTTTCTGGAAATAAGCGACCTGTTCCTGGAGGTTCTCAATCGTTTTGTCTTTTGCAGAGAGTTCTTTTCTCAGGGCTTCAATGGTGATCCGCAGCTCTTTCATGGTGTCCATGAGTTCGCGTATCTGTAACTCCTGTCCGCCTTTGGCCACGGTCGTCACCTCCCCTTGATTTTTCACTTATATAATTCGACACAAGCGTGAAAAATCCTTTTGGAAAAGGCCTGTTTTAAAAGTATTTTCATATAAAATTCAAGCGTTTTCAGGTGCTCCAACCCCATCCCGGATGGCGTGCTTTTATTGCCTTCGGCTGTTCAATGTCAATCCCGGACATGAGCCAGTCGAACTGTTGCCAGGTAAGGCTTTTGACTTCATTCTTGTTTCTCGGCCAACGATACCGGCCATGCTCCACATCCAGACGCTTGTACAGCAGAACGTAACCGTCTCCCTCCCAGATCAGCGCCTTGATTCGGTCACAGCGATATCCGCAAAACAAAAACAGCGCTTTCTCTTTGGAGTTCAGATTCAGTTGCCCTTCCACAATCTCCCTCAGCCCGTCAATCGATTTTCGCATATCGGTATAACCACAGACAAGATAGATCGTATCGACCGCGCTAATGTCACCGAGCATTGCGCACCCCCAACAAACGTAGTGTCTGCGCCAGCAACGCCGGGTTCACATTATTGGTAACGCGCACGCATACATTGTCGATTGTGATTTCCATTACAGGGTATCCCGGCTGTGCTTCCGGTGACAGTGAAAACGTTTCCGGAGATCTCGGATAAAGTGAAGTTTCGTCATCCGAATAAGCAGGTTTCGGTGCCTCAACGCTGATCTGGACAATATCCTGTTGCGTATGCCCTCTTTTTAATACTCTCGGTATCGTGGCTACATTATCTATGATCCCTCGCTTCTTGAGCCTGCTGAGCCAGGAATAGAAGGTTTTCTCATTGATGTTATGTTGCAGACACCATTCACTATCCGTCAGTCCGCTTCGACGGCACTCTGTTATTATGCGAATTTGTTCCTCTATGGTTCTCCTCTCTGATTTGACTCGCATACCGGAAGCTCCTCTCTTTTCTTTGCAGTGGATTCTCATTGCTTTGGATCCTTTTGCAAAGTAAATTTCCTGCTCCCGATATTTTATGGCTGTCAAGTCCTGGATGCACGCCGTGCTTTTATGGTGCGCTTACCTCCTAAGCGACAGGCCGTGGGTTCGAATCCCGCCAGGATCACTGAATAACCGTCAGCAGAAACGAGTTCCTTCACAAGGAAGCCGAATAGCTGA
>JABUSW010000154.1 GCA_021443885.1 Blautia sp.
GGAAGGTTCTGCGATACCAGAGACTTTCCTCCGGCTGCAGCTGCCGTTCCACCCCGGATAGCTTTGTCTCCGGGGAAAATGGTACCAGAATCTTTCCATCCGCCTGGTGAAAGCAAACCTTCTTCGCATCCCATTCAGAAGCCCTTCCAAAACGGTATTCCCACCAGCCATTTAAGATCTCATAATCATCCCGCACCATCTGCGGCCGCGGGTATTCCGGAAGCGGGATATATTCTGCGTCATGGTTTTGGCTCTGCTCCAGAACCTCCTGCCCCCACTGCGTGATCAATTCCTGCCGGACCCGATTCTTGTGCATCCCCGGCTGAATTGCCCCTAATAAATCCTTTATTCTCATGTCCTTCTCCCTCATAGTCCTGTCTCCAAATATCACTTCTCACATCCTATTGTACCACTTCGATTCACGATTTAAATACCCTTTATTTTGAGTCCGTCACTGATTTAAGGATACGTTAAGCTATTTCCCATGTCCCATTAAGAGTCCTCTGCTATGATTGCTTTATACAAAACGACGGTCGGATTACAAATATGGTTGATTGCAGGATTGTGAGAGCTGCTTCGCAGCGAAATAATCCGTAATCAGCGAAGGCAAATCGTCTCATCAAAAAAGGAGGAGCCCTATATGGAGAAACGTAAAAAAATCAGAGTATGCATGATTATATTCGGAATCATCAGTTTGGTAACTACAGGTTTTATCGTGATGCGTTACCTGAACAGCGCGAACGGCCTTCAGTTGGGATTTGATATTTTGCTCCTCCTGATCTGCGCGCTTAGCTATTGCAATCTTATGAATGCCTGTTATAACGATAAATCGGAGGGAAGAATCGAATGGAACGATCAAGAAAATGTAAAATAGATGGATCGCATTGCGCTGCTATGGACGCAATCGACGCAACAGAAGCTTTTTCCAGAGTACATGGGTTGGACGAAATGTCTGCCTTACATTTACGGCTGCTGGCCGAGGAGCTTTTGGGTCTGGTTGGGGGACTGACCGAAATAATGGACGGGAATTACGTCATTGAGAAAGAAGGAAGCGATTATCGCCTGACCCTTTCCGTAGTTGTTCAACCCATCGGCGCGGAAGCAAAGCGCCGGCTGATGAACACCTCTTCTGTGAAAAAGAATCTCCTGTATCTGGGATTCAGCGGAAAGCTGCGAAGAATCGCAGACTGGTATGCAAGAGGCACGCAGGATACTGCCATTCTGGCACACACAAATGACTGCTTCCTGGAAAACGGCCTTGTGCATTACACAAATTACGGAAGCAAGGAAGCACAGACAGACTGGTTCATGAGCAGCCTGATGGAGGCTGTCAAGCTGGAAGAAAAAGCCCGGAACTGGGATGAACTGGAACATTCCGTCCTGGCGCAGCTGGCAGATGATGTGCAGATCGGAATGCGTTATCAGAGCGTGGTCATCACGGTCTACAAAAAACTGAAATAAGTTAAGTAAGGAGTATACTATTATGTTAATCGACAAACAGCTGAATGGAACTACAATGAATCTGACGTTGATCGGCCGTCTGGACCTGTCAACCGCACCGCTTCTGGAAAAAGAGCTAAAAAACTCTCTGGAAGGTGTCACAGAATTGATCATCGATATGAAGTACCTGGATTACATTTCCTCAACCGGTCTTCGCATCCTGCTGCAGGCCCATAATAAAATGGCAAAAGACGGCAGCATGCTGATCCGAAATCCCAACAAAATCGTTATGGAAGTCTTCCGCGTAACCGGCTTCGATCATTTCCTGCAATTCGAAGACAGGGCGGTGTAGCACACCCACGCAAAGAACATAGTGGTCACAAAGCATTTGAATCGCAGCAGCAAAACAATCTATAAGTACTTCTGACACCTTGGTAAATGAACGCAGGAGAATTGCATCAGAAGCGAAAAGGCGTGGCCCTGTGCCACGCCTTTTTAATATGCAAGGACAAATCCGATCAGTCAATATACTTCACAAATTCTCCATCCTTCATGCGGAACTGCGCTTTTCTGTGGCTCCATTCCGCTTCGAAGGTGATCTGAATATTATCCCCCTTCTGCTGAATCTTATAGGGCCAGCACAGGGAATTGTCCAGAGACTTTTTCCAAAGGATCTTGCCCTTCGGGCTGACTTTGTAAAGGTCCCTGCTAAGGTAACCGACGATGTACAGGTTTCCGGATGCATCGATATACATGGCGGCTCCGCCCGGTGTATATTTGAACAGCTTCTTCTTGGTAACCATTACTTTACCGGTCTGAACGTTCAGGCGATAGAAATGACGCCCCCAGGTTACATACAGATAGTTGCCCCGCATCTTGGCGTTGACCTGGCTCACTTGCGTAGCAGAGACTTTCTTAAGCTTCAAGGACCATACCTTTTTGTTGCTGCTGGTATAGCCGGAAATCGTGTTGTACTCAAAGCCGCCGCTGTATGTTTGCTTTCTCTTCACCTTTGTCACGGTGGCGGCATCTGCGCTGATGGCGCTAGCTGACACCATCCCAAGAATGAGTGCAAAACAAAGCATTACTCTAAGCACACTCTGCAGTTTCGTCTGTTTTCTTTCCTTCTCCATCTTCTCTCTCCTTAATCCAATTGATTACAGTGTTAAAACACGATCCCCACGATGCGCTTGCACATGACTTCGCAGCGAAACAATCCGTAAGCACTTTTGACACCCTGGCCAAAATCACAGTTGCGCAAAGCCATCATACACGCCGTACTCGCATCCGATATGACCGGCCTCGATGTCATCCACCAGCACTTTTTTCCCATCGATTTTCCGATACAGCAGGATCCGTCCTTTGGCATTGCCTCCGTTCCAGAGACGGTTATGGCGTTTTTCTCCATCCGGGGATTCGTAATTCACAAACAACATGTCCTTTTTGCAGCAGGTAACCCGGACTTTCATAATGGCGTCCCGATTCTCCTGTGTCACCTTCCAGATGATCTCCTCCTTCGTCTCCTGGCAATGGAACTTTGTCCGGGTGGGATTCCAGAATTTGGAAAAATTAAACTCGAATTCCTCCCCTTCGTAATAGAATGCACCCAGGAGACGCTGCGGCAAAGGCAACGCATACACCTTCGGTCTGCCTCCGCCAATGTCAAATGCGCTGTTCAGAAGCCGCTTTCCGGACAGATTGCTTCGCAGATCACTGGATGCCAGCCATACCCAGGGACTGGTAAAATCACGTCCCCAGTTCTTATCGGCGTATCCATAGCTTCTGCCGGGAATCACGATGTACCGCTCCCCGTTCAATGTCACCACCCCGGAATAATGGGTCTTCATGCCCTGCGCATGCCAGTACATTTCAAAAGCCTCCATGGCACACAACGGGACGCTGGTGCCGTACCCCACGTTGTAGGCGATCTTCTTATCCACCACCAGATCCCAGCTCATCTCACCGCTGTCACACATATATTCCGGATGGGCTGCGGCCTCCTCCTTCGTCACCGTCACATGACCCTGGATCCGATCCTCCGAGACGATACAGTCTCCACCCTTGACTCCGTATGGAGCACCCGTTCGAACCTCCACATCCCGCCAGGCGAAAAAGCGATGCAGCTGCAGATGCTCTTCACCCCAGCAACCTGCTTTCACCATCATATAAGACGGCTTTTTTCCCAGAGCCTTATTCTCCGGAAGCTGTCCCAGGACCGGCTCACTCCGTCTCAGATGCTTCTTCGGGAAACGCCCATACTTCGGCTTCGCCCCGCTTAATGCCGGATTGCAGAGATAATACTCAATGAAGAAAGCCCTCTCCTCTCCGGTCTCCTCATGAATCCCCGTAAAAGAATGCCACCACCAGTCATAACCCTGCTCTGCCAGAAACCCCGTCAGCATATAACGATTCTTATACGCATCCATCTTCGCAAACATACGGATATCCCTCCTTCTCTACACGAAATATCCTTCCCCCATTTTTCCCGATTATACCATATCCCCCCCTGCAAATCCACCAGATTCAGCCCTGTTTGTTCATTCTTATGTCTAATTACAACCACGCAACCTCACGGACAGCTTTACATCTTCGAGATATGCAATTCAAGCAACAGTCACAAAGCAAAGCCTGTACACAGAGACAACGTGACGTTAGCTTCGTTTTCGTCGTGACGAAGCACGCTGCCAACGACGGCGAGCGCATGTCCGAGTTTTATCTTGCTTCGCAGAAGCAAGATGCCTCCCTGGCGAAGGGCGATCAGGGCACCTGATCGAAACGAGTTTGCGCAGGTCATGCTCCAGGGAGCATGACAAAACATGCTCCAGGGAGCATGACAAAACATGCTCCAGG
>JABUSW010000272.1 GCA_021443885.1 Blautia sp.
GCTAGAGCACACGGTTCATACCCGTGGTGTCGAGGGTTCGAATCCCCCTCTCGCTACTACGAACGATGACCTTTGAAATCCTTGATTTCAGAGGTTTTTTGCTTATGAGGTAATGCATATGGAGAAAAGAATGCTGTTTGTTTTCAACCCGAAGGCAGGGAAAGGGAAGATCAAAAGCTGTTTATGGGAGATCCTAAGTATTTTCAATGCAGCTGACTACGAAGTGATCGCAAGAGCGACCCAGTTCTCCGGCGATGCACGGGAGCAGGCGAAGAAATATGCCGGTCAGGTGGACCTCATCGTGTGCAGCGGAGGAGACGGTACTTTGGATGAGGTTGTATCCGGATTGATCGAGATCGATGCCCAGGTGCCGGTGGGATACATACCGGCCGGAAGCACCAATGATTTTGCCAACAGTCTCTTTATGCCGAAAAACATGGTGGAAGTGGCACACAACATTATGCTGGAACAGCCATACTTCTGTGATGTTGGAAGGTTTAATGACAGTACCTTTGCATATATTGCGGCCTTTGGTATTTTTACGGAGGTATCCTATGCCACCGATCAGGCATTGAAGAATGCGTTGGGGCACATGGCATATCTTCTGGAGGGTATCAAAAGTCTGTCGGATATTCAGTGCTATCATATGCGGGTGGTATCGGATGAGCTGACGGTGGAAGATGATTTCATTTACGGCATGATCACCAATTCCAGATCGGTTGGCGGTTTCAAGAATCTGACCGGCAAGCATGTGGATATGAACGATGGCCTGTTCGAAGTGACTCTGGTGGTAATGCCCCGGAATCCGCTGGAGCTTAATGAGATCATTACATCGATGCTGACGGCGACGGATAATACGAATCTGGTGCATACCTTTAAGACCCGGCACATATCCATCGATTCGGACCAGGAAATGACCTGGACCTTAGATGGGGAATACGGCGGAACCGTATCAAAGGTCGAGATCGAGGTTTTGCACAATGCCCTTCAGCTTTATCTGAAGAGTACGAGGGCGGAGAAGAAGGTGAATCTTCTGGAAGAAATACAGAATGCGCTGTTCCCGACAGAGGATGATTAATAGCAGGTGATTCCGGGATCCGGATAATTGTGGTCCGTGAGATCAACTGCAGTTGAAATGAACGATGTTTGAATAGGAGAAAGAGATGAGTGAGTACATAAATGTAGCAGAGACCTTTGGCTGTGATGTCTTTAACGACGCGGTGATGCAGGCAAGACTGCCCAAAAAGGTATACAAAGAACTGAAGAAAACCATGGAAGAAGGCAAAGAACTGACCATGGAGATCGCCGATGTCATTGCCCACGAGATGAAGGAATGGGCGATCGAAAAGGGGGCGACCCATTACAGTCACTGGTTTCAGCCTTTGACCGGCGTAACTGCCGAAAAGCATGATGCCTTTATTACGGCTCCTATGGAGAATGGAAAAGTACTGATGAGCTTTTCCGGTAAGGAGCTGATCAAAGGGGAACCGGATGCGTCATCTTTCCCCTCCGGAGGGCTTCGTGCCACCTTTGAAGCCAGAGGGTATACTGCATGGGACTGCACTTCACCGGCATTTGTCCGGCATGATTCCGCCGGCGGTACATTGTGTATCCCCACAGCGTTTTGCTCTTATACCGGGGAAGCATTGGATCAGAAGACGCCGCTGCTGCGATCCATGGAAGCGTTGAATGTGCAGGCACTTCGTCTGATTCGTTTATTTGGCAATACAACCTCTAAGAAAGTAATTCCCTCGGTCGGTGCAGAACAGGAATACTTTCTCATTGACCGGGACAAATGGCTGCAGAGAAAGGATCTGACCTATACCGGACGAACCTTGTTTGGCGCAATGCCGCCAAAGGGTCAGGAGATGGATGACCATTATCTGGGAACCATTCGTCAGAGAGTTTCTGCGTATATGAAGGAAGTCAATGAAGAATGCTGGAAGCTTGGTGTTACGGCCAAGACACAGCACAACGAGGTGGCACCGGCACAGCATGAGCTGGCACCCATCTATGCGCCGGCCAATATTGCGGCAGATCAGAATCAGATCATGATGCGCATCATGAAGCGGGTTGCCACACGCCATGGTATGCGCTGTCTGCTTCATGAGAAACCTTTCGCAGGCTTGAATGGTTCCGGTAAGCACAACAACTGGTCCCTGACCACCGACGACGGGATCAACCTTCTGGAACCGGGGAGAAATCCCCATGAGAATATCCAGTTCCTGCTGGTGCTTACCTGTATCCTGAAGGCGGTGGATACCCATGCGGATCTTTTGCGTGAGTCTGCTGCAGATGTAGGAAACGATCATCGTCTTGGCGGACAGGAAGCGCCGCCGGCGATCATTTCCGTATTCCTGGGGGAACAGCTGGAGGATGTGCTGGAACAGCTGATCAGCACCGGGACAGCAACCCATAGTATCAAAGGCCGTAAGCTGGAGACCGGTGTGAAGACACTTCCGGATTTTATGAAAGATGCCACAGACCGTAACCGCACGTCACCCTTTGCATTTACCGGTAATAAGTTTGAATTCCGCATGGTGGGATCCAGGGATTCCATTTCCGAATGCAATGTGGTTCTGAACACCATAACCGCAGAAGTGTTCAAGGAGGCCTGCGACCGGCTGGAGGCAGCAGAGGATTTCCAGATGGGCGTGCACAACCTCATCAAGGAATATGCCATCCAGCATCAGCGCATTGTATTTAATGGTAATGGTTATGCAGCAGAATGGGAAGCAGAGGCACAAAGACGAGGACTTCCGAATCTGAAATCCATGGTAGATGCCATTCCGGCCCTCACGACGGAGAAAGCCGTGAAGCTTTTTGAGACCTTTGGGGTGTTCACAAAAGCAGAGCTGGAATCCCGCGCTGAGATCCAATATGATCTCTATGCCAAAGCGATCAATATCGAAGCCAGGACCATGATCGACATTGCAACGAAGCAGATCATCCCGGCGGTGATCAAATATACCACGGTGTTGGCACAGTCCATCAATACCGTGAAGGCAGCAGGTGTCAACGAAGTCAGTGTACAGACGGATCTGCTGAAGAAGACCTCAAAGCTTTTGAAGAATACAAACCAGGCGATGGCCCGCCTTGCAAAGCTTCTTGAGAAAATTAAAGAGCTGCCGGAAGGAGAAGCACGTGCCCGTTACTGCCGTGACAAAATCGTACCGGCTATGGCAGCACTCCGCCAGCCGGTAGACGAATTGGAAATGATCGTAGATAAGGAAATGTGGCCGATGCCGTCTTATGGAGATCTGATTTTTGAGGTATGATCAGGCTTGATTTTGACGAGGTTTGAAAGGACTTAAGCAATGCGTGAAAAATTAACAAAACGGGATGTGGAAAAGATCGAGCAGGAGATCGAACACCGGAAGCTTGTGATTCGAAAGGAAGCCATCGAGGCGGTCAAGGAAGCGCGGGCGCAGGGGGATCTCAGTGAGAATTTTGAGTATTATGCAGCGAAGAAGTATAAGAACCAGAATGAAAGTCGTATCAGTTATCTGGAACGAATGCTGAAGACAGCTACCATCGTATCCGATGAATCCAAAGCAGATGAGGTCGGTCTGAATGATATCGTGGAAGTTGAATTTGAGGAAGACGGAGAGATCGAGAAGTACAAGCTGGTAACCTCCATTCGAAGCAATTCTCTGAAAAAACTGGTCAGTATTGAATCGCCCATCGGACTTGCGCTGAAAGGTCACAAAATCGGAGATCGGATCGAGGTCAAAGTCAATGACGGCTATAGCTACTATCTGATCATCCGGGGAATCGATAAAACCGGCGCAGAGGATGAAGAGATCAAATCCTTTTAGACGAAGAATGATGATTTTGCATACGGAGAGTATCTCTATTAAGAAAGAAGGAGTATAAAATGAACAAACCAGTTTTGATTGTAATGGCAGCAGGAATGGGCAGCAGATATGGCGGATTGAAACAGATCGATCCGGTGGATGAGCAGGGACATATTATCATGGATTTCTCCGTGTACGATGCAATGCGTGCCGGATTTGAAAAAGTTATTTTTATCATTAAGAAGGAAAACGAAGCAGATTTTCGTGCAGCCATCGGTGATCGTGTCAGCAGGAAAATAGAGGTGGCTTATGTGTTCCAGGATCTTCAGAACCTGCCGGAAGGATATTCCGTTCCGGAAGGAAGAGTAAAGCCCTGGGGAACCGGACATGCGATCTTATCCTGCATTGAAGAAGTAGATGGACCTTTTGCGGTTATCAATGCGGACGACTATTACGGTCGCACAGCTTTCG
>JABUSW010000309.1 GCA_021443885.1 Blautia sp.
TAAATGAACCAAAGGTATTGCTTCTGGATGAGCCTCTGGGGGCGCTGGATGCCAAGATCAGGAAACAGATGCAGACAGAGCTTAAGAAGATCCAGCAGGAGGTTGGGATCACCTTTATTTATGTTACTCATGACCAGGAAGAAGCCCTCTCCATGTCGGATACGGTGGTGGTTATGAATAATGGTGAGATCCAGCAGATCGGCTCCCCAACCGATATTTACAATGAGCCGGAGAATCGTTTTGTTGCAGGCTTCATCGGTGAGTCGAATATCATTGAAGCCGTGATGGTAAAGGATCTCCTGGTGGAATTTGATGGATTCCGGTTCCCTTGTGTGGATAAGGGCTTTCCGGAGAATGAAGAAGTGGAGGTGGTTCTGCGGCCGGAGGATCTGGACATTGTAGACCCGGATACGGCGCAGATCAAAGGCGTGGTAAGAAACATCACCTTTAAAGGCGTTCACTATGAGATCATGGTGGAGACGGAACAACGAACCTACATGGTTCAGACCACGGATTATGCAGAGGTGGGTCGCCGCGTAGGCCTTAATTTCGGACCGGAAGACATTCATGTTATGTGGAAGATGGGGGCATATTAATGAAACAGTATAAACATATGATCAAACCATACGTGGTCTGGGCGTTTGCACTTCTTGTGGTTCCGCTGATTCTGATCGCGCTGTATGCTTTTACCGAAGAAGGAAACGAAGTACTGACGCTTTCCTTTACTTTGGATAATTTTGGGAAATTTGCAGAAACCACATATCTGAATGTATTTTTAAAATCATTGAAACTGGGTGTGATCACAACTGTTTTATGCCTTCTGTTGGGCTATCCTCTGGCATATATCATTACGAAATTCTCGGAACAGACCCAGGGTATTCTGATCATGCTGGTAACTATTCCCATGTGGATCAACCTGCTGCTTCGTACTTATGCCTGGATGAATCTGCTTTCCGACAATGGCATTATCAACAATATTCTGGGAAAGCTTGGTATCGGACCGATTCCGATGATGTATACGGATTTTTCTGTCATTCTGGGTCTTGTATGCAATTTCATGCCTTTTATGATCATTCCCATCCATACTTCTTTAAGTAAGATGGATAAGTCCCTTATCGAAGCGGCCTATGACCTGGGAGCAAATCGCTTCCAGACCTTCTGGAAGGTGATCTGGCAGATGTCGATCCCCGGTGTATTGAATGGAATTATGATGGTATTCCTCATGGCAATATCCTCCTTTGTAATTCCTAAGCTGTTGGGTGGCGGCCAGTATATGCTCATTGGTAACCTGATCGAGTCTCAGTTTATCTCGGTGGGAAACTGGAATTTCGGCAGTGCTATCTCTTTGATTCTTGCAGTTGTGATCCTGATCTTCATGGGATGGATGAAGAAGATGGATAAGCAGGAAAAACAGGAAGACTAGGAGGGGGAACCGGATGAAGAAAAAGAAGAGTGTGTTTTCAAGATTTTATATTCTGATCTGTCTTGCGTTTTTTTACCTTCCTATTCTGGTTACCATGATTTTCTCTTTTAATTCGTCAAAATCATTGACCAGACTCACCGGCTTTTCGCTGCGCTGGTATAAGGAACTGCTGACAAATATGGAGATCAGCAAGGCGGTGTACGTGTCTGTCACCATTGCATTGCTTTCGACGTTGATTTCAACTGTACTGGGAACCATTACGGCCATCGGTTTATCCAAATCCCGAAAAGTCGTAAAAGAGCTTTTGTTAAATGTGAATAATCTTCCCATTTTAAACCCGGATATCGTAACGGCTATTGGCCTGATGCTGCTGTTTTCCTCCATAGGGATCCGCAAGGGATACTGGACCATGCTGATGGCACATATTGCTTTCAGTACGCCATACGTTATCACCAGTGTGTACCCGAAGGTACGAAGCCTGGATCCCAATCTTGCCAATGCGGCTATGGACCTGGGAGCAACTCCTTTTCAGGCTTTGATTAAGGTTATTTTGCCGATGATCAAGGAAGGCGTTTTTGCCGGTGCATTATTGGCTTTTACCATGTCCTTCGATGATTTTGTAATATCTTACTTTGTGTCCGGGAATGGTGTAAAGAATATTTCCATCGTTGTATACAACATGACGAAGCGTATCAATCCCACCATCAACGCTTTGTCTACCATCGTGATCGTGGTCATCGTTGTGGTCCTGCTGATCACAAACCTGCTGCCACGGTTTTTGAAGAAAGGCAAGAAGCGGAATCAGAAAAAGGAACGTATTCTTGCGGCCGTGTTATCCGTAGTTCTGATTGCCGGTCTTGTAAAATGGGGATACGCAGCCAATAACTCTCATGTATTGAAGGTCTATAATGCAGGGGAATACATGGATCTGAGTCTTCTGGATAAATTTGAAGAGGAGAATAACTGCACCGTTATATATGAAACCTTTGAATCCAACGAAATGATGTACACGAAGCTGGCCAGCGGAGAAGAGTATGACGTGCTGATTCCGTCGGATTATATGATCGAGCGGCTGATCAGGGAAGAATACCTGCAGGCCATTGACTGGAAGAAGATCCCGAATAAATCAGGATTGAAAGAAGAAGTTCTCAATCAGAGTTATGATCCCGGCAATCGTTACGGATGCCCTTACTTCTGGGGGACTGTAGGAATCCTGTATGATACCACCGTCATCGACGAAGAAGATCTGGAGCAGGGCTGGGAATTGCTGAAAAACCAAAAATACAAGGGAAATCTCTACATGTACGATTCCGAACGGGATTCCTTTATGATCGCAATGAAAGCATTGGGTTATTCTATGAATACTACTGATGAAAATGAGATCAATGATGCATATAACTGGCTCATCGAACAGCGGGATACCATGGAGCCCATCTACGCCGGTGACGATGTAATCGATAATATGATTTCCGGAAATAAAGCAATGGCAGTGGTATATTCCGGTGATGCTGCATATATTATGAGTGAAAATGAGAATCTGGAGTACCTGACACCGAATCAGGGAACCAATATCTGGTACGACTCTATGGTAATCACGAAGGATTGCAGCGAAGTGGATCTGGCACATGCCTTTATCAATTTTATGATCGCGGAAGAAAATGCTCTTTCCAATACAACCGAAGTAGGTTATACTTCTACTGTACAGAGTGCGTACGATGCCATGATCGTTGGGGACTACGAAGGAATCAGTGCTTATATTCCGGAAATTGATAATCCGGACAGTGAGATCTTTGGTTACCAGGATCCTAAAGTAAAGCAGATGTATGCAGATCTCTGGACAAAGGTAAAAGCACAGTAATAAAGAAGGTATAAATTGTACAGGCGTGTACGCAATCATATGTGCGGCGCCTGTACTGTTTAAAAGGAGGAGATTTTTATGAGCAACAGAAAAATGATGACGGTCACAGCTGCTGCAGTGATGGCAGCCGCTATGCTTTCTGCTGTCAACGTAAACGCAGAAGAAGAGATGGTTCTTTTTACATGGGAAGGAATGTTTCCCCAGGAGGTGCTGGACGGGTTTCAGGAGGAGACGGGAATCAAGCTGATCTATTCCAATTTTGACACAGATGAAACCATGCTGGAAAAGCTTTCCATGGCCAATGGCGGTGACTATGATGTAGTAATCGCAGATGACTATATTCTGGAACAGGCTATCGCGCAAGGATTGGTCAGTGAACTGGATCCATCACAGATTCCGGCTCTGGAAAATGTAAATCCACTGTTTCAGGGACAGTTCTATGATCCGGATGATAAATATACCGTGCCTTATGGAGCCGGTATCCCTTTGATCGTATACGATGCAGATATGGTTGATCTGGATATCAAAGGCTATAACGATCTGTGGGATGAATCGCTGGAAGATGATATTGCTATTATCGGAAGTTATCGTGTGATCGCAGGCTTTACTCAGCTCGCAATGGGAAGAACCATGAATGAAGAGGATCCTGCCATCATCGAAGAGACCGGCAAAAAGCTCCTGGAACTTGCTCCGAATATCCGTATGATTCAGGATGACAACACGCAGAATGCCCTGTTAAACGGGGAGGCAGATGTGGCACTTTTGTATACTTCGCAGGTTATGGCGGCTCTTGCAGAGAATCCGGAGCTAACCGTTGTGTATCCGGAAGAAGGGCTGGGATTCGGCGTAATGGGAATGTTTATTCCTTCCGAGGCACCGAACAAAGATGCGGCAAACAAGTTTATCAATTACATCCAGACACCGGAGATCGCAGCTCAGTGCTTTGATTATATGGGATATTATTGTACCTGAATAT
>JABUSW010000137.1 GCA_021443885.1 Blautia sp.
GGAAGTTCATCCGTAGAATCAGCATTGAAAAAACTGGTTGAGGAAGGAGCTGTGATCAGAACCGGCTCCGGAAGAAAGACGATGTACATGAAGAATCCAGACATTGAGTATTCGAATTAACTCTCACACAAGATAAGAACAAAACGTATGAATCTTAAAACCACTTCATTTTCAGAAAACCCTGCCTCAAAAAATGTGGCAGGGATTTCCAGTTGATAAAATATCTATCAGCAGGGATTATTTCACGGATATTTCACACAATCATGATCCAATTTTCACAGTACAGAATTACAATTATAAAAACAATTAGAAAACTATGAGAGGTATCAGGATGAAAAGAACAACGATAGCAAAGGTTATGGGATTTATGATTGCCATGACATCGATTGCGCAACCGGGAATAACGGCAATTGCAGAGGAAAGCACCAATGCCGCAGAGCAGCCGGTCATGGAACAACCACTGGGAACGAATGGAGAGCAGCCTCCGCAGATGCCGGATGGTCAGCCTCCCAAGATGCCGGATGATCAGTCGCCCCAGATGCCGGATGGGCAACCTCCGCAGAAACCGGATGGAGCACCCGAAGGGATGAACGGCATGGAGCCCCCTGCAAAACCCGACGGAGAAATGCAGGGTGGTCCTGGTGGCCCCGGAGGTATGATGCAGGGCGTAGAATCTTATGATTCTGTGATTACCTATAGTGAAAATGCAGAAACGACCGGTGAAAGTTATGTATCAGAGGGGAAAGATGAGAATGCTGTTCATATCGATTCCGGAGCAGAGGTGAAAATCAAAGACGCGGCAGTAACAAGAATATCTGCGGAAAGCACAGGAGGTGACACCTCCAGCTTTTATGGTGTCGGTGCTGCAGTTCTTGCAACTGACGGAACCGTCCATGTAGATGGGAGTACGATAGAAACCAATGCCGGTGGAGGAGCGGGTGTATTTGCATATGGAAATGGGACTGTTTATGTGACGGATACGCAGATTCATACAGAAAAAGGTACATCCGGCGGTATTCATGTTGCGGGCGGCGGTACATTGTATGCAAAGAATACCACCGCAGAGACACAGGGCGAATCTTCGGCAGCTATCAGAAGTGACCGCGGTGGCGGTAAGATGATCGTTGATGGTGGAAGCTATACATCCAATGGAACAGGCTCTCCGGCTATTTACAGTACAGCAGATATTGCAGTTCACGGGGCAGATTTGACTGCAGCCGGTTCTGAGGCGATCTGCATCGAAGGGAAGAACAGTATTCATTTATTTGACTGCAATCTTTCCGGCAACATGGCAGACATTGAGCAGAACGACTGCACATGGAACGTGATACTGTATCAGAGCATGTCCGGGGACTCAGAAGTTGGTAACAGTATCTTTGATATGCAGGGAGGAACGCTTACAGCTAACAATGGCGGCATGTTCTATACGACCAATACCGAAAGCACTTTTATTCTTTCCGACGTGGACATTACCTGTGCAGAGGAAAATGATTTCTTTTTGAAATGCACCGGAAACGCAAACAAACGAGGATGGGGACAGACGGGAAATAATGGAGCTGACTGCAGTTTTACAGCAATCAAGCAGCAGATGCAGGGTAATGTCATTTGGGACAGTGTCAGCATGTTAGATTTATATATGAAGGAAGGAAGCACTCTGACAGGCGCATTTATTCAGGATGAATCCTGTGCCGGTGAAGGTGGAAGTGGATACGCAGACCTTTACATCAGTGCTGATTCACAGTGGATCGTAACCGGAGATAGTGTTGTGCGTTCTCTTTATTCAGAAGGAACGATTACAGATGCAGAAGGAAACATCGTTACCATTCAAAAACCTGACGGAACCATTCTGGTTGAGGGCGATAGCGAATACCGGATCACAGTTCAGACCTATGAAACTGCAGCAGACTTTTCTGGTGCCGGGATCGGAGCAGAATGGAGCAGTTACGAATTAGATAATCTATAATACGGTTTCAGTACTCTGAAATCATAGCTTAACAGACCATGGTAAATGGAACGACAGAGGTTTGGTTGAGAGCAATTGTCGCCTGTTAAGCGACCACTCTTGGATATGGAATTTGTATAATCATTCTGTGGAAACACAAATCAACATATACAAGGGAGGAATTGCATCATGAAGAAACGTTTGCTGGCATTAGTACTGGCGGCAGGAATGGTATTCTCCAGTGCCGTATACGCTGGAGCTGCTGAGGAAACACCGGAGGAACTGAAAGGAAAAATTGAAACACTTGAATCGGAGAAGACGGAGCTACCAATCAGGTGACGGAACTTACTACTCAGGTGGAAACTCTTACTGCCGAGAATGCAGAATTGAAAGCAAAGATAGAAGCCGAACCAGAGACCGAAACGGAAACAGAAGCAGAAGTAAAAACAGATACCGTAGGTACCGTATACACAGATGTTACAACAACAAAGGTAGTGCAGGAAGCACTTAATGCAGCAGATGAGATTAAGGCTGCTGCGGAAAAAGAAGCCGCAAAAGCTAATTACAGCGGCAATTATACTTATGAACAGCTGGCAAGAAATCCGGATAGCTATATCGGAGACAAAGTGAAGTTCAAAGGAAAAGTACTCCAGGCTGACACTTCAAGCGGAATTGGCTATATCAGACTGGCTATTAATTCCAATTATGACACGGTTCTTTTTGTTACTTACGATCCTTCCGTTATCAATTACCGATTGCTCGAAGATGATATCGTAACCGTATACGGTTTGTCTGCCGGTATTTACAGCTACGAAGCAGTTACCGGTGCAACGATTTTTATTCCTTGGGTAAATGCAGACATTATCGAAATGTAGAAACGCTTAGACCCGTAACAGAAACAGCATAGTATAAAGAATGAGGTGAGATGCGATTTTTGATTGTATGCTCACCTCTGTTTTTTTCAGAATGAACGAATAGTAAATCCATCCTACGTTTTTTATGGAAAGATTGTCAGCGTTATGTTATCCTTTTTATTACAAAGAAGTAATTTACAGACAGAAGCCCCATTACTCTGCCTGCAGCATGTAAGGAGACTATTGATATGATATACGATATTTCTCAGCCGGTGTTTGAATGTAAAGTATTCCCGGGAGACCCACAGCCGGAAAGAACAGTGATGGCTTCCATGGACACGGGTTCTGCCTATAATCTGACGGCGTTTTCTATGTGTGCTCATAACGGAACACATATTGATGCGCCGTGTCATTTCATAATAAACGGAAAGAGCGTTGATCAAATCAATCTTTCTCGTTTCATTGGGCCGGATTATGTCGAAACGCACCATGGTGAAGTGAATGAAGCGGATGCTGCGAATTATTTTGCTCAGGCAGGAATTGAACTGATCGGGAACGAATCCCAGACTGTTGGACCGGAAGACGCTCCCATGGAGGTTCACCTTGCGCTTTTATCGAAGGAAGTCGTTCTTCTTGAGGGAATCAGACTGGCTCATGTGCCTGATGGAGTGTATTTTCTTAACTGTTCGCCGTTGAATCTGACGGGGGCGGACGGGGCGCCGTGCAGGGCCGTTTTGATGGATGTGTAATAATATGCAGGAAATAGTAGTGATCTATAAGAGAATGCTGTGAAGATGGATAAGACGCAAGCTTTGAAACATATGAAACTGGTATTAGTTACAGAAGGATGATGGGAAGATGTCTGTTGAAAACGGAGAATGGATCATGTATGGCGTAAGCGAGGATGACCCGCTTTGCCTGCATAGTGTGGATGAATTGGAAGCTTATATTCAGAAGATTGGTTTTCTACCGTTTTTCAGGAATGGTATTCCGGGGTTCTCAGTGGAAGAACGCACCATTGCAGATAACTGGTGGAGCGGCGATGTGATCCACGATCCCTGGGAATGGCGAGCGGTCATTGCCAGGAGGGGGAATATTGCATATGGAAAATTCTTTGGCGGCAAAGCCGGATTTATCTCAAAGGAATGGCTTCCGTATTTTGCCAATTACAGAAGAGATGGCTATGATTTTGATGCTCTCTGGGATGATGAAAAGGCGAGTATCCGTTCTAAGAAAATTATGGATTGTTTTGCTGAAGATACGGAACTTCTTTCCAGTGAGCTGAAACTGAATGCCGGTTTTGGAAAAGGCGGTGAGAAGAATTTCGATGGAGTGGTTACGGAACTCCAAATGCAGATGTATCTTTGTGTTCGCGATTTCAGGAAAAAGAAAAACAAGAGCGGCAAGGAATATGGCTGGGCAGTGGCAGTGTACTGCATGCCGGAGAATATTTGGG
>JABUSW010000103.1 GCA_021443885.1 Blautia sp.
ACCTGTTATACCGGCAGACTGATCTTGCCTTTCTTTGTTTCACATCGGTTTCATTCGCCGCTCTCGATTTGCAAAACGGTGCATCTCGAGCAGCGGAAACTCGTGAAACAAAGGCAGGCTGCGAAGGTCTGCCTATTATAACAGGTGTCTGTGGAGCTGTTTTTGTTTACAGCTGATTTCTTTGCGGCAATTCAATACAGAATGGAGCCCACATCGAATCCCCTTCAGCTTGCCAAGTGGGTCATGAATGTTCTTGGCTTTCGAGATATTCCGTATCCTCCCGTCTGTATCCTGACTAACAGGAAGTATTCTTTGTTGTACCCAAATCTTGCTCCAATAGGAGTTAATGGTCGTGATTCCTTTTTGGGCAAAGGAGGAAAGCACAAGCGGCGTGCTCCAGGGATCGGCATTCTCCGGCAGTTCAATATAGAATCGCTTTTCCGTCTTGTAGTAGAACAGATAAGCCAGATCCTCCTGTCGGTCAGCAGCTTTATCTCGAATGGCAAAAATCTTCATAGGCACACTGGTCGTTTTTTCTGGAAGTTCAGATTGTCGTATGTCAAGCAGATGTACTTGCTGTTTTTGACACATGACAAATGATCTTACCACACAGGGGAAATGAACCAAAACGAAATAAAGACGAAATTACGTTTGCGGAATTTCGTTTTTGCGGTTATAATGACATTAAATAACGCAGAGGGGGTGGTAAGATGGAGTATATCTCGGTTGCGAAAGCGGCAGAATTGCTTGGAATCAGTGAACGGCGTATTCAGCAGATGTGCAAAAAGGGCGAGATTCCCGGCGCAAAGAAGGATGGAAAACGCTGGATCATTCCCGAAAACACCATGCAGGTTTTTTCTGTTTCAACTGCGAAGAAGAGACTTCCAATCGGTATTTCAGACTACCGCAACGCAGTTACAAACTATTACTATGTTGACAAGACGTTGCTGATTCGGGACTTTCTTGACAAGAGAATACAGGTGTCGCTTTTTACTCGTCCACGTCGTTTTGGCAAGACCCTTACGATGGATATGCTTCGAGTGTTTTTTGAAAAAACAAATGAAGATACCTCCGTTTTCTTTAAGGATCAGGCTATCTGGAACTGCGGCAGGGTTTATCAAAAAGAGCAAGGTAAGTACCCGGTTATCTATCTGTCCTTTAAGGATGTGAAATATGATAATTGGGATAATGCGTTTCAGAATATGACAAGTCTGATTTCCACCGAGTTTGACCGTCATCGCTATCTGTTGGACAGCACAGTGTGCAGCGATGCAGAGAAGAGATATTTTCAGAAGGTCATTGACAAAGCTGCAGATGAAGTGGAGTTGGCGGAATCTCTAAAGACGCTTTCCCGCATGTTGACTGCGTATCACGGAGTGGCCGCTATAATCATGGTAGATGAGTATGACACGCCAATTCAGGAAGGCTTTCTGGCGGGATATTATGACAAAGTCATTGGGTTTATTCGTAATCTGTTTTCCGGTGCCTTTAAAGATAATTCTAACTTGAGTTTTGGTTTCCTTACCGGCATCCTTCGTGTTGCGAAGGAGAGCATTTTCAGCGGTATGAACAATTTGAAAGTGTACAGCATTACGGATGAGCTTTACAGCGGATACTTTGGCTTTACCGAGGCTGAAGTCAGGCAGATTCTTGACTATTACGGATTTTCCGGGAAGTTTGATGAGCTTCGGATGTGGTATGATGGCTATCGTTTTGGTAAAACAGATATTTATAATCCATGGTCAGTAATCAACTATATTGACGATAACTGTCATGCGAAGGCATTTTGGCAGTCTACAGGCAGCAACGATATAATCGGTGAAATTATATCATGTGCTACTCCGGATATCATGGAGAATCTTGTGAAGCTGCTGCAGGGTGACGCAGTCACGACATTTATAGATACCAGTGTGATTTATCCCGAGATTAAAACAAAGCCCTCGAGTGTATATAGCTTTCTCCTGACAACAGGATATTTGAAAATTTCGCAGATTCATCCGCAGAGTGATGGGAATTTCATGTGTAAAGTCGCAATTCCGAATAAAGAGATATTTCTTGTTTATGAGAAAGAGATTATCTCCAGAAATCCGTCAGGTTTCTCGGAATCTTCTGCTATTGGGATTCAAGAGGCGATTTACCAAAAGGATATTGCAAAACTTCAAAAGCTGCTTGAAAAATTCATGGTTGAATCGATTAGCTTTTTCGATGCTGCTAATGAAGCATTCTACCATGGATTGATGATGGGTCTTTGTGCAATTGTGAATAATCGGTATTATTTACGTTCTAATTGTGAGTCTGGCTTTGGCAGACTTGATATTCAGCTTGAACCGCGCACAAAAGAGCTCCCGGGCTTTATCTTTGAATTGAAGACACAAAAAGATGATTATGGTCTGGATTCCCTTGCAGAAAGGGCGTTGAGACAAATCAATGAAAAGCAGTATGAGATGGAAATGAAATCCCGGGGAATTGATAAGATCGTCAAAATTGGAGTGGCTTTCTCTGGTAAACAGGTGGTGGTTGTGTCTGAGAATGACGAATAGGGCAATCACATTACAACTGTGATTGCCCTTTGCATTATCTTGGTTTTAGAGAGTTTTCCCCATACAGCATTTTTTATAATTTTTGCCGCTTCCGCAAGGACAGGGATCATTGCGGCCGATTTTCGGCAGCTCTCGACGAAACGGGACGATTTCTGCTGTGGAATCAGCCAGATTCTCTTCGTCGGAAAAGAAGTCATATCTGTCAGCCTCAGGTGCATTCATATCCAGCACATCAAGAAGCATGTCTACACTTTCGTCTTTGCTTTTACAGCAGTATCGATATTACAATCCGGTCCTCCCAGTATGATATGATAGGTGCGAAGCAGAGGGTGACGAACGAAGCCGAGTACCAGCACGGAGCCGGGGTGATCTGTGCAAGCAACCCTCTGAGGCCGTCGGCACTTAATGAATTCAAACGAAGTGAAGAATGAATTTAGTGCCGTTACGAGACGAAGGGAGCGGGAGCGTGTTGCGCCACATATCACCCCGGCTCCGTGCGTACGTTACCGCGCGTGAGGAACAAAAAAAGGTTGTCTGAAAAGGGGGATTTCGATGAATAGACATAAGCTAACAGCGATAACACTGACCGGTGTCCTGGTCCTGTCTTTTGCAGCGGGCAGCACATCAGTGTCAGGAGCAGCAGAAGAGGCACGTGTGACAAAACGATACGAGGATGCGGATTTTGCAGGGATCCGTAACATGACGGAGGTCGAAGCAGAAGCATACATCGAAGGCTTTTTCAGCAGGGAGACCATAAATGAAATCTATGGAAATCCTTATGAATGGGAGGAGGAATACCTGGAAGAGGAATCCTCCGAAAGCGGCATATACGGGCTTTTCGAAATGCTGGATGGTGTTGCGGAGGAAGCGGTTTTCGTGGGAAAATCTTCCGGTATGAACACAATGGAAGCTGCCGTTGATTCCGCAAATTACGCGGATCCCGGTTTTAACACGGAGGAGTATAACTACTATCCGGAAAATGGCTTTCATACCGTTCTGACCGATCCGTTCTCAACCTTTGCGGCAGATGTAGATACCGGATCCTACGGTAATCTAAGAAGGTACATCACGAATGGAACACCGCTTGATCAGCTGCCCATGGGGCTTCTTCGTTATGAAGAAATGCTGAACTACTTTGATTATACTGTTGAGAACAGATCAAATGGTAAATTTTCAGTGGAAATGTCCTCCGGGGAATGCCCCTGGGAGAAATCACATGATTTGTTGATGCTGACCGTCCAGGCAAACGAGGTGGAGATTGAAAATAAAGGCAATAATTTTGTGTTTCTGCTGGACGTGTCAGGATCTATGGATTATGATGACCGGATCCTTCTGGCCTGTAAAAGCTTTGCGCATCTGGCAAGAACTCTGACAGAGCAGGACAGGGTATCCGTTGTTACTTATTCCGGCTCGGAAGACACATTGCTGGAGGGATGTTCCGGAGCCAATATCGGGGAGATTTTTGAGGCGATCCGGCAGGCGGAATACAATTGCATGAGCTATGGCGGCGGAACAAATGGCTCCGGCGGAATTGAAGCAGCTTATGAATGTGCGGTGAAGAATTTCATTGAAGGCGGCAATAATCGTGTGATCATTGCATCGGATGGAGATATGAACCTGGGCATCACCAGCGAGGCAGGTCTTGTGGATCTGATCAAGGAGAAGAAGGAAACAGGTGTGTTCCTGACGACCCTTGGTTATGGAGAAGG
>JABUSW010000200.1 GCA_021443885.1 Blautia sp.
ACGGTACTGAATTATCTGCAGGTTTGCGACAACCCTTATCAGGATATTCCATTGGCAGGGGTTCTGCATTCCCCCATCGTGGGATGCACCGCACAGGAGATGGCGATGCTGCGCAGTGAGTTCCCGGAGGGGATGCTCTACGAGAGCCTTCTGGATTTTGTGGAAGACGGGCAGATCACCGTGTTTATGGAGGACGCAAGGGAGCTGCTGAAGGAGAAGCTGAAGAAATTCCTGGTACAACTGGAAGAGTTCCGGAATATGGCAGGCTATACGCCGGTACATCAGCTGATCCTGCAGATTCTGGACAGGACCGGGTATGGAAACTACGCAGGGGCCATGCCGGGAGGCGAACAGCGAAGTGCCAATCTGAATATGCTGGTCGAGAAGGCTATGGAGTATGAGAAAACCAGCTATCGCGGTTTGTTCCATTTTGTCCGATACATCGAACAGCTGAAGAAATACGAAGTGGATTATGGGGAGGTGAATCTGACGGGATCGGAAACCGGTGCCGTGCAGATCATGACCATACATAAAAGCAAAGGGCTGGAATTTCCGGTGGTCATCGTGGCCGGTATGGGAAAACAGTTTAATTTTCAGGATATGAATGCAGGACTTCTGATCCATCCGGAGCTGGGGCTTGGCGCAGACGCGATACTGCCGGAGAAGCGGCTGAAAGTCAGCACATTGACGAAACAGGTGATCCGCCGCGAACTGCAAAAAGAAAGCCTTGGGGAAGAACTGCGTGTGCTGTATGTGGCATTGACCAGGGCCAAGGAAAAACTGATCATGACGGGAAGTGTATCTAAGCTTGAGAAAACACTGCTGTCCATGAAGCGTTTCCGGGGGCGGGAGATGCAGATACTTCCTCTGGGTTACCGGCTGAAAGCAAAGGATTTCCTGTCTTATGTGCTTCCGGCACTGATCAATCATCCGGAATTGGAGGAAATGCTAAGCAGGTACAACCTTCTGGACGATGTCAGGAAGACGGTGCCGGAGTGGAACGATACCTCCGGGGTGTCGTTTCAGGTACATATCGTACAGCCGATGGAAATGATGCAGGAAGAGGTACAGCGACAGACATCGGAAATGCTGCAAAAAGAGCTTCTGGAAAACCGGGATGAAACGAAGGTGTATGATGAAGAAATACGAAACGAGATTCAGAAACGCTTTTCCTACGTTTATCCCTGGATGCTTTTGCGGGAAATTCCTGCAAAGGTAAGTGTTTCCGATCTGAAAAAGCATCGCTTTGAAACGGAGGAAGAGCAGGAAGCCGCACCGATCCTTGCACTTGAGTCTGCGAAGGAAGCTTACGTGCCGCAGTTTATGGAGCAAAAGAAGGAAAATGCATCCGGGTCTGCAAGAGGAACGGCATACCACCGGGTCATGGAGTGTCTGGATTATGAAAAACTGGTACCGGCACTTTCCTTTTCCGATGACGAAGTATGCGAAGCGGTGGGGCGGCAGATCCGGCACATGATAAAGGCAGGAAAACTGTCACAGGTGCAGGCAGACTGCATCCGGGAAATGGATATCTGCCGATTTCTGCGTTCCTCCCTGGGCGGCAGGATGCGGCAGGCAGCCCTGCAAGGCGTGCTTAAACGGGAACAGCCCTTTGTCTACAGTGTTCCTGCGTCGGCATTAAATCCTGTGTGGCCGGAGCAGGAAACGGTTTTGGTACAAGGCATTATCGATGCATATTATATAGAAGAAAAGGAACTGGTACTGGTGGATTATAAGACCGATAATGTTCCGGATGTAGAAAAGCTTCGGGAGCTTTATCAGGTTCAGCTGCACAATTATGTACAGGCATTGGAGCGGCTGACAGGAATGAAGGTGAAGGAATGCTATATCTATTCTTTTAAGTTCCATAAGGAAATACTTCTATAAAAAGAGATCCTGCAGGTGGAGGTCATACTCTCCAGCCTGCAGGATATTTGTTTTTCAGGATGCCATTTACCAGTTTGCCAAATCCCAAAGGATAGCCTTCCACGCATAAGAGCATCCAGCCTTTTTGTTTTGGGGATTCGCCCTCTTCAATCAGGATGGTTTCTCCCTTCAGATATTTTTTAAGGCGTTCGTCACAGATGGATAAGGAAATCGTATTTTTGGCTTCGCCTTTTCGAATCGCCAGGGCAAAAGGCTGGGAAGGCTCGAAGCGGTTTTTCTTAAGATCGCCCATATACAATCCATTTCGCAGGAAACGGATTTTCCGGAAAGAAGTGTCTGCTTTCGGAAGATAGTAGACCTTGTCTCCCCGGAGTTCTACGCGGTTCCACAAGAAAGGCTCTCCCTGCAGAGTCGTTAATCCGGTTTCCTCCAGAAATTCCTGTATCCATTTTCGAGAGTTTTTGTCAATACGGTCGTTGCGGATCGGGGAGAGGTGGAATGCTTCGCCAGCGCAGCCAGAGCCTTTTTGCAGCAGCGCCAGAAACTGTCCTTCGCTATGGATTTTATGGGGTAGGAGACGGACGCTCTTTTCCAGACCTTTTTGCGGACCCTGGTACCAGTCCGGACTGCTGTGGGTAAAGCCCTCATAATCTTCCAGTTCCATCAGGTGCATTTCCGGACGATTCTCCAAGAGATAAGAAAGAACCGCTTCGTCCTCCTCCGGAGAGAAGGTGCAGGTGGCATATAACAGTAAGCCTCCCGGACGAAGCATATCTGCAGCGTCCAGGATCAGACCCTTTTGGATGCCGGTGAGCTCCAGGGATTTCCCGGGTGTCCAGTCTTTGGCCAGGGAATCGTCTTTTCGGAACATTCCCTCTCCGGAACAAGGTGCATCCAGGATGATCTTGTCAAAGAAGTCCCGGAAAGAATCGGTCATCTTATGGGGCGTTTCGTTTGCCGCAAAGACGTTGATGATGCCGGATAATTCGATGTTGCGCAGCAGAGCACGGGACCTTGTGGTACTGATATCGTTGGCAACCAGAAGACCACTGCTGTCTAACATTGTGCCGGCAGCAGTTGCTTTCCCGCCGGGTGCGGCACAAAGATCCAGAATGTAATCTCCGGGTGCTATGGGGAGCCGGGAGACAGGGGTCATGGCCCCGGGATCCTGCAGATAATACAATCCGGCCTGATACAGGGGACACTGTGAAGGCCTTGCCTCTTCCGGATAATAGTAACCATTGGGGATCCAGGGGATCTTTTCTACGGGAAAAGGAGCCAGCTGTTCGAAATCCGCACAGGATATTTTCGCAGTATTCACCCGCAATCCATATGTCCGGGGGGCTTCATAGCTTTTCAGAAAATCAGGATACTCTTCGCCGAGAATTGCTTCCATCTTCTGACAGAAAGCTTCCGGCAGTAATCGTTCGTTCATATTTTTCATCCTTTTCGAAATGTTGGCAAGGCTGCGGAAGCTGTGCAGCAGCTGTGCAGCAGCGAAAGAATCTGCAGGCACTTTTGACATCCAGGCCATTATTTAGATTCATCTTACATCACCCCGGGGCATCTCGTCAAAAGATAATTCCGAAATCTTTCTTGACAAGAGAAACAAAATTCTTTATAGTAAACCCAAGGTAAAAGGCTGGAAAAAGAGGAGAAGATCGCCCTTTACACATAGTATATGTGTGGAGGCTTTTTTACTTTATAGAAACTTTACAGGCACAGACCTGTCTGACCGTCAGGAGGAAACCATGAGTAAGGAACTTGCAAAAACATACGATCCCAAGGGAATCGAAGAAAGATTGTACAAAAAATGGATGGATAATGGTTATTTTCATGCCAAGGTAAATCCGGATAAAAAACCTTTTACAATTGTGATGCCGCCGCCCAATGTAACGGGACAGCTGCATATGGGGCATGCTTTGGACAATACCATGCAGGATATCCTGATCCGCTTTAAAAGGATGCAGGGGTATGAAGCTTTGTGGCAGCCCGGCACGGACCATGCTGCGATAGCAACAGAAGTAAAAGTAACCAATATGCTCAAGGAGCAGGGAATCGATAAACACGAAATCGGCCGCGAAGAATTCATGAAGCATGCGTGGGCATGGAAGGAAGAATATGGCAGCCGGATCATTAACCAGCTTCATAAGCTGGGTGCCTCTGCAGACTGGGAACGCGAACGTTTTACAATGGACGAAGGCTGTTCCAAAGCAGTGGAAGAGGTATTTGTACGTCTCTATGAAAAGGGCTGGATCTACAAGGGCAGCCGGATCATTAACTGGTGTCCGGTATGCCAGACCTCTCTTTCGGATGCGGCGGTGGAGCATGAGGAT
>JABUSW010000065.1 GCA_021443885.1 Blautia sp.
GTTCAGTACCTTTCCATGCTGGAAGGACGGAGTACGGATGAAATTAACCAAAGTATACGTAATACAAACAAAAGCATACGGCTGAAGCTTCTGGAGCAGGATGAAGCTATGGTATGGCAGGCTTTTTCGGACGCAGTGATTATGGGGGATTCCAGAACAGTGGGTTTTTCCTACCACGAATTTATTCCTTCCAGCCGCTGTATGGCAGAAGGCGGCGGCATGATCATCGATGTGCCAAAATATTATGATCAGCTGCTTGCCCAGAATCCTTCGGAAGTATACCTGAATTACGGCATGAATGATGTTGGCCTTGGGGAATGGCCGGATGCCAATGGCTATGCAGAGGTGTATGCCAAAGAGGTAGAGAATCTTCAAAAGGTGCTTCCGGATGCGGAAATCTATGTAGAATCGATTCTGCCGGCTGTCGGAGTCGGCCTGCAGGCAGACCCTGATTACCCGAGAATCGGAGAATATAACGAAGCTTTAAAGGAAATGTGTGAAAATCGTGGTTATCATTTTATAGACAATACGCCTGTGGCAGAAGCCCATCAGGACTGGTACCAGGAGGATGGGCTGCATGTGCAGAAGGAGTTTTACATATTCTGGGCGATGAATATGTTGGTTGAGGTGCTGGAGAGTTGAAAAAATATTATACGTACATTAAGATTGCGCTGATGCTCTTTCTTTTGATCTTTATAATCACAGATCTGGCAGGAGATAAAAACAGCAAAGCAGATATCCAGACAGTTGCGGCACAGGTTGCAGCAGAGGCCGGGTATGATAGTGCAAGCCCTGCTGAAAACAGAATGGTCAAACGTTTTTATGGCATGAATGTGCAGGATTATGCCGGTGTTGTTTTGTATGCACCGCAGGATAATATGGATGCAAGAGAGTTGCTGATCGTAAAACTGGCGGACCAGTCGCAGAAAAGCGCGGTCGAGGCTTCCATTGAGAGTCGCCTGGCTACGCAGAAAAAAAGCTTCGATGGATATGGTGCAGAGCAGACGAAGCTGTTAAATGATCATATGCTTGTGATCGAAGGGAACTATATTCTGTACATGGTGGGGGAAAACCAGGAGCCTGTGCGGAAAGCATTTTTAAAAAGCCTGTAAGGAGAGGAACGGTCTATGATTTTCAGCAGTATCTTTTTTCTGTTTGTTTTTCTGCCCATTACACTCATTGTGTATTATCTGGTTCCTTTTAAACTGAAGAATCTGGTCCTGTTATTGTGCAGTCTTGTGTTTTATGCATGGGGCGAACCGATCTATGTGGTACTGATGATCCTTAGCATCGCCATCAACTATGTCAGTGGTCTTGAGATCGCATATTACCGGGAAACAAAAGAGGAAGAAAAAGCAAGGCTTGCCATGATCGTAACGGTGGTATTGAATCTGGCGATTCTTGGCTTCTATAAGTATTACGGGTTCCTGCTCAGTAATATCAATGCGATATTGCCGTTTCATATTCCTTATAAAGAACTGGCACTTCCCATTGGAATCTCGTTTTATACATTTCAGACGTTATCCTACGTGATCGATGTTTATCTGGGTAAAGTGGAAGCACAGCATAATATCATATCCTTCGGAACGTATGTTACCATGTTCCCGCAGCTGATTGCCGGTCCCATCGTGCGTTATTCGGATATTGAGCTGCAGCTGAAGAACCGGAAAATATCCATTGACCGTTTCGGGGAAGGAACGGCCTGGTTTCTCTGCGGACTTGCGAAAAAAGTGCTGCTGGCCAACAACATTGGTGCCTTTTTTGATGGGATCATCGCGCTTTCACCGGCACAGACCTCGGTTGTAACGGCCTGGATCGGAGCTTTTGCATATACGATGCAGATCTATTTTGACTTTGGCGGTTATTCCGATATGGCTATCGGCCTTGGAAAAATGCTGGGGTTTGATTTCATGAAGAACTTTGATTATCCCTACGTGTCAAAAAGTGCCACGGAATTCTGGCGCAGATGGCACATTTCTCTGGGGAGCTGGTTCCGGGAATATGTCTATATTCCACTTGGCGGAAACCGGGTCGGAGCCATGAAGCATATTCGAAATCTGTTGATCGTCTGGGCACTGACAGGACTGTGGCATGGTGCTGCCTGGAATTTTATTTTCTGGGGATTGTATTACGGTCTGATCCTGATTTTTGAAAAATATGCGGGAAACAGATTTCTTGCAAAACTGCCTGGCTTTCTCCAGCATATTTATGCTTTGTTTCTGGTCATGCTGGGATGGATCCTTTTTGCGGCACCTTCTCTGGGACGCGCATTTTCCTATTGGGGAACCATGTTCGGCGTCGGTGCCCACGGGTTTTTCGATGCAACAGCCGTTTATTATATAAAAAGCAGCTGGATTCTGGGAATCCTGTGCATTCTCTGCTGCACACCACTTCTCAAGCATCGTTTTGACAGACTGCAATACAGCAAATACCGCTGGAAGAATGCGGTATACGCAGCAACCTACGGCATTTTGTTTGTTTTGTGTATCGCATATCTGGTTACCGCAACATACAACCCGTTTTTGTATTTCCGGTTTTGACTATAGCATCCGACGGATGGATACGCTGCACCAAAGAAAGCAGCAAAGCTGCCGTGCAGCCCGCCTGCGGATCCTTTTCGATATTCACGATCAAATACTACGAACTTATCAGGAGAAAATGGGAGACAAACAATGGATCAGGACAAGAAGTCAGCACAGCGGCAGGCAATTATACGGCGGTGCAAACGAAGCAACCGTACGATCGGAATCTTGTTTGCTTTGCTCATCGTTATAATGGCTCTGGCGGGAATCATACAAAAGGATAAAGACTTTTCGGAAGAAGAGAACAGGGTTCTGGCACAGAAACCAGCCTTCAGCATAGAGGGGCTTCGATCAAAAGACTATATGGAAGATCTGGAAGCTTATACGACGGATCAGTTTGTACTTCGGGATTTCTGGGTAAATTTGAAAATGAATTGTGACAGACTTCTTGGAAAAAGAGTCTTTAACAATGTATTCCTGGGAAAGGATGATTATCTGATTCAGAATCTTTCCGAACCCAATGCAGAGCAGGTGGATGCGAATCTGAGTATGATCAATGCGTTTGCAAAAAGCTATCCGGATATTCGGGTATCCATGATGCTTGTTCCAAATGCTGCTTACATTATGAAGGACTACCTTCCATATAAAGGAACGCCGCCTGTGAGAGACCAGGGAAAAGATCTGGATAATGTCAAAGAAAAACTGGATGACGCGGTCCGCTTTATTGATACAGAGAATATTCTCCGGGAACATCGTGAGGAAGGGATCTATTACAAAACGGACCATCACTGGACAACGCTGGGGGCAAAATACGGTTTTGATGCAGCATGTGACACACTGGGCATTGCGGAGCCGGTAAAGGACTACAAGATGCTTATGGTTACCAGAGATTTTTCCGGAACATTGTCTTCTTCCAGTGGATATCAGAAAAGCAAGGATTCCATCGATATTTATGCACCGGAACAGGAAGTGAATTATCTGGTGTCCGATTCGGATAATGCAGAGAAAAGAGCAACGGTCTATGATCAACGGGCTCTGGATCAGAAAGATAAGTATCAGGTGTTTTTCGGAGGAAATCACGCAATGGTGGATATATCCACGGATCTGGAGTCTGATCGAAACCTCCTGATCTTTAAGGATTCTTATGCCAATTGTTTTGTACCGTTTTTACTGCCGTATTATCACAAAATCGTTATGGTGGATCCGCGTTACTATTATGATAGTGTGAAATCCATTATTACGACCAACGCCATATCGGACATTCTGTTCCTTTACAATACCGATACGTTTCTGACGGACAATTCGATTGCAGATGTACTGGAAGACCAGTTTGGAGACGGGATCTCCAGGGCGGCGGATACGAAAGGGGATGTCTCTTCCGACAATGGTCCGGAAGGCGGAAACGATCAGAATGCAGATGAAAATGGGGATTCTTATTCCTATAATAGTTATGACTCCTATGGCGGCTATGATACCTACAACGGGTATGATGCTTATGGTTATTGATATATGAAAACATACAAAGCATTATGATTAAGCATTATAATACAGAGACTGCAGTGTCTGTGAAAGCAAATCAGCGGATCTGGTTTGCAGGACAGACGCCGCAGTCTTTTTTTGTGGGGCGTGCCAATCACACATTGTCCCACTCATGTGCAAGCA
>JABUSW010000236.1 GCA_021443885.1 Blautia sp.
GGCAACATGCTCAACGCCGCCCATGCCATCGGACTGGGTTCCTGCTGGATCCACCGTGCCAGGGAAATGTTCGCCAGTGAACGTGGTATGGAACTACTTGCCCAATGGGGCATAACAGAGGATGTGGAGGGCATCGGCAATCTGGCCCTCGGCTATGCTGCCGTCGAACCAAAACCGGCCAAACCCCGCAAAGAAGGCTATGTCCGTGTGATAGAGTAATCCGCATTCACCATTAGTTGTCAGGAGAACCAATGAAACAATACATTGTAGACGCTTTCACAGACAGAGTCTTCTCCGGTAATCCGGCTGCAGTGTGCGTGATGGACAGTTGGATTGATGACAGTCTCATGATGCTGATTGCGGCTGAGAATAATCTTTCTGAAACCGCCTTTATTGTAAAAGAGCCCGAAGGCTATCACCTCAGGTGGTTTACACCTGGTACAGAGGTCGAGTTGTGTGGGCATGCCACACTTGCATCGGCTTATGTAATACTAAACTATTATGAACCTCAAGCTGATTTTGTTGTCTTCTCCACTATGAGTGGAAGATTGACAATAGTCAGGACAGGTTCCCTTTATGAGATGGATTTTCCCACTTATGAACTGAAGGAGATCGCGGTTACCGATACAATGGAAAAGGCATTCGGAGCCAGGCCGGTAAAAGCGGTTTTAGGACTAGATCTGATTTGTGTGTTCAAAAACGAAGAAACAATCCGGAACATGAAGCCGGATCAGTCATTCCTCTTCCAGATTGAAGGCCGTATTCAAAACGCCACGGCAAGAGGGGTAGACTTCGATTGTGTGTCACGTAGTTTCTGTCCCAAACTTTCCATACCGGAAGACCCAGTTTGTGGCTCGGCACATTGCCAAATAGCAGATTACTGGTCAAACGTACTGGGAAAGAAAGAGATCACAGCTTACCAGGCATCGAGAAGAGGTGGTGTGCTGCATTGCCGATTAGAAGGAGATTGCAGAATAAGAATCAGTGGAGAGGCTGTCTTGTTTGCCATTACTGAACTCCACTTTTGATGGTGGGCTGAATATGGAATTGTAAACCATAACAAGTCCCCAATATATAATTGATTAGACTTTTTGCACTTGAAAGAGATGATATTGAAAAGTATCTCGGCCTTAATATAAGATTCTGCATATCTAACGTTGTCATATATCACCATGTTATAGCTTTAAAACTTCATATAAGATCATAATCGACAATCAGCTGATTAGGACTGATTAAATCTCATCAAACCCTTAAAAACATTAGATTTCATTTGGTTCTTCGTCGGAATCGCAAGGTCGATCGTAAATTTATAATAAAGGCTTTCTATTAATCAGCATCTAGAATGCGTGTTTTCCTACCAGTCCTCGGGATGCCTGCGTTGCACATGGAATCCGGATTGAAACCTCCTGCAGACTCATCATGAAAGTCAAGACTGATACAATCTAGTGCAGAGATAAACAAAACATATTGAAAAGGGGCGGTAAGTGGTGGAAAATTTTGCGTATTTGGTCCGCTAGCAACTGCAAAAAGTTGCCCCCGCAAATGGTGCACATGACAGCCCCTTATGTTCGTGCATTGAAATGACCCCCACAGACCGTTTGGATTTGTGGGGGCTTTTTTGTTCTTTTGCCGGACGTCTTTGGTAGGGCGCAGATTATGGCAAAAGTTTTTCACATAGTTAAAAACAAATTTAACAATGCATTGCAAAATTACTCAAATCCTACGACTCTACAGTCATGGGGTCGGGATAAAAAGCATCAGCCGCATGCTTGATGTGTCCCGTAACACAGTGAGAAGATATGTCCGTATGTACCAGGAAATGGGCAGGAGCATGGGCGAGTTGCTGAAACTGGACGAGGGGAAGCTTCGCGAGTTGTTCTCCAGCGGCGAGGAGATTCTCAGGGAACCCTCGCCCCGCGAGCGGAAGCTGCAGGAACTGCTTCCGGGGTATGCTCTCCGCAACAAGGGCAGGAACGGTTCTCCCAAGAAAACGCTCTACGAGGACTATGTGCAGCGGTGCCCCGACGCCCTGAGCTATTCGCGTTTCTGCCATCTCCTCAGCCAGTACATGAACCATGAAAAGGTGATAGCCCATGTAGAGCATATACCAGGAGACCAGATGTACATTGACTTTGCCGGAGACAAACTCTCCATTGCCGACTCCCGTACAGGCGAGATTGTCCCCTGTGAGGTGGCGGTCATAGTGCTTCCCGCAAGCAAGATGACATATGTGGAAGCCGTTGCATCCCAAAGCAAGGAGGATCTTATACTTGCCTGTGAAAACGCGCTCCACTACTTCGGTGGTGCGCCTCTGGCCTTTGTGCCGGATAACCTGAAGGCCGCGGTGGTGAAGCCTGACCGCGTGGAGCCCGTCATACAGGAAGACTTTGCAGCCTTTGCCGAGCACTATGGTTGTGCCGTATATCCGGCAAGAGTCCGCCATCCGCAGGACAAGGCCCTTGTGGAGGACGCAGTCAGGCTTGCGTATAAGGAGATGTACCCGGCAGTGGAAGGCAAGGTGTTTCACAGCCTCACATCCCTGAACCGTGAACTGGTGAAGGCCCTCGAGGATTTCAACGGCAGGAAGATGCATGACCGTCCGTTCAGCCGACGCGAGCGTTTCATGGAGACAGAGAGGGACTGCCTCAGGCCGTTGCCGGCGAAGCGTTATACCATAAAGAAGCGCAAGGTGGTGACGGTCAGGCGGAACAGCTATTTCAGCCTCTTCCAGCACAACTACAGCGTTCCGGCAAAATACATCGGCAAGCGGGTTGAGCTCATTTATGACGGTGACACCATCGAGGTGTACTGCAATCTTCGCATCGTGACCACCCATCAGCGTGACGACACCCCATACGAGTACACGACGAAAAGCTCACACAACCTTCCCGGACACCATGGCAGCTACGAGGATGACATAAAGGAGCAGTTCAAGAAAGCGACGGATATGCACGATGACGTTTATCAGTACCTGAAACTTGTCGAACAGGACAAAAAGTATCCGCCACAGGTGTTCCGCTCGATACGCTCCATCCTCTCCCTTTGTGACAAGTACGGCAAGGACCGTTTCATAAAGGCGTGCCGTATAGCCAAGGAATGCGGTGAGTACAGCTATACGCAGCTGAAGTGGATGCTGAGGAACGGCGAAGACTATGATCTGGCACCGGACACTGAAGTGGAAGACCGTCCCGAAGCACATGGCAAAGCGCATAAGAATGTGCGTGGCGCTGATTATTACTACAACAATAACAAAACAAGCAGGAAACCAGACAATGAAAACAAGCAATAACCAACCAATGTGCGGCAGGGACATGAATGCCGCCACACTCGACCTCATGCTGAAGATGCGCCTTTACGGCATGAGGGATGCATTCACGGCAAGTCTCAACAGCACCTTTGCCGAGAACATGACACCGGACGCATTCGTCGCCTCGCTCGTCAGCAGCGAGTGGGACTACCGTAACGACAAGATGATCGCCCGGCTCACCAAGCTGGCCGACTTCCGTTACAACGCGAACATCGAGGACGTCGACTACAAAATGGCTCGCGGACTCGACCGGAACCAGATAGAGCGGCTCGCAACGATGGATTTCATCCGGGAGGACCAGAATGTGATCATCACCGGCCCATCTGGCGTGGGAAAAAGCTGGTTCGCAACTGCATACGGAAGAAAGGCATGCGAGATTGGCATAAAGACATTGTATGCCAACACGCAGAAGCTCATGAACAAGCTGAAGGGTGCAAAGACAAGGGGAACCTACGAGCAGGAGATGAAGAAAATGGAGAAGGTGCAACTGCTTATCCTGGATGACCTTTTCCTGATCGGGCTTGACGCAAAGGAACGTGCCATACTCATGGACATCGTTGAAGACAGACATGGGCGAAAGTCTATGATTCTCACGTCACAGGTACCCGTTTCCGGATGGTATGAGGCCATCGGGGACCCGACGATTGCCGATGCCATCCTTGACCGCATCGTGCACACGGCCCATCAGATAGAGCTCTATGGGGACTCACTCAGAAAGGTAAACAAGTAACCAATCCTTTCGATAACAATTTACTGCCATAATTTGACCCCACCCAAAGACGATTTGTGTCCGCTAAAAAGGATCTCTTTTTCAGCGGACACTTTTTGCAGTTGCTGGCGGACCAAATACGCAAAATTTTCCAG
>JABUSW010000004.1 GCA_021443885.1 Blautia sp.
AACAGCAATATTATTGCTCTCTGTAGCACCGCTGGTAAAAATAACTTCCGATGAACTGATCCCTAAAATCTTCGCAACCTGCTTCCGGGCATCCTCAACCACCTTATTGGCAGCCATTCCGAAATCATGAGTTCTGCTGTCCGCATTGCCAATCGTATTTTTATATGTTGCAATCATTACTTCTAACACACGTTCATCAATCGGTGCTGAAGCATTAAAATCTAAGTACACGCTCATCTTTTTACGCCTCTAAAACCAAATTAAGAAGATCATCCAGATTTTTAATAAAGTTTGTTCCTGTCAGATAGGAAATACCTCTTTCAAGATGAAGCTTGAAATATTTAGCCAGATTCTCATCCGTCAGCTCGATGTCTTTTTCTGCGCACCATTCAATCATAAGCGCTTCATATATTTCGCTGTATTCACCGGCGAATGTATACCAGGACATCTCTACATTGCTGTCTGCATTGATCGGGATATCTGTCGGAATTGTATTTTCATGAAGCGAAAAGCAAAAGGCCCACCTGCAGAGAATATTCCAGTTTTTGATTCCTGTTTTTCCTTTCAATCTGGATAATTTGTCTTTTGCTGTATTAGATAGTCTTATCTGTTTTACGATCATCTTCCAGCCCCCACAAAATATCCTTTGTTAATCGTTGTTGATTTTGTTGTGTCATCATATACCAATGTAAATTCATCTCCAATATCCGATTTCATGATCTCGTAATACTTCTCATCAATTTCCGAATCCGTTGACAAAATAATTGTCTGTTCGCTAGCATTCGGAAAATATGTCTGAATCAAGGATACTCTATGTGCAGAGTCCAGTCTTGAAAGAGGAGTATCAATAATAACCGGCAGTTTCTTTTTGGAGCATAAAGCAAGTGCCCACAGCAGTGAAATGACCATTAACTGCTTTTCCCCTGCAGACAGGGATGATTTGTCTACTTTATCGCCGTTTGCATTCAGATACTGAAGATCTAACGAAACCGGATCCATAGTAATCTTCTCTATCAGATTCTTTTTGTTGGCGAGTTTCTTGTAGCAACGAGTCATCGTTTCTGCCACAACATATATTTTCCTTTTCTGGAGACGCTTTTTGTATTCATCCAGAACAGCATCTGCCATATGGGCATATTTAATAATGCGGTCACCATCATCATTCATTTCTACATGTTTCAGGTACGCCTCAACCTTGCGATTAAATAAAGCAGCTGCTGTCATTGCCTCGCCATTTGCTGATCGTCTTTCCTCATCCTTTTTGCTTCTTTTCACTTCCAGCTCAATCAATGACTGCTCCATTTCTTTAATTTCACGATAGATTTCACTGATTGCTTTTTCATCAATATCTACGGCCATGTAGCTATCTAATTGATCTGCTTCCCCATTTAGTTTTTCTAATTCCTGTTTTCTGGAAGCCACTGCCAGCTTTGTGGATAATAACTGTTCATCTAACAGCACCTGCAGTTTAAATAATGATGTATCAGACAGTTTATACGACACTGTGTTAGCGGAAGAGTTGATCTTTGAGCTTATATACTGAATAAAATGATCAGCCGCTTCTTCATCTTCTTTGTTTTGTGCAGAAAATTCCGGAAGGAGTTTTCTCATTTTTTTAAGGGCAACACCCAGCATCTTTTGGTCTTGTTCTATCTCCGCATTTTCTCTTATATTCACCAATAAGTCTTTTACAAGAACTAATGGGATTTCTGAAGCCGCATCTACTAAGAGCTGTTCTTTTACTGTTTCTATTTTTGAAGTTAATAGCGTCCTCTTTTGAAACAATTCCTGCCTCTGTGTGACAATATCGCCTCCCTTGGCAGAGTATTCCTGTTTCTTTTGCTCTAAAACCTGTAAAATGCGGTTCTTTTCTTCTTCAAATTGCAGAATCTCCTGATCAATCTGATTTAATGTCGCAATAGCTGCTTCTTTGCGATCTCTTAACTCCTCAATAGCCGTCGCTTCAGAATCTCCGGTTCTTTGTTTTATCACCCGGTTAATAATGCGTCCCAAATCGCCGCTTAATAAATCAAGTACCGATATTCCCAGAAGTGTTTTAATAGACTCCTTCATTTGCGAACTAGTACTCTCTACTGCCAACTCTGCAATTTTCTCTCCATCAAAAAAGAAAAAGCTGGATAACCCACTGGGAAGAATATTCTCAATGAACATCGTCCAGTTGTCTGTTAAAAATGAGTTGTACTCCCCATCTTTAAAAACCCGGATCACTTCATACACGCGTTTCTTTTCCCCAGACCATTCCCGATGTACACGGTATGTTTCTGTCCCAGCTGCATCCATTGTAAATTCGAGATCAATATACGTTTTCAATGTTCCATCTGATACATTTACAAACGATTTCAAATACTGTCCAAAGGTTTTATACTTGCTTTCGCTATATGCAAATGAATTTGAACCATAGAGTGCCAATAAAACTGCCTCGAGAAACGTAGTCTTTCCCCGTCCGTTCATTCCGCCAATCAATACAATGGGCTTATCTCCTCGGAATTCAAATCTATTGGTGGATGCATACACACCAAAATTATGCAATACTAACTCTTTGATAATCATTCTTCTGCCTCTTCTGCAGGTTCCTCGGTTTGAACATCTTCAAACTCTTCACCTTCATCCTGAATATGAGCAAAGAATCTCTCATTGAACTTTCCACCCATATTCTTTTTTCTCTCTAACTGTTTTGTATAATACGCTGTTGCGTCTTCTTCGTTTTCATAAAAGTTCTTCTTAACACATGATTCTAAAGAATCCAGAATACCCTTCCGCTGATTGACACTATTGGCCTGATTCTCTGTATCGATCAAACTGTAAAGCAGTTCAAAAGACAGTTCTTCGTCTGGAAAAAGATCCTGACATGTTTCCCTTAATATTTCCCACTCATCAGCACCATATGCTTCCGATCCAATCCATTCTGGATCATCAAACGGCTTTCCTATTACAGTTTCGTAGATTCTCGGTAAAGAATCATCAAATTCATGTTTGTCATATACCCAGATTCTTCTAATGCAGCGCAGTTCAGGAATTGTGATCAGTTCTAAATCCGAGAACTCTTCAGGCCCTACTTCATTAATATGTACCTGAACCTCTAATAGTTCACGTAACCATTGCTCTCGGATCTCCTTCTTATAAGGTCCATGGTGTAACTGTCCATAGCTTCCCTGCAAATGTCCCTGCATTTTTCTGAAGCTACGTCGTTCACGATCTCCCTCCTCATCACCAAATCTGTTTCGAAATTCTAGCAGCGCAGTCATCCATGCCTTCTCTTCATCGTTTGCAATCATGGCCTCCATAGATTTGTCTTTTTCTACCATCGTGCAAACCCAACAACCAAATCTGCTCTTTCCGCAGCTTGGCAAGTTCTTTTCAACCATCAAAGGGCATTCATTATCCGCAGTTGCGCCTTTATACAGAGTAAGAAGCTCCTGATTCGAGAATCCCCACGGATTTCTATACTGCATTAAGAAAACCCATACATCATTATCATTCCAGTCTTCCAAAGGCGAAAAAACCAACTCATTCGCCATCGTTTCGTTTGGACTTAATAATTCTCGTACACGCTTTTTCTCATAGTAAGCCATCGTTCTGGCTCGTCTTTGGCTTTCTGCTTTTCGTGTGCCGAGAACCATAATAATCTCGCCATGTTCTGCAATCGCAGACTTTACAAAATTATTTACAGGCTGAATTTTTAATCGGTCAGTACACCACCGAAGTTTTTTCCTTGGAAACGGATAACCTCTTCCTATAAAATTCACCCAGAAAGTATTGTTGATTTCCGGTGTCAGCTTATGCGTTACAAACGGAAGCTGCTCACGTTCTGCAGACTCATCCATAATTCTTAATGAACGTTCTACCCATTTTGAAATTACCGGAGATTCTACCATCGTATCCGTATTAATAATATGAACCGTCTTATGCAGCTGGTCTTTTGGCAATTCCCTTAACGAAAGCCATACCAGCTGAACAGTTGCCGTACTATCTTTTCCTCCTGAATATCCAATCACCCAAGGGATATCATCTGCCAGATATAGATTTCTAACCGTCTCCATTAGTCCATTGACAGAATCTCTAGTAATGGTTACCTCTGATTTCATTGTTGAATCGCTTTTGTTATCTGCCATATTAACGCTCTTC
>JABUSW010000158.1 GCA_021443885.1 Blautia sp.
ACTTACCTTTGGTGAATTTTTCGGCCGTTTTCCCCCACCCGCTTCAAATTTATTTTTTGAGCAGCATGCTCTTTCCACTTCCAGGCAACAAAAAAGCACCCATGTTACCTGGCAATCAGGCACATGAGCGCATAAAAATAGCGCCGGCTCTCGTTTGAAAGCAGGCGCTGTGGTCTTGTTATTGAATTAGAATTATCCTCTTATTATTTCCATTACTTCTTGATGTCTCATCTCTTGTTCCAGTAGTTCAATCTTTTTCGCTACATGATTTTTATGCTCAATGAAATCAATACCAGAAAAAAGAGTAAGCAAGTTTTCAAGAAAATCCTTCCATGAAGCCATCATTGGTACCGCACTACCTGACCAAGACCATGACAAAGGTATCAACGGAATCTTTTCAAATGAACTGAATGCTTTATTGTGATGAATAAAGACCTCAATATAATTCTTCCAGCTACCTACCGGCTGCTTCCATAATGCGCCAAACAAGCCCTGCATTTTATCAGCATCACTTGAAAACACTTCAATATAGTGGTTTACCCAGCAGTCCCTTTTCTCAATAAGATCTGCATTTGCTTCCGGAACAGATGTGAACCACGATATTATCTCTGGCATATTCATAGCCTTAAGGGGAACATGCTCAAACGCAGTATTTACAATTATGTCTATTTTATCAACATAGTCTGCGTCATTATAAAAGACACGGTATCTTTCACCAGAATTATGAATCATTCCTCTTCTGCTTATTTCCATTTCAATACTATGTGCAATATAGCTTGGATCCGCATCACAAATTGCATGTAAAAAAGCACCCTTATAATCTACATTATCGCCATTTCTTGAGACAAAATCATATATCTCTTCCAACAACGAAATATCATCGCTATATCGTGAAACTACTTTCTCTGGACCAGAACAATATTCCTTGAACATCAAGCTAAAATAGATATCCACCATGTAGGGAGAATACGATTGCTTTTTCAATATTATCCGTGATGCTTTGAGGAAAACCTCATTGTCTATACTTTGGAATTTTTCCAAAAAATCAAGTGTTCTAAACGCCGAACTTGTTATATGGCAGTCAGAGTTTTGCTCTAAAAAATCGTACAGCCTTTTTAACTCTTTTTCATTTACACTACTTTCCGGAAGCTCGCAATAATAAGCGTATTCCCATATATTGCGATTAATAGAATTACTTGTGCTGAGAAGATTGAATGCATCCTCGGCCAAAGAATATGAAAACAGTTGCCTTACTATACTGCCGGTATCTATTCCTCCTATCAAATCATTGTTTAAGAGCAATCTGACAATTTTTTCATATATTTCCTTTCTTTCAGAAAATACTGTTATAGCAATATTTATACCTTCTGATAACTCCCAATCACTTCTGTGCAATCTTATTGCATCTACATATACAGATATAAGTTCAGAAAATAAGGAAATGGAATAATCTGCCAGACGAATAGCTTCCTCTATTCTCCTAACTTTCTCCTGTTTTCTTTCGTCGAATGACTCGATTTCATCCCATCTCGGTCCATACAACAAATTAAACATCTTCATCTTGTCTGACTTTAGATGTAAATCAACGATATCAGACGAGTAGGATATCAAATCGAATATCTCTTTAATATGACGTGCTGCTAAACAAGTACTCAAAGAGTCCGATGAAAACGCACCTAACATGTTTTCTATTGAGGGTGCATCATCAGAAACAACATCATAACTACATTCTTCAATTCCCCTACCATATTCTTCGAACACTTGCAGAATCTGATTTTCATATATTTCATTGCACAACAATTGTTTAAGCCCATTCCAAATGATAAACCTGTATTCATGTACCCCTTTACTCAGACGCAATGAAATCTGATGAATAACAATGCCCGTATCATTCCTATTGGTTTCAGCTGGAGAAAACATGAGCTGTAGAAAATGCTTTGCCAAGTCGATAAACAGGAGACTTACATGTCTATTGTCTCCAGACTCTGTTTTATCAATAAGCTTCTTAAGGAATTCGGTTTGTATTTGATACTCATTACGAAATGAATCCTTTTTTATTCCAAAAGAGAGAACAGCTGAATGATAAAACTGAATATACAAGTCTGGCCTTTTTGAATAATATTCGAAGAACAGATCTAAGGATGCGTCTACATTCTCTCTTTCAGCAAATCCGCCTAAAATACTAATAATATCATCAGTTACAGAGACATAGTTTTTCCCCTCCTTAGTGTTAATCTCTTCAGGTGGCATTTCCACAACTCTTGTCTCCTCAATACGGTTTTTTAGGAGAATCAGGGTCTCGATTTGATTAACTGGATAAAATGCTTTTACATAATCAAAAAAACAGGGAGCTTTACTATCTGAAAATTTCTTCCACAGTTTTCGAATTTCTTCCTCCGTGTATTTGTATAAATCTTCATTTTGAAACACCCTTAAAAAGGTATTAATTGCATGCATTGTCCTGTCTCTATATGGGCCAAAACACGCTTCTATCATTGCTGAAATACTGATCTCTTTTGTGTCATAGAAAACATATTTCAAGAGAAAGTTGGACAGGCATTGCTCTGAAAACTGCACTGCTTTATCATAATAAATATCGACAATTTCAAAGTCATGAAGAGTATATAATGACTCTACAAATGTATCTTTAGTAATGCCAAGTTGATCTAATACCGGAACTATCGAGTCAACATAATCCAGTTGAATTGCGTCGAGAAATGCGATTATTCCTGCGGAAATCAGCAAAGCTCTGTTTTGATCTAGTTTTGCCTCACGGATGACCCTTCCATAATAATCGGAATATAGTTGTGTTACATCACTTATTGAATCTAACCGATTTGAATCTACAGCTGTTTTCCCAGCAATCATTGCAATTCTGGCATTTCCTTCTGCGATTACCGTGATACGATCCAAATAGAATCGGTTGGTAATACCATAATGACGTTGAACTATATTTATAATCGTGTCATCGCTTAATCTTTTAATACATACCTCTTTGTACCGAACAATCCCGGTGATATCCGCCTTAACTTTGTTAACGGCATAATCCCGAACGGTAAGCAAAACTTTTACTTGATAGCCTTCAGCTTTTTTATTTGTATATTCTATTATATACTGAAGCTCAGAAAGTTGATTTGCATCATCTACAACAATGAAATAAGCTCCTGGCTTTTCAAAGAACAACCTAATATCCTCATAAATCGGCAGAGCTCTATTATGGATGCAATACAGCGTTTCCCCTAAATCAGTGCCTCGCTTTCGTGCATATTCAATTGCAATTCTTGACTTTCCAACTCCTGCAGGGCCACTTAGAATCACTACGTCAGTATCCGCGAAACTTTCGCTTATACTTTGAAGTTCCTGTTCTCGTGATATGAATATCGTGTCCAGTGTAGCTGCTAGTGCGTTTGAATCGTACTGCATGATAAAGTCGTCAATAGACTGTATTTGATCTGTTCCAATTGGTAAATGCAAATAATCTCGAATGATTGATGGATACTTTTGCAAATCATCTGCAAGTCTATCAATCCCGATCAAAGTAAGTTTAATTCCTACATCAGAGCACATCTTTTTGAGCTTCAAGTCTTGTCCGGGAGCAATATTAGAAGATGTATGGCAGTAAACTATCTCTGTTATATTCTGAATAGGAACACGAGTCTTGCTTTCATCCAGACATTTTTCAATATCCTCAGATACTTTCTTTATTAAATTGGTCGTATTCGTCGTATACTCCACAAAAACATATTTGTTTCCGTCAACTACAAAATATGTATCAGGAGTGCCTTTTGTTGTCTTTCTGGCTCCTCCCATCGTTCCGAGACATACAATATTAGAATACCCAATCTTGGAAAGATATGCATCACATAATGTTTGAAACTCTGCGTCTCCCATTTGGTTTATTTGAGCTTTAATTGATGTTATATTTGCCATTATGCGCATATCCTCCCTAGTATTATACAAGTGTTGTTACGTTTCCTCGTAGTAATATGAATAGTCGATTCCTTTCATGAACACCTCTCGGCTTTCAGTCTCATTGGTAAGAGCGTTTTGGATCAGTTTCAATATCTCAGACACATTCACAACGCTTTTCTGCATCGCATTCAGATATTCCTTTTTATCAATTTTGCTCCAG
>JABUSW010000141.1 GCA_021443885.1 Blautia sp.
GGAAAAATCATGGTCAGAATAAAGAAAACAATTTCAATGGCTGCAACCCATTTCACCATCATGGCGAACAGGTTTTTCACCATGTTTTTATCACCTTTTCCCCAGTACTGCGCCAACATTGTGCCGCCTCCTCCCAGTACGGCTCCGCAGAATAGCATCATTACAAAGGATATCTGATTGGCCAGAGAAACAGCTGCCACTGCATCCTGGGTAAGTCTTCCCAACATAAGCGCATCGGAGGCACCAATTAACGCGGTAAGAAGGTTCTGCAGGCCGATGGGAATAGCCAGACTCAATAATTCGTTTCGGAATTCAGGATCTCTTTTCATTATCTCAGACGTTTCTCCTCTTCTAGATCCTCCGCGGTAATCGGTCGATCCTTGTAGTAGTATTTTTTGTCTTTCTCATTTATTTCCCGGATAACCTTGCACGGATTTCCTGCTGCAACCACATTGGCAGGAATGTCTTGAATCACCACACTTCCCGCACCAATCACGCTGTTGTCGCCAATGCTTACGCCTGGACATATGGTTACATTCGCTCCAATCCAGCAGTCATTTCCGATTGTCACAGGGTCTGTATACATATACTCCCGCATGGAAGGATCAATTGGATGTCCCACGGTGGCAATGGTCACGGCGGGACCGAACATCACCCTGTCGCCGACCGTAATCTTTCCGTCATCCACAAAATTACAATTAAAATTAATGTATGTACTATTCCCCAAATCAATGTTGGTCCCATAGCAGCAGTAAAAAGGAGGCTCAATCCAAGCCTTGCACTCCTTGCCAAACAGTTCCCCAAAAAGTTGCATTCTCTCAGAAATCTTATCCGGTCCTATATTGTTTATCCGATTAAGTAGTGTCTTGCACCTTGTCCTATCCTCTGGCAGTCCTTCGCAGTAATCCGTAAACAACTTCCCACTGTAAATGCGTTCTCTCATAGTCATAACTGTAACCCCTCCAAATATTTATGTGTATTGTGATTCGGATTTTCATCTGACACGAGTCCTATGCGAATCCAATCATAATTCAATGTTTACTTTCTTTCATATCTGAATTATAATGTAATTATTGTATGTATACAATAAAAATAATGCTCATTTTATAGGATTATCGTAAGTGTTATGAAAAAAGACATCCCAACTATGAATGACGGCAGCGAGATTGTTCGCTACAACAACATTCGGATTCCCTATTATGTATCTGAAGGTAAAATCTCCTGGTTTGAAAACCGAAGAGCCATCTGCCACTGGCACAATGACTTTGAAATTATGCGAATCAACTCCGGCCATATGCATTACTATATAGACGGCAAGGATATTTTTTTGAACCCTGATGATATATTGCTGATAAACTCCAAGCATATGCACTATGGTTACGAGTACGGCAATGAAGAATGCGATTTCATATGCTATCTGATCGATCCCATGCTGCTGGCATGCAATAACACAGCTCTTTATGAAAAGCTGATTCTGCCCATCGTGGACAGCGGGATCCCCCATTGGGTTCTGGACTGTAACTATGCTGCTCACCAAAGTGCTCTCGACATGCTGGACCGGATTTATTCCCTGAACAGGGCAGTGCCGGACAACCAAGTGAATCACCAACAGCCGGACTGTTCCGAATACCGGTCCGTCCAACTGTTTCATAATTTCATTTATGATTTTTATACTTCCACATCCTTCGTGAATGAAAATTCCGGCAACTCAAACAATCAGGCACTTCTTCGTAAAATGATTCTGTACATCTATCAAAACTATAAAAATGACATTCAGATTGACGAGATTGCCGGAAGTGTTAATATCTCAAGAACTACCTGCTGTAAACTATTCCGCACAATCAATAGCACGCCCATCGGATTCCTGAATCACTACCGCCTAGAGCTGGCACACAATCTGATTCTTCACTCAGACAGAAACATTACAAGTGTCGCATTAGAGGTCGGTTTCAATGATCCGGGTTATTTTGCGCGGCGATTCAAACTCAAATACGGTATGTCTCCTAAGGAGTTGGCGAAGTCCCGGTCGTAATCCTTCAAAATAAGAACCCTGTGCATGTGATATGTGACACCAATACTGGACAACCAGTATCCCACAATGTCTTTTCTCTGCGCATGGTATGTAACAAGAGCGTTTTCACTCCATTTGAGCCATTATACAGACTCTATCTCAATGAGGGAAATTTCTGACCAATTCTGCATATTTTTCTGCGGTGCCGGAACTTTCTCAGAGGTTTTCGTATTTAGAAACTGAATACAATCATGTAAACTTCCAGAAAAATAGCAGATAAACAAAGTCATATTTTTTCTGGAAGTTAACAACTATAAGGTGCCCCTTATTTTGATAGGAAACGTCCGAATTACAGCAGGTTTGTGCAAGGAAATGATTGATAATCAGCCATTAACAATGTAATATATGTATATATGGCTGAATATCCGTTGTTTTGGAGGGGAGAAGTAATGGTTGGGAGAAAACAGGAAAGTATAGAATTAAACAGATTATATAATAGCAATAAATCCCAATTCGTAGCTGTGTATGGGAGAAGAAGGGTTGGAAAGACATATCTGATCAATGAAGTTTTTGAAGGAAGGATTACTTTCCGCCATGCAGGGCTTTCACCTATTGAAGGTGGAGACTCTTCAGACAGCCCGTTGAAAAAACAGTTAAAACATTTTTACAATTCGCTCATTGTACAGGGGATGAGTAGAAGCAGATGTCCGGATAACTGGATGGATGCGTTTTTGATGTTAGAGTTATTTTTACAGGAGAAAGAAAATGGAGAAAGACAGCTTATATTTATAGACGAACTTCCCTGGCTTGACACACCTAAATCTGGTTTTATGACAGCTTTTGAAGGTTTTTGGAATACCTGGGCTTGTTCCAGAAAAAATCTGATGCTTGTGGTATGTGGCAGTGCGACATCCTGGATGACTGACAGATTAATTAATAATCATGGCGGGTTGTATAATCGTTTAACATACGAAATGAAACTGGAGCCATTTTCGTTGGGAGAATGCAAACAATATCTCCTGAGCGAGAATATTGTGATGTCTGCATATGATATGGTGCAGTCTTATATGATTGTAGGAGGCATTCCGTATTATATGAGTTATTTTAAGCAGGGATTTAGTCTCGCTCAGAATGTGGATGCGTTATTTTTTAAGAAGAATGCTCCGCTTCAGGATGAATTCAGAAGACTGTTTGCTGCAGTGTTCAACAATCCGGAAACGATGATGTCGATCATGAAAGCGATTGGGTCAAAGCATTATGGATGTACCAGAACACAAATAGCCGAAATTACGGGGATATCTATTGGCGGAACTCTTACCAAAGCATTGGAAGCTTTGTTGGCCAGTGATTTTATCACGAAGTATATCCCTTTCGGATATAGCAAAAAAGAACCACATTATAAGCTGGCAGATCCATTCTGTATCTTTTATCTGAAATTTGTTGAAAACAATAACAAACTGACGAGCGATTTCTGGATTGCAAATACGATGTCACAAAGTATTGTTTCGTGGAGAGGCATTGCATTTGAAAATGTTTGCTTTAACCATATTGATCAGATAAAGAACGCATTGGGGATTAGTGGGGTCAGTTCCGAACAGTCTGTTTGGTCAAAGCGAAAGGATGATGAATCAGGTGCACAGATAGATATGATTATTGATCGTAAAGATAACGTTATTAATATGTGCGAAATAAAATTTTACAGCGAAGAAATCGCGGTAGACAAGGCATAGGAGAAGGTATTACGCCATCGTGTGAAGCTTCTGTCTGAAGAAGTGCCGCGAAAGAAAGCAATACATAGTACACTGATTACTACGTTTGGATTAAAACACAATGAATATAGCAGCGCATTTATCAAGGTGATAGATATGGATGCATTATTTGAATAATGGATAATCAGCCATATAATATCTAAAGTATATCAATATGGCTGCCTATAGGGATATGACTGAAACAGGTATGGACGGAACATGATCTCGAAACAGTTTATTCAGAGCTATCGGGGCGTAAGTATAAATTTGGCCAATAACGTCATTTTGAGATAGGGTCAGGAAAACGATTGTACAAATGAATTCGAATGCGTCGCTTTTGATATGACCAAACCCTCTGAACGAGGC
>JABUSW010000319.1 GCA_021443885.1 Blautia sp.
TGTGGTTATGATTCGAAGACAGATTGCATCCGGGGTTGACATATTGATCCATCTTGGGCGTATGCGGGATAAATCCAGAAAATTGCTGGAAGTAAGCGAGGTGATTGGGTTTCAGGATGGTGAAATCCGGATTCATCCTTTATATCAATGGAAAGAAGGCGAGGGACTTGTGAAGATCGATGAGCTGTTTCATCAAGAGAAACTGATACGTGCGGGGGTGCATCTTTGAAGACTGATTATTCAGAATATCATTTTACAGTGAAAGAGTACCTGAAATATGGAGTGCTGGGAGTGGCTTTGTGCGGCATGATCAACTATTTGTTTTACCAGCGGATGTGGCTGATGTTTCTTTCTTTGCCGGTAATATGGCTTGTATATCGCTGGAAAAAGAAAGAATTGATCTCTGCACGTAAACGTCGGCTGAATTACCAGTTTCGCGATGCGCTCAATGCTATGAGTGTTGCGGTACAGGCCGGATATTCTGTGGAAAATGCCGTGAAAGCCTGTGTAAGGGATCTCAGCATGTTATATGAAAAGGATGAGGACATTTTAGTGGAGTTTCGATATATCGAGAGCCAGCTTCAGTTAAGCGTACAGGTGGAAGAACTTTTTCTGGATTTTGGAGAACGAAGCGGAATCGAAGACATTCGTAATTTTGCAGCGGTATTTCAGACTGCGAAGCGAACCGGCGGTGATATGAATCATATCATCCGGAAGGTATCGGAAATGCTTTCGGAAAAGATCGATGTGAAAAAAGAAATTGAAGCAACTTTGGCGGCAAAGAAGGGAGAGCAGCTGATTATGAGCGTGATGCCGGCAGGGATTATCCTGTATCTTAAATTCACCTCACCAGGACTGCTTGATGTTATGTATGAGAGTACGGTAGGAGTGATTGCAATGACAGTATGCCTGGTGATTTATGCGATCGCATACTACCTGGGGATTAAAATTGTAGATATAGAGGTGTAAAATATGTGGCTTCATGTTCTGATATTTTTGCTGCTTGCTATGAGCTTTGTTTTCCGGAAAGCCGGATGGCTGCCGGGTGGAAGAGAGCGATGGAATGAAACACAGTGGAAAGAAGGCTATCGCCTGTTTCTTGCAGTGGCAGCCGCAGGTAATCTGCTGGGGATGCTGGTAACGTATACAAATGCGCAAAAGTTCAATAATGTGGACTATAAGTTGAAAAAGGAAGAAAACGAAACGTATGAGGAAAAATATATCGTACAAATGGAAGAGAAAGAAGCGGTTGTGTATGTCAGAGTGCCCCAACAAGAAGGAGAAAAAAGCCAGGTTGAAGAAGCAGAGGAAAAGACTTCGGAAGAAGAACAATTTGAGAAACAGCTGCAGAATATATTGGAAGAATATAATGAACAAAAACAGGATCCCGCATATTACTATCTTCCGGAGACGTGGAACGGACAGGAATTAAAGTGGAAAAAGCCAAAGGATAATGCAGGGTCCCTGTTGGCTTCTCTTTGTCTGATTGCTGCGCTGTCTGTAATGCTGGCAAAGGTTCAGGAGGTTTCGAACAAAGAGAAGAAAAGGCAGGAACAGCTGTTTATGGATTATCCGGGAATGATCATGAAATTTACGCTTCTGGTTCAGGCTGGAATGACTGCACGAAAAGCATTTCAGAAAATGGCTATGGATTATCGAAGATATCGGGATACAGACGCTCGTTTTGCTTATGAAGAAATCTATATTACCTGCTGTGAGATGGATGGCGGTGTTTCCGAGGGAGAATCTTACCGCAGGTTCGGAGAACGCTGCGGGCATGTTAAATACAAAACCTTTTCCACTTTGCTGGTGCAGAATCTGCAGAAGGGCAGCCGGTTTCTGGCGGATGTACTGGAAAAGGAATCTATAGAGGCGTGGGATGAACGAAAAAGAAAAGCACGTGTTCTTGGGGAAGCTGCGGCCACAAAGCTTCTGGTACCTATGGTAATGATGATGGGAGTTGTAATGGCGATTATCATGATCCCGGCGATACTCTCGTTTTATAGCGGGATATAAACAACCCGGGAATGGTTCTCTCAAATGGCCCATATAAGGGACAAAAAGACCCATCCGGAGGATGGCGTTCATCTGAGGAAGCGCACCTGCTCTTTGGATGTTTACCATAAGAAGAGAAAAAGGAGGTGAGAGAATGTCACGGTTTCGAAAACAAATCAGAAGATTTGCAAAAGAAGAAGATGCAGTGGGCGTTGTAGAATTAATCTTGATTCTTGTCGTTCTGATCGGTCTTGTAATCATTTTTAAGGAACAGTTGACCAGTCTGGTCAAGAGTATTCTGTCTAAGATTACCAGTCAAAGCAATTCCATCTGATGAAAAGGAGGTGAACCCCCATGATGAAAAAGGGAAGCATAACTGTGTTTCTTTCATTGGTCATGAGTGTGTTGCTGCTGCTGATCAGCATCTGCATCGAATCTGTGCGGATGCAGGCTGCAAGAACGCAGATTCTGAACAGTGTTGATATTGGACTCTACTCATTATTTGGACAGTTTGAGAAGACACTTCTGGAAGAATACGATCTGTTCGGAATCGATAGCTCCGGAAGCGGATCAAAAGCGAATATATCAGCGGTGTATTCTAACTTTGAAGGATATATGAAACCTGTGCTGAAACAGCAAAACACCCAGAAGCTTAAGCTGCAGCAGGGAGGTATCACAGGATACCAGCTGCTTACGGATCATGGTGGAGAGGTGTTCTATCAACAGGTAGTGCAATATATGAAAGACACGCTTGGAAGTCATGGGGTGGATCTTCTTCTGGACCGAATCAGAGACCGTGAGACGAGGACACTGGAAGCAGAATTACTTGGAGAAGAATCGGAAAAAAAGGATTCTCTGAATTCCTACGATGCGGAAATACAGGCTGCTGAACAGAAAAGCCGCGAGGTTCTGGAAGCGCAGCAGGCTGGGAACGTGGATGAAAACGGACAGTCTTATCCCGTGGTGGTTTTGCCGGAACAACCGCTGGAACCGGTAGAGAATCCGATACCTGCTATCAAGAAGGCGCGAAGAAGGAGTATTCTGGATCTTGTTCTGTCATCCGCCCGGGATATTTCGGACAGATCCGTTGATAAGCATTCCCTGGTATCGGGCCGCTCTTTGCAGCAGGGGATGGGAACATTACAGTCGATCGAGTATGACAATGGCTATGCATCCCAGATTCTTTTCCAACAATACATGGATGAAAAACTCGGAAATTTCCGAAAACCTGCAAAGACGGCAGGACTGAAATACGAGATGGAGTATGTCCTGTACGGAAAAGAGAAAGATCGCGATAACCTGAAGGCAGTTGCGGCCCGTCTGTTGATCATTCGGGAAGGGGTAAATTATGCAGGTTTAATGGCGGATTCCGCAAAGTCAGCGGAAATCAAAGCTATGGCAGCAGCTATAGCAATGGGATTCTTGTTTCCGCCTGCTTCTGTAGTAATCGAGTCAGCACTTTTGCTTTGCTGGTCCTTTGCTGAAAGTATAATCGATGTACGGGATCTGTTTGACGGGAAGAAGGTACCTTTGGTCAAGAGGGGAGATCAGTGGCAGATATCGCTATCAAATCTCATTCATGTGTTTGATCTGATGGATTCCCTGGGTAAGAATGATGAAGAAGGAATGTCTTACGAAGACTATCTTCAGGTTCTGCTGCTTGCAAAGAGTAAGAATACGAAGGTGATGCGGACGATGGATATGATTGAGGCCGGCATGCGCACAAAAACAGGAGATGATTCTTTTTGTATGGATTCCTGTCTGACGGCTTTGGAAGTGTCGGTGGATGTTAAGGCCAATAAGAGAAAAACGTTTCAGACAATACGACAGTATTGTTATGATTGAAGCTGATGAAAAGAGGTGTGAAGAGATGCTTTTCCGGAAGAGATCAAAAAATCGAACGAAGATAGATAGAGACTGTTTCGAACAGCAGACGATCCTATTAAGAAAGAAAAGAAATAAGAAAGAAATGTGCTCTTCGGGAATTCTTCCCAATTTGTTTCCCCCGAAAAACAAATTATTGACTTCCGGAAAAGTATCTCTTTGCACCTCTGCGATTGCAAAGGCGAGCCTGACTTTAGAAACGGCATTGGTGCTTCCGCTGTTTTTTCTTGTTAAACGAC
>JABUSW010000063.1 GCA_021443885.1 Blautia sp.
GGACAGTCAGATCCGGAAACTGAATTATCAGCTTAAGAATATAAAGAATGGAAAATATAAAGTAAAGACGTATTCGGTAAACCACGAAAATGGCAGTGTTCAGGAAGAAAAGTACCGCCTGAGCACGGCCAGCAATCTGTCTCTAACCCGCATGGAGATCGATTACCTGAAGCGTATCTGTACGCCGCATATTCAGATTCGCGAATGCATTGTGGAGCGGAACGTGCTGAATTTTGAAACGGTGGTGCTTCCGCAGGAGATCCAATACATTCATATCAGCTATATGTACGAATAAAATTGATTTAGAACATGGGGGGCAATATGGAGTATTCCAGAAGAGAAAAGGTAAAGGTTGAGTTTTTGAATAATCAGAAAGAATCTGAGCATTTTCACCAGGATATTGAAATGATCTACGTGCTGGAAGGGGAGCTGTCCGTGTCGGTAGGAGACGTGATCTCGAAAATGAAAGCGGAAGACATTCTGGTGATCAATGCGAATAAGAGGCATAGTCTTTCCGGATCACCTGATGTCTTATATGTGAAGCTTTCGGTGGCCTATCAGATGGTGAGTGACCTGTACCAGAATGCATATGTGATTTACTGGTGCGACTCTACAAAGTCAGAAAATGAGCATTATGCAGCCTTGCGCCAGCATTTGAAGGAACTGATCAGGCATTATATGGAAAACCGCGGCGCAACTTCGAATTTTGGACATATTGCGTTGTGTTACCGGGTAATGGATACCTTGTCTATGTATTTTATGGTAAATGCGGATGATAAAGAGACCAGAGACGATAAAGATAAATTCGAAGACCGGATTGCACAGATCAACAACTATATCCGGGCAAATTACAGCAGGGCTATCAGTCTGAAAGAACTGTCGGAGCAGCTGTATCTGTCAAACGGTTATCTGTCCCGCTTCTTTAAGAAAAATTATGGCATGAGTTTTGTGGAATACCTGACCAATGTCAGGCTGTTTCATGCGGTGGATGAGATTCTCTACACCAGTATTCCGGTGACCAGGATCGCATACGATAATGGGTTCCCGAGTGTTGCGGTATTTAATAAAGCGTTCAAAAAGGTATATGGGGAGACCCCTTCCGCTTATCGAAAAAAAGCGAAGAAGCAAAAAGAAGAGGACCCGGGGAAAACAGACGAGACGTTGATTGAGAATCGGCTGGAAAAACTGTTGAACGTAACAGAGACGGAGACGGAGAATCGGGAGACCCTGGAAAAAGAAAATGTGTTTTCCGTAAAAGAGTATTCTTACATGAAGAATTACTGGGGCAACATGATGAGCTTTGGTTCCTCTGTTGATCTGCTTCGGTCAGAAATCCGACAGGACATTCTCCGGCTGAAAGAGACCATAGACTTTAAGTATGTACGTGTCTGGAACCCGTTCCTTCCGGAAATGTACATCGATGTGGATGATCCGGAAGGAAAGTATAATTTTTCCAGGTTGGATTCCATATTGGATTTTTTGCTTCAGAATGGAATGAAGCCTCATATTGAACTGGGTGCGAAGCCCAGAGTATTGTCTTATGCTGTTTCCATGTCGGTGGATACAGATGATAAAGATGCTGATTTTATGGGGATGGAGCGCTGGGAGCGTGTCCTTGGTGCGATGATGAAGCATCTGGCGCATCGTTATGGGCGGGCGGAAATGGATACCTGGCGTCTGGAGCTTTGGTATCAGGAGTCGAAATGGGGCAAGGAAGGCTCAGACGAACTGTATTACGATATGTTCAATACGGTGTATGAAGTTGCAAGAGCCTACAGCGAGGGGATTCAGATTGGCGGCTACGGGATACGTCTTGATTTTCAGGTGGAATCCCGCAAGGAGTTTTTCCGGAGATGGCAGCAGCAGAAATATACCCCGGATTACCTTTCCATTCTGTACTATCCTTATGACCGGGGAGAGTTTGATGAAGACATTTATTCCAAACGAAGTACAGACAGTGATAATATGATGCACTGGCTGCGAAGAGAGCAGCAGCTTTTGCAGGAAGTGGGAATGGGAGAACTGCCTCTTTTTATTACCGAGTGGAATCTGACGATTTCCGACCGTAATTATATGAATGATATCTGCTACAAGGGTGCGTACATTGTGAAAAATGTGATAGATATGTATGGCATGGTAGAGGATATGGCGTATTTTGCGGCATCGGACAGAAGCTCCGAGTATTATGATTCCAATGCTTTGTTTCATGGCGGTCGTGGACTGATCACAAAAGAAGGTGTGATGAAACCGGCCGGATATGCTTTTGGTTTTCTGAATAATCTTTACCAGTATTGTATCGGGAAAGGGGAAAACTTCCTGATTACAACAGATTGCCATGATTCCTATGCCATGATCTGCCATAACCAGCAGACACTGGGGTATACCTATTTTCTGACAAAGGAGCATGAGCTTCAACGGGATAAGATGTGGAAATACTTTTCGGAAAGGGAAGAAGTGGAACAGAAGATCCGCCTTACGGATGTTCAGGATGGTCAGTACCAGATCAAAGTGCGCAGGGTAAATGACCAGAATGGCTGTGCTTTTAATCTGTGGGAGGAAATGGAATTTGAACAGGAGCTTTCCCGCGGAGATATTCGCTATTTCGATATGGCCTGTGAACCAAGGCTTTCGATTTACAGAAAGGAAGCGACGGGCGGGGAACTGGAATTGAACATTACTATGAAACCAAATGAGATAGCAATTGTTAAGATCAGGCACATGGTGGATTAGATGATTGAACAAAAGGAGAGGTGATACAATGATCGCAACAAATTACGGGAAAGTGGAAGGTTTGGATATGGGGGAGTATACCGTCTATCGCGGGATCCCATATGCAAAGCCGCCGATCGGAGAACGGAGATGGAAGGCGCCGGAGAGGCCGGAGCGCTGGGATGGAATCCTGGAAGCAAAGGCGTTTACTCCCAGATGTGTTCAGACAGATTATGCCGGAGACGGATTTGACTTTGGAAAAGAGTTTTACAGCAATCCGGAGTTTAAGCGGGAGAACAGCGAAGACTGTCTCTATCTGCACATCTGGGTTCCAAATGAGAAGGGAGAGGGAAAACTGCCGGTGGCATTCTGGATCCATGGCGGTGCGTTCCTGGGCGGTTTTGCCAGTGAGCTGGAGTTTGACGGAGCTGCTTATTGCAAACGTGGCGTAATTCTGGTAAGTGTGGAATATCGCTGTAATATTTTTGGCTATTTTGCCCATCCATGGCTGACGGAGGAGAATCCGGAACAGATCTCCGGAAACTATGGAACATTGGATCAGATTGCAGCGCTGACCTGGGTGTACGAAAATATCGAAGCCTTCGGAGGAAACAAGGATAACATTACGATCTTCGGACAGAGTGCAGGGGCAATGAGTGTACAGACGCTGGTATCTACAAAGCTGACCGGAAATATGATCGCAAAAGCAATTATGCAGAGTGGAGGGTCCTATGGCGGTGGACTTCATCGGGACATTCCGCTTGCAGAACAGGAAGGATATGGGATGGCATTGCCGAAGATTCTGGGCGTGAAATCTTTGGAGGAACTCCGGGAAAAAACCACGGAGGAAGTACAGGAAGCTTTTGGGTTGTTTATGGGTATGAATATGCCTAAGGCAAAGGGATTGTTTCTGACGCCCACTATGGATGGCAGTCTCCTGGAGGATGGATATTACGATCTCATGGATAAAGGGGAGATCAAGGATATCCCTTATATGCTGGGAACCACCAAAGATGATATTCTGGTAGAGCCGGGCATGGTGGAACGCGGTGAGAAGTCGGTTTTGTATAAAGGAGTTCTTGACTTTAGCAAAAAGCTTGCAGAGCTGGGAAGAAAACCGGCATATGCTTATTATTTTGCGCATGATCTGCCGGGAGATAACTGCGGGGCATGGCATTCCTGCGAACTGTGGTATATGTTTGGAACCATGGAGCGCTGCTGGAGACCCTGGAAGGAAGAGGACTATCAGCTTAGTGAAGAGATGCTGGATTACTGGGTGAACTTTATGAAGACCGGGGACCCGAACGGGGAAAGATTAAAGGTTTGGAGACCATGTGAAGAAGAGAAGGATCTGATGGTATTTTAACTGGAGGGGCAAAAACCGGCGAAAATGACAGGAAAGT
>JABUSW010000271.1 GCA_021443885.1 Blautia sp.
AAGATACTGGTTTTATTACTTTCTCTGTGGTGCCAATTTCAATACTTCTGGAAATATCCTGTGTCAGGAAGTTTTTTACATAGATAATGCTTGGAAGTCCAAAGCCTCTCTTCCTCTTTTCTACCAGCCCAAAAGACTCCAGCTCGGCAAGATACTCCATGGCCTTCTTCCGTGAAAAACCCAAATCAGACTGGATTTCCGTGATGGGATAGATGATATAAACCCGGTTATCATCATCGAACCAGCTGTTTTTTCTTGATAATGCCATTCGATCCAGAAATAAGGAATACAGGATCTTTGCCTGAAGTGACAATGTGGAATACATTTCATCAGCAATCATTGCCCTTGGAATCTTGATAAAGTTGAACTGATCTGCCTGATCGCCATAAAAATAATTAAACATCACAACTGCACCTCCCCATTTTTCCATTTCTCCAGAAGCTGAAATATAACATTTTTCATATCATCCGCACTATAATTTGATGGAAAGTACTCCCGGAGTTTTTTCTCTGTAAATGATAATTTCCCAGTCATTGCTTTTCCCGGCTGATTATCGTTCATAATCGCAATAAGTTTCGGCTGCGTCATAGTACCTTGTTTACATTCCTCACGCAGTGCTGAAATCTGTTTTGGTTTGATAGCACCATTCTCCTTAATATACTCGAAAATCCATTGTTGGATTTCTTTATCTATATAGGATATTTCGACAGCCATTGTGAACTGTATCCGTTTTAAATCCACATATTCCATCATTTCAGGAATCAGTTCCGTTAATCGAATATATCTCTGAATCTGTTTCGAGCTTTCACCAACCTGTTCCGCTAACAAGTCTCTTGATACAGTGCCATTTAAATTCTGGTCATTTTGACCAGAATTTTCTTTAGACGGTCTTCCAGCTTGTCTCTTCATTGCCTCAAGCTTCATCTTAAATGCGAATGCCTTCTCACTGGGTAGTAGTTCTTCCCTCTGAATATTAGAATCCACCATCGCCAGCGTTGCGGAATCATCATCCATATCCCGTACAATTGCTGGTATGACTGTTAAACCAGCCAGGTTTGCCGCATGCAATCTTCTATGTCCGGAAATCATTTCATAGCCGCGTTTCTTTTTGGACTGTCTGATCAGCACCGGTGTAAGCACACCATTAGTCTTAATACTCTCAACAAGTTCATCCATTTTCTCGTCATCCACGACCTTAAACGGATGATTCTCGAATTCATGAATATCACGGATATTCACGTCTACTGCTGATTCTTCATTTCCTACACCAAGCAGTTCCTCATAGCTTGTCAATTTGATCTTCTGTCCGATTCTCTCTTTCATTTTGCAAGTACCTCCTGTGTTAATGCTTCGTATGCCTGCGCAACCTTGCTGTGTGGGCAATGTGAAAAAATACTGATTCCTTCCGCACTTGTCTCAGACGCCTTTACAGACATAGGAATGTATGTTTCAAACACACCGATCGTATCCGCATATCCCTCTCTCACCTTTGAAATAATATCTCTGGAGTAATTGGACCGCATGTCCACCATAGAAAGCAAAATGCCTTCTACCGTGAGCTGCCGGTTTAATCTTCTCTGTACCATCGTAACCGTGTGGAGAAGCATCTGGAGGCCTTTTACCGGGAGGAACTGTGCAGTTACAGGTATCAAAACGGATGTAGCAGCCACCAGTGCGTTGATCGTCATCATTCCAAGACTTGGAGAACAGTCAATAATAATATATGAATAATCCCGGCTTATCATATCCACGTATTCTTTCATCAGATATTCACGGCTGATGATATTCATCATTGCTACTTCAAGTCCGGATAACTCGATATTTGAAGGAACGATATCAATTCCTTCCGGATGCTGAAGAATACCGGCTTTCGGGTCAAATGCTTCTTCATTGATGATGTGTCCCAGTATGGTAGCCAGCGTGATCTCAAGTTCATCCGGTTCCACGAAGCCAAGACTTGCGGTTGCACTTCCCTGTGGATCCGCATCAATAACAGCCACTTTTTCTCCATGTCTTGCCAGACCGATTGCCAGGTTAACGGCCGTCGTACTTTTTGACTGGCCTCCTTTTTGGTTTGCGATTGCGATGATCTTACACATAATATGTCCTCCCTTATTCAAAAATATCTTTTAATAGAGCAAGTATTTCCTTTTTCATTTCCTCTGCCGTGTATCCTTTTGGAAAAAACCTGTGAAGCTGTTCGGAAGTAAAAGTGATCAATGTAACATCTTCATGTTTTTTATCTTCAAAAACTGCCATTACATCGTCATAAGTCATGTCATCCTGCCTGCTCATTTCCTTTATCCTGTGCGTCTGAGAAAGCGTTGGCGATGACTGAGTGGATTCCATCACATCCAGAACCCATCTTTGTTCCTGTTCGGATAAAAAGGCCAGATCCACTGCAGGATTGAATCCAAGCTTTCCCGTATCCAGTTTTTCGAGCAATTCCGGAATAAGATACGTAAGACGGATATACCGTGTCACCTGTCTTGGACTGTCGCCTGCTTTTTCACTAAGTACCTCCACGGTTCTTTTTCCCTTGACAGCTTCCACTGTTCCTTCCATAGTTTTTTTTGCGAGCCGGATCTTTCTCTTCATTGCCTCATTCTTCATTCTGTAAGCAAATGCCTTTTCGCTGTGCGTGATTTCAGTTCTCTGCAGGTTGGAATCGACCATGGAAATGATCGAATCGTCTTCCTGCATATAACGGATGAGAACCGGTACTGTTTCCAGACCAAGAAGCTCTGCACAGCGCCTTCTCCGATGCCCGGATATGATCTGATAGAATCCGTCATCCTTCGGTGTGACGATAAGCGGACTGATGATCCCGTTCTTCCGAACACTATCCAGAAGGAGCAGCATCGCATCATCGTCCTTCACCCTGAACGGATGGTTCTCAAAATCTTTTAATCGTGATACTTCCATCTCCACTACCTTATCTGCCCCTGATGAACAGCCGGAATCTTTTTCTGTTTCCTGGTCGTTTCTTTTTCTACGCCCCATTCAGATACCTTCCTTTCTTTTAAAATATAAAAAATGCCCATTCGCATTGATCTGATGATGATCTCAGCAAATGAGCAAAATATATGCTTTCATATTCTCATATTATTATCTTCAGGGGCCGGTTAAACCCAAAACTGAACTCATACACATCCGCACTGTACTTAACAGCTGCGTGTCCACATTCCGCTTGCATGGCTCTTTTAAGCCATTAGAAAAAGCTTGGTTTTAACTTAGATAACACGTATTGAAATTATGTTGCTAAGTTCGCATTTCTAAGAATTTTCAGCCTTAACTTTGGAGCGAAAACGAAAAAACGGAAATGATTTTACAGGTAATCTGCTAATCATTTCCGTTTGTCCAGCGTCCCCACCGGGAATCGAACCCGGATCAACAGCTTAGGAGGCTATCGTTCTATCCATTAAACTATAGGAACTGAAGTCCAGTTTTTGGCTTAAAATCAAGGTTTTTCAGCCTTCGGCTCTGGCATCCGACATTTATCTTTATCTGACCTGGGTCAGGTAAATTCCAGGAGTGGCATCTTGATATTGCCGCCTTTTCTGCTAACATTGGCGGTAATACCCAACTGCTTTTGAACCATGAAGCGTTAAATTTTATTGGTAACACGTCGCTTCCCTTAGGAGCAAGGCACCTCGTACCTTGCTCCTAGTTCATCTCTGTCTTGTATTGTTCCTGAAAAGCCTTATTTTACGGGCTTTTTTAGCTGTCGGGAGCACCAGGTTGTCTCCTCTGAGACCGTCCCAGATCAGCTCTGTTCAGGGGTATTTGTTAGATTGATGTTTGCATCTGCTAATTTTGGTGAGGATATCATCCTGCCATAGGAAAGAAGCATTTGCGTTGCCAAACAGCTTTTTATCGGCTACCAATTCCATTTTCGCGGAACTGATAACTTTATTCAATTTTTCACAGATCTGGTCTGCTTTTTGCTGTTTACGTATCTATTATACAGTACTTTTCATGAATTGGGTACTCTATTCTGTGCCAATCCGGTGCTATTTCGCTATCCGGAAGTATTCCCGCCCACTTCGTGAGAAGTCAGTGCTGGGCCAGGTCTATTGTAGCCTTTGGTGCCAAATCGCCG
>JABUSW010000221.1 GCA_021443885.1 Blautia sp.
CGGCCGGGAGATGATAAGATCAAACAGTTGGGCGGACTGCACAGATTCATGAACTGGGATAGACCGATCCTGACTGATTCCGGTGGATTTCAGGTTTTTTCTCTGGCGAAGCTTCGAAAGATCAAAGAAGAGGGCGTTTATTTTAATTCACATATCGACGGACATAAAATATTCATGGGACCGGAGCAAAGCATGCAGATCCAGAGCAATCTGGCTTCCACCATTGCAATGGCATTTGATGAATGTCCAAGCTCCGTTGCAGAACGGGATTATGTAAGGAAGTCCGTGGACAGAACCACACGGTGGCTTTTGCGATGCAAGGAGGAAATGGCGAGATTAAACGCGCTTCCGGATACCATCAACAAGGAACAGCTTTTGTTTGGTATTAATCAGGGAGCTGTTTACGAGGATATTCGAAAGGAGCATGCGGATCAGATTTCCGAAATGGATCTGGACGGCTATGCTGTAGGAGGGCTTGCGGTAGGGGAGACCCATGAAGAAATGTACCGTATCCTGGACGAAGTGGTTCCGCACCTTCCCCGGAATAAGCCAACCTATCTTATGGGGGTAGGAACACCGGCAAATATTCTGGAGGGCGTAGAACGGGGCGTCGACTTTTTCGACTGCGTGTACCCAAGCCGGAACGGGCGCCATGGACATGTTTATACCAATCGGGGAAAAATAAACCTGTTTAATTCCCAATATGAACTGGATTCCAGACCCATTGCAGAAGATTGCAGCTGCCCGGCATGCAGGAATTACAGCAGAGCGTATATTCGCCATCTTCTGAAAGCCAAGGAGATGCTGGGAATGCGCCTTTGTGTGTTGCATAACCTGTATTATTACAACCACCTGATGGAAGAGATCCGGGATGCCATCGACGCCGGTAATTTTGCAGCGTATAAGAAAATGCGGCTGGAAGGTTTTGAAGAAGGGAGAATAAACGGACGATAGATGTCGGAAATCATAGGGGCGTGTCAACAACAAATTCTCCCACTCATATGCAAGCACATCGTGGGAAACGTGTTTTGACGCTGTAAACAAATATTCTTCATAAACTACTTGAAGTATCATGTTTTATTGTGTATCATACTTAGGTGAGATGTGGATGCATAAAATGAGATGAAGCTGCATTCATAATGAGATTGATAAGCGGGTGATGCATTCATCTTTCGTAATGCGGGATAACGATTTCGTATTCCGGTGCGAAGTGATGGATCAGATGCGCTTAAAGAGCAAAGAGAAGAAACAGGAGGAAGCAGTCATGACACAGGGAACAAGTATGACATTTGCCATTGTATGGATGGTTGTATTATTTGGCATCATGTATTTTCTTATGATTCGTCCGCAGAAGAAGGAACAGAAGAGAGTACAGGCTATGCTGAGCAGCATGGAGGTAGGCGATAGTGTAGTTACATCCGGTGGCTTCTACGGGGTGATCCTGGACCTCACCGATGAGGATGTGATCGTGGAATTCGGGAATAACAAGAACTGTCGTATTCCAATGCGAAGATCTGCAATTGTTGAAGTAGAAAAAGCAGGTCAGGTGTCCGTATCCGATGAGAAATAACTTCTGAAGAGTGTTTGAATAACAAATTGCTGAAAAAAGTGCCTGATCTGCAGGCACTTTTTTTAACTTCTTATGGATATATGTAGTTGAAATCCACAAAAAAGTGCGTTATTATTAACACGATATGCTGACGGGAGTTTGCTCGTTTATCAGTGTAAAGCTGTAAAGTTATAGATGAGGAGAGAATGATTATGAAAAGTGATGCAGTAAAAGTAGGTCCTGCACAGGCGCCACATCGTTCCTTGTTTAATGCTCTTGGATATACAAAGGAGGAAATGGAACGGCCGCTGGTTGGTATCGTAAGTTCCTACAATGAGATCGTGCCCGGTCATATGAACCTGGATAAAATCGTAAATGCGGTAAAGCAGGGTGTTGCCATGGCCGGCGGAACACCGGTGGTATTTCCGGCGATCGCGGTCTGCGATGGAATTGCTATGGGACATACCGGCATGAAGTATTCTCTTGTAACCCGTGATCTGATCGCGGATTCAACAGAAAGCATGGCAATTGCACACCAGTTTGACGCACTGGTCATGGTACCGAACTGTGATAAAAATGTTCCCGGGCTTCTGATGGCGGCTGCCCGCATCAATGTGCCTACGGTATTTGTCAGCGGTGGTCCTATGCTGGCAGGTCACGTAAAAGGGCACAAGACAAGTCTTTCCAGTATGTTTGAAGCAGTGGGAAGCCATGCGGCCGGCATGATTTCCGATGACGAGCTTCAGGAATTTGAAAACAAAGTATGTCCTACCTGTGGTTCCTGTTCCGGTATGTATACTGCAAACAGTATGAACTGTCTGACAGAAGCTTTGGGCATGGGACTTGGCGGAAACGGAACCATTCCGGCAGTCTATTCAGAACGCATCCGTCTTGCAAAGCATGCCGGCATGAAGGTTATGGAGATGTATGAGAAAAATATCCGTCCAAGGGATATTATGACGGAAAAAGCAATTCTGAATGCCCTGACTGTAGATATGGCACTGGGATGTTCTACGAATAGTATGCTGCATCTTCCGGCAATTGCTCACGAAGTCGGAATGGATTTCGACATTGCTTTTGCCAATGAAATCAGTGAAAAAACACCGAATCTCTGCCACCTGGCACCGGCAGGTCCTACCTATATGGAAGACCTGAACGAAGCCGGCGGTGTATGGGCGGTGATGAAGGAACTGGCAGATATTGGACTTTTGCATACGGATTGTATGACCGTAACAGGCAAGACTGTGGGTGAGAACATTGCCAATTCCGTAAACCGGAATCCGGAAGTTATCCGACCAGTGGAAAATCCATATTCCAAGACAGGCGGTCTGGCCGTACTCAAGGGTAATCTGGCACCGGACGGATCGGTTGTGAAGCGTTCTGCCGTAGTAGAAGAGATGATGGTTCATGAAGGACCAGCCCGCGTCTTCGATTGTGAAGAGGATGCCATTGCAGCCATTAAGGGTGGCAAGATTGTGGCTGGCGATGTGGTTGTAATTCGTTACGAAGGACCAAAGGGTGGTCCTGGTATGAGAGAGATGTTAAATCCTACTTCTGCAATTGCAGGAATGGGACTTGGAAGTTCTGTAGCACTGATTACAGACGGACGTTTTTCAGGCGCATCCCGTGGTGCTTCCATCGGACATGTATCTCCGGAAGCAGCAGTGGGTGGACCAATTGCTCTGGTGGAAGAAGGCGATATCATTCGCATTAATATTCCGGCCATGACATTGGATATTGATGTTTCAGAGGAAGAGATGGCAGCCCGCAAGGCGAAGTGGCAGCCACGCGAGCCTAAGGTGACCACAGGCTATCTGAAGCGCTATGCTTCCCTGGTTACTTCTGGCAACAGAGGTGCAATCCTGGCTCTTCCAGGTGAACAATAGAGAATATACGAAAAGGGATAGATAACTATGCAGTTAACTGGTTCACAGATTATCATCGAATGTTTGAAGGAACAGGGCGTTGATACCGTATTTGGATATCCGGGCGGCGCAATCCTTAACGTATACGATGAGTTATATCTTCATAAAGACGAGATTCATCATGTTCTTACATCCCATGAGCAGGGCGCAAGCCATGCTGCAGACGGATATGCCAGAAGTACTGGCAAGGTAGGTGTATGTTTTGCAACCTCAGGTCCTGGCGCCACCAATCTGGTGACAGGTATTGCCACCGCATATATGGATTCCGTTCCAATGGTTGCCATTACCTGTAATGTCAATGTGCCGCTTCTGGGTAAGGACAGTTTTCAGGAGATTTATATTTCCGGAATTACCATGCCGATTACCAAGCACAATTTCATTGTGAAGGATCTTAAGGAACTGGCACCAACCATTCGAAGAGCGTTCGATATTGCCAGAAAAGGTCGTCCGGGTCCGGTACTTGTGGATATCCCTAAGGATATCACCAGTCCGAATGTATATACAGAATATGAAAAAGCAGAAATTGACATGACAAGCTGCCATAACACCAGTGTGGAGGAAGCGCAGCTTGAGGAAGCTGTGAAGATGATTAAAGCAGCCAAAAAGCCATTTGTTTTCGT
>JABUSW010000231.1 GCA_021443885.1 Blautia sp.
CACAGGCCTGTGCATAAGCCATATCCACATCAAAATCAATATTTACCATGATAGATGTGTCCGTAAGGGGCAGGTGAAGCTCGCCGCTATTCCAATTTTTCTCCTTTTTAATGTTTTGGATCAATCCCACGGTATCTTCACAAATACCTGTTTGTCGTTCGATAACGCACTTGCCGATATGCTTCTCAAAGAACTTTACCGCTTCGGCAATTTCATTCCCGGTGGGATGTCCTTTGGCAATTCCGCCGATCACCTTAAAGGGGCCGAAGGTATCAAAACCCAGACAGCCGTAGCTTCCGATCACTTCACAGCCCCTGGCTTTTGCCGACCGAGCGACCGAGACCGTATAGGTGCCGGTTTCCTTACCGCAGGTGTACAGAAAGAAAACCTTCTTTTTCTCCGGAAGACAATTCTTCACGAAAGCTTCTGTATCTGCATAGAACCTGCCGAATGCGACACCGGAAGCAATTCCGATGCAATCATATAGCGTAAAGTCGATGTTCTTTGCATTTTCAATACTGCAGGTCTCGACTCCGAACTTCTGCGAGATAGCATCCACCAGCTTTTTCGTGTTTCCGTGATGGGTGGATTCGTATATTATGATTGTTTTCATATCTTACCTTTCATTTCCGTCATTACCTTCCGTGCAAGGAACAAAGCAGGAATATCCGTTTTCCGTTGCCTCGCCCGGTCTCCAATGTTCCTATGGGGCCTCGTCAAATTGGGCGTTGCCAGCTTATTACTTACCGAGAATAACCGAAAGAAATCTTCCGTCAAAGCTATTTCCCCAGCCGTGCAGCTGGTCATGATCCGAAAAGTACAGCCTATGGTGATCCGGCAATGGGATGCCACTGCTGTTCAAAACCTTTTCTATACCCTCAATGATTTCTATGGACTCGTTTCCGTCACCGATGCCGGTTCCTTCATATACCGTTGCCATTTCATGCGGCTTGGTAAGCATATAGTCCAGCATATCTTCCGGATCATCCTCATTCCCGGATGTAATTCCTAAGTAGAGCTTTTTCAGCCTGTTATATATATCTTCCGGAAATGATTCCGTCAGGTCTTCGCCATATTCTTCATAAGAAAACAGAACATGGGGAATATACCCGGCATAGATCTCCGGCCAGTCTCCCCAGTTCATTTCTGTTGCCCTCCACATAGCTTCAGACACGATCGTCCAGTCGCGGTCAGGATAGGTGCCTTGCAGCCAGGCTTCAACGCACATGATGACATAAGCCATGCGGCCGTTCATTGATATATTGTTAAATCGCTGTTTCATACGCGAAAATTTCTCCTTGTCTGCTAGCAGGAGCACGGATCATCTATGAAAGCTACAATTCACATCGTTTTGTGGCAGCGTTCCTTCATGAACGTCGCAATGACAGCGAGGTCTTCTCCCTCATAATATTGTACCAGCAGTTTCTTAAACTCCGGCACTTCCTTTTCCGGAATAACAAGAAAGCCTCCACCGTGAGCAATCAGGTAATGGTTTGCAAAGATAACGGCCGCACGCTTATTTCCGTCGAGAAAAGCCTGCGTTTTCATGCAATACAGACACAGCTCTACGGCAATGTCAACAGGATCAGAGGCCTGCGCCGTTATAGACTCTATGCTTTCTTTCACGTCCGGTTCACAGGGAAGAGGAGGAACATAAGAGCAACCCCCGATTGTGACAGGAACGCCTCTTAGACGCCCTCCCTCGGCGAAAAATCCCTCATTTACGAGCTTTGCAATATGACTGAGCATGTAATAGTCGCTTTTAGCGGTAATCACATCGCGGCCCAGAATGAACTCCCACGCGTGCTTCAGATTCAGGATCTTCTGTACATCGCTTGCTGTCATTCCCGAGATCATGCCGTTGTCTATGATCTCCTCAGTCTGGGGGAACGATGTGGCTACACCCTCCAGAACGGCCTGGTCGTAGATATTCATTTTCATATTGGCTCTTGCAAAGTCAATATTGCGCAAAACCTCCGGCGACAGCTCGTCCTCGGAATACCCCAGCGCGGCAAGCTGCTTTTCAACCTTGCGCAGCTGCTTACGGATTTCCTTTGCTTCCCGGGCATTCCTCAGCAGCAGAGAATGAAGCGCCTCCGAATAAACGCCCACATAGGTAGATGTCAGCTTCCCCGCAACTCTTTTGCGGATATATAAGTATTTGTCGCTGCCTCTTTCTTTTACCTCGGGGTTTCCGTCGTAGGGCATCAGATTAAGCCTTGCAGTAAGCTCTGCCTTTTGACGAAGCAGGTTCTGTATCTCATTCAGCGAATTTGTCATGGAATGTCCTCCTTGTAGGGAACTTTTATATTGTTTATATAGCACAAAAGTTCCCTATTGGCAATACATAGAGAATTACCGATCCAAAGAGTGGTCAATCGGATTCCTGTTTGCTTCACTGCCGCCGGATAAATTGAAAACTTATGTGCAAAGGTCCTTCAGTTCGCTTTGCTCTGCGCCGGTCTGATAGAGCATCTCGGCAAAGGCACGCTCCGCTTCCAGCCCCTGACGTTAGGCTTCGGCCCTTAAATTTTCTTGTGACATTTGTCTTCTCCCTTCATTAAAAAAGGCGCCCCTCGCAAGAATGACGCCGCGGTGAACGTGTTGAGTTTCGCTATATAAAAAGCCCTGACAGAGCGGTTAAGCTCCATCAGGGCCGTAATGATTCAGTGTTTACTTGTTCTCCCATTCCTTCTTCAGGATGGCGTGCATTCTACTTCCTGATATATTTATCATCTGCGGACGGAAGGTATGCCACATCCGTTACGTAGCGTTCCACCTTCATGTGAAGGTCGTACTTATCTCTAAGCGTCGCGATCTGCTTCATCATGGGTGAGGCGTGGTGCGCATCCAGCGCCGCCTGATCCCGCCAGCTGTCGATGAGAAGCACGGTTTCCGGATCATCCATAGGGAAGAAGTATTCGTACTTTTCGTTGCCCTCTTCGGCACGGATTGCAGAAACCGTTCCGCTCTCGGTCATTTCCTGCGCAAACTTTTTGGCAGCACCATTCTTGCCGGTGTAATAAAGATTTACTGTTATACTCATAGTGATATCCTGCCTTATGAAGTAATCTCCCTGCCATTCTGCTGCAAGGCATTTTACGCAAACAATACCATCGCAAGGGTTGCCAGCAGCATCAGGCAGAGACCGATAAGCGCTTTCTTAGAGAGCTTTTCCTTGAAAACGATGTATGAGAAGATGACAGTCACCAGCACGCTCATCTTGTCGATGGGCACTACCACGCTGACAACACCGTTCTGGATGGCATAGTAATAACATAGCCAGGAGCCGCCGGTCGCAAGGCCGGACAGAGCGATAAAGCCCAGTTCCTTTTTGTCGATTGCCTTCAGCTGAGTCTGCTTGCCCTTCATCAGGACAATGACCCATGCCATCACCAGCACGACCAGCGTACGGATCGCCGTTCCCAGATTGGACTCCACACCGGAGATACCCACCTTTGCGAGGATGGAGGTCATGGCTGCAAAGACGGCGGACAAAACCGCATAGAGCATCCAGCCCTTCTTCTCCTCACTCTGTGCTCCTGCCTTCTTCTCTACCATAAGGAAGATGCCCACAGCAAGTACCGCGGTGCAGATGAGTTTTACTGCCAGATGCTCGGTCTCGCCGAAGATAGTAATGGCCAGCAGCACGGTCAGGATGGTGGAGGATTTATCGATAGGCACTACCTTGTTTACGTCTCCCATGGAAAGGGCTTTGAAATAGCAGATCCAGGATGCTCCGGTGGCAAGGCCCGAAAGAATCAGAAACAGGAAGGATTTTCCGCTGATGCTTCCGATGGTATCAAGCGACCCTACAATGAAGACCATGACCCACGAAAAGAGCAGCACCACGATGGTGCGAAGAGCCGTGGCCACATCGGAATCGGTTTTTCTTATGCCGCATTTGGCAAGAATAGATGTCAGCCCCGCAAATACGGCTGACACTACAGCAAATATGATCCACATATTATTCTCTGTTCTCCCATTCCTTCTTCAGAATGGCGTACTGCCAGGTGTTTTCATAAATTGGGTTGCCGTTATCGTCATTCACGAAGGAGACGAATTCTTTGAACTCGCCTTCTTTACGCAT
>JABUSW010000263.1 GCA_021443885.1 Blautia sp.
TCATAAGTATCTGTGATATATTTCTGGATCGCTTCGGATTTCAGAACCTCAACCAGTGCTTTCACAGCTTCGTTTTCTTCATTCCCTTCTTTAACAGCGATAACGTTCACGTATGTCTGGATCGCTTCGGAATCAGATGTTTCGCTTGTCAGGGCATCGCTTCCTACAGAAAGACCGGCCTGCAGTGCATAGTTTCCGTTCAGGATCACAAATGCAGTCTCTTCTCTTACACGGGAAACCTGCTCTGCTGCAAGCTCAACGATTTCGATATTGCTCGGATTCTCTTCAATATCCAGAACCGTTGCAGTAAGACCTGCGCCCTCTTTCAGTTTAATGATTCCGTTTTCCTGGAGAAGAAGAAGTGCACGTGCTTCGTTTGTTGTATCATTCGGAACGGCAATGCTGTCGCCATCCGCCAGCTCATCCAAGCTTGCTTTTGTTCCCGGATAGATTCCGAACGGCTCATAATGGATGCCGCCGGCATTCACAAGGTGTGTACCTTTTTCCTCATTGAAGCTGTCCATGTAAGCAATGTGCTGGAAATAGTTCGCATCCAGATCTCCGCTCTCTACGTTTTCGTTTGGAATGATGTAGTCATCAAATTCCACGATCTCAAGTTCGATTCCCTGCTCTGCCAGAATCGGTTTTGCCTCATTGAGAATCTCTGCATGTGGTGTTGTGGATGCTCCCACAACGATCTTTGTGTCTTCTGCCAGTGCACTTACGCTGAATGCGCCTGCTGCAAGTACGCCAACCAATGTTGCTGCAAGTAATTTTTTCATAATGATAATCCTCCTTCATGATTACTTTTATTTTCATTATAAATACTTATAATTACTCTCCTGTTCAATTGCTATCGTCGGGGCCAATTTCTCTCTTTCAGGCTTATCCGCCCCGTTGTTTATTATCTCATGCTCCTATTTCCGCTTGTCCAGTCTGCCTGCCAGCGTCATACCGATGGTCTGAAACAGCTGAAACAACAAAACCAGCAGCACTACCGTTACCATCATGACATCAAACTGGTACCGGTTGTAACCATAACGGATGGCAATCGCCCCAAGACCACCGCCGCCTACCGTTCCTGCCATAGCGGAATATCCGAGGATCGTGCCGGTTGCGATGGTTGCTCCGGTGATCAGGGATGTACGGGCTTCCACAAGAAGCACCTTCATGACGATGCGCACCTTACTGGCCCCCATAGCTTCAGCCGCTTCAATGACACCCGGATCTACTTCGTTCAAGGATGACTCTACCATTCGGGCGATAAAAGGACCGGCTGCCACAACCAACGGCACGATGGTCGCTGCGGAGCCATAGCTCTTCCCTACGATTGCTCTCGTAATGGGGATCATCAGGATCAAAAGGATCAAAAACGGTATGCTTCGCACAATATTCGCGATGACATCCAGTACTTTGTAAACCACTGCATTTGGTTTCAACCCATTTTTATCCGTAACCTTTAAAGCCACCCCCATAGGCAGACCGATCACATAGCCGAATAATGTGGAGAGCAGCGTAATGTAGATGGTCTCCCAAACACCGGTTGCAATCAGTTTAAACATTTGCTCATTCCACATACTCTTCCGCCTCCTCAATCTCCAGTCCGTGGTCCCTCAGGTACTCCTTCATAGGCTCGATCAGCTGACAATCCGGGGAAAATCCCAGAATCATCTCGCCTTTGGCAACACCGCCTACGTTTCGGGTGCTGGCCTTCAGGATGTTCACCGGCTGGCCAAAGCTGAGAACCATGTTGGATATTACCGGCTCAAAGGCTGAGTTTTCCGAATAAACAATGCGAATCACTTTTCCGCTTCGGATCTCTTCTTTCACGGCACTTTTCTTATGATCCGAATGAGATCCTCCGTCCTTGCGGATCAGCTCCTTGGCAACTGCAGATTTCGGATGGCTGAAAATATCTGCAACCAGGCCTTTTTCCTGTACCACGCCATCCTTCATGATGGCAACGTGAGAACAAATCTCCCGAACCACCGACATCTGATGCGTAATGATCACGATGGTGATCTTAAACTGCTGGTTGATCTCTTTGAGAAGCGAAAGGATCGAAGAAGTTGTCTGGGGATCCAGTGCACTGGTAGCCTCATCACAAAGCAGGATCTTCGGATCGGAAGCCAATGCTCGGGCAATCGCCACACGCTGCTTCTGTCCGCCGGACAACTGCGCCGGATAGGCTTTCTGCTTATCAGACAGACCTACGATCTCCAGAAGCTCTGCTGCCTTCTTATAGGCATCCGCCTTCTTCATTCCTTTTATATACAATGGAAAACAGACATTTTCAATGACGTTTTTCTGCATCAGGAGATTAAAATGCTGGAAAATCATTCCAATGCTCTGCCTCTGCTGCCGCAGCTCCTTTTCGGTAAAATCACCCAGACATTTATCATTGATCAATACTCTTCCGCTGGTTGGCACTTCCAGATAGTTGATGCATCGTACCAGTGTACTCTTTCCTGCACCGGACATACCAATGATTCCATAAATATCCCCGGATTCAATCTCCAGAGAAACATTTTTCAAAGCCTCTACCGAACCATCCTTGGTGGTAAAGGTCTTGCTGACGTTTTCAATAATGATTTCTGACATGTCATAACCTTGATCAACGTGTCCTTACACTTCCTTCACATTCCCCTGTCACATGGGAATGGGCACCCTGATCAGCCTTTCTCTAACAATAATATGATTGTGGGGAAGAAGCCCCACCGAATCCGTAAGCGCTTTTGACACGCAAGCCATATTATCGGCCTGATCACTTCCGACCGTAGGTAAACTATAGCACGTTCTTTGGCAAAGTGTTAATTCTAAAAAAGTACAGCCCGCTATAGTTTTTCTCTATAGCAAAATCCCTGTTCCTTGTATTACCGCAATGCTTTGTCCTGATATTTTGCTACTTCCTCCAGATATCGCTGTCCAAGACTGCTGATGTTCACGCCCTTTCGAATCAGATATCCGATGGTCATGCGCTCATCCGAACGAAGCTTTATCGCACAGTAATCCGTACCATTCAGCTCTTCACAGATGATACCGGAACACAATGTAAATCCATTCAGGCCGCGCATCAGATTCAGAACCGTAGCCCGGTCATCCGCCTTGATCAGCCTTTTGTACTCATAAGTACTAAGGACTTCCTCTGCAAAATAGAAAGAATTGTAAGTCCCCTGCTCAAAAGAAAGACAAGGAAACGCCTCCAGCTCCTCCAGCCGTATCTCACCTTTTCCCGCCAAAGGATGTCCCTTCCACATATACACATAGATGCTGCATTCCATCAATGGATGAAACTCCAGATTGAACTCATGAAACATCTTCTCCAGCACCTTACGGTTAAAATCATTCAGATACAGGATCCCGATTTCACTCTTAAAATTCTTTACGTCCTCAATCACCTGATAAGTCTTGGTTTCATGGATCGCAAACTCGTACTCGTCCATGCCGAACTGCTTCACCAGCTCCACGAATGCACTGACTGCAAAGGTATAATGCTGTGCCGATACGCTGAATTTCTTCTTCACCTGCTCCTTCGCTATGTACTTCGCATCCAGAAGCTCATACTGCTCCACCACCTGGCGGGCATAACCGATAAATTCCTCGCCCTCCGGCGTAACCGAAATTCCCCGGTTCGTCCTTCGGAAAAGCTCGATCCCGATCTCCTCCTCCAGCTCCTTGATGGCCGTGGAAAGACTGGGCTGCGAGATAAACAACTCCCGGGCGGCTTCATTCATAGACTTCGCATTCGCCACCGCAATCACATAACGCAGCTGTATCAATGTCATAGCGTTCCCTATCCTTTCCCGGAAATCTCCCCGGTACAATCGAAACCTCCCCGGAATAATCAAATCTTCCGTTTACGCTGAAGATCTTCGTTCCTCACCTTCGCAGATTACAGTCCCATTACATCCGTGTTCCACAGATTCCCGGAACAAACTCTAAGACCTCGTATCCAAAATAACCAATCCTGACACTCGCCCGGATTCCCGATAGCCCCTTTGAAAAAACATCTCTGCCGAAAACCCGCAGGTGAGTCTAAAATGACCGTAATAGA
>JABUSW010000349.1 GCA_021443885.1 Blautia sp.
GGAGGAACAAAACCCACCCGAAGATTCGGAGCAGAATCCGGAGACACCGGACAGTCATGGCCCTGATGGGGGCGCACCGGATACGGAAGAAGGTGAGACACCGGAGAATGGGGAGGAACAAAACCCACCCGAAGATTCGGAACCGAATGCGGATGGGGATGATGACCCTGAAAAAAAGCCAGAGGCTCTCACGGAAGATGAAAAGCGGATCCAACAAATAAAAGAAGAAATTACGACGACTGCATTAAATGAACAGGCGGTTCTGGAACAGCTGCTTGCAGCACTGGGGGCTGTAGGGAACGAAAACCAGGAAGAGGGGGGATCCGTTGAAGCAACAGAGGAAAACAGAGATAATCTTTCTGCAGCCGAACAGGAGTATCAGGCGGCATTGAAAGAGAAGCTGCAATCTTCCATTGAAGGGGATGCTCTGATCAAGGGGCACATGAGCAACCTGAAGACGATGGTGGATGAGAAGCTGGATATGGTTGTTCAGCTGGCAGGTGTGGCCGGTATTGACTACAACAGTTACCTGACGCTTCTGAATGATTGCGTAACCAGAATGGAGACGGACATTGCCATTCAGCAGGAGGTTCTGGAGGCTCTCACAGTATATTCTCTGACATCCGGTATTGCCGGTGAAGAAACAAGACCGGAAGGGACTACCGCTGATTCCGAAGAGAAGGAGACCATGATTCGCAACCTGGTTGACCGGTATGTGCAGGCAAATCAGACATTAAGCAGTCTCTATGCGGAATTGGTGACACTGGAAGAGAAGAGATTAAATTCTATCCAGATAGAAAACGAAGGTTTGAAGCAGAAGATATCTGCGCTTACAGAAGAGGGAAGCAATGTCCCGGGAGATGGAAGTGCAAAGCCGACAGAAGGAAGCAGCGTCCCGGGGGATGGAAGTGCAGAGACGGCTGGAGGAAGCAACGTGCCAGGGGATGGAAGTGCAAAGCCGACAGAAGGAAGCAGCGTCCCAGGGGATGGAAGTGTAGAGACGGCTGGAGGAAGCAGCGTGCCGGAAGACGGAAACACAGAGCCGCCGGGAGGCAGCAGCGCGCCGGGAGACGGCAATTCCATACCGGCCAATGGAGGTAACGGGGCTCCTTCCCAAGGTGATTTTTCGGGAGGAAATGAGGAACAACAGGAGTCCGGGGAAGGAAATCCTTCATTTACTGGTTCTGGACAAAGCAGTCCTGGAAAAAGTGGTTCCGGACAAAGCGGCTTCGGAGGAAGTTCCATGTCTGGTGGAATGCCATCTGGCAGCGGAAGTATGGGGAGTGGTTTTAGTACAGGAGATATGAGTGCAGGAGCCGGGAACGGAATGTCAATGGAAGACCTGAATCTGACGGAATCGGACATCAGCCTGTTGGGAAATGCGTATGACCTTTCCCAGTACGAGAGTCTTCTGGAACAGGAGCCCTCAGATGCAGATGCAGCGGCGGAATACCTTGTTTCTCTGCAGAAAGCACTTCGAACCGTGACGGAGCAATATGCTGAGCTTCATCGGAACAGACTTGCCAATGAATTAAAAATACAGTATCGGTACGACTCCTTGATTCTTCAGGGAAAGCTGGCAGAAATTACCTACCAGCAGGATATGGCCACGTGGAAAGAGACTCTTTCGGAGGCGGAGCAGAAGAGGGAAGAATTAGAAGAGCAAAGAGCACTTTTGGAGGAGATTCCGGATGGAATGCTGTATGCGAAGGAAGACGGTGTCATTGCCTCTGTGATGTACGAAACAGATGATCCCCTCAACAACAACACTCCATTACTGTACCGCTACGATATGAACCGGTTGGATATTACTATTGCGGTGCCGCAGGGCCAGATCGCAAGCTTTGTTGTGGGGGACACGGTAGAGGTAACTTTATCCGATGTATTTGAAACGGATGGAACGATTCGTGAAAAATCCACAGAGGCACAGGAAGGGAATGGAAGAACTACCATAAATTATGAAGTGAAGGTTTCTGTGGAGAACGAAAATGGATTATTCAGTTCCGGTATGGCAGCCATCGTGACGAGGAAGGCTGATGCAGTCGATACAGACGAACCGGACATGGGATCGTCAGAAACCGATGAGCCGGGAACAACAGATTCGAATACAGAGGAGGCAGGGAATGAGCAAGGGCGTTAAAATCGTAGTCGGAGTGCTGATTCTTGGAGCATTGGGAGCCGGTGGTGCTTATTTTTACCAAAATAAGCAACGGAACACACCGCAGCAGGAAGAAAATTACCAGAAGGAAATCGTACGGCGCGGTACGGTATCCACCGGGATTTTGGAGAGTGGAACCATTGAATTCGGCACCCAGGAACAGACCTTTGAGGTGGCAAAGATCAGCGAAGTAGACACAACAACATCCACGGAAACCTCCGGAACAATGGGCTCCGGTACATCAGGCGGCGGAAGCATGCAAGGAAATCAGGGCGGCGGCATGGGCGCTGATATGATGGGTTCCTTCGCTTCAGGCGGTGGAGATGCGTCAGGCGGCTCAAATGCAAATTCCGGTTCCGGAACTGCGACATCGCTGGAGGTGGAAGAGGTGTACGTGGCTCCAGGAGAAGTGCTCCAAGCCGGAGATAAGCTGCTGAAGATCACGGAAGATAGTATTCAGGAATACCGGACGCAGCTGGAAGCGGCAGTTGCTTCTGCAGAGCTGCTGGTATCCAAAGAAGAGATCAACGTGGAGATCAAAAGAGCAGAAGCAGATTATACCTATCAGGTCTATCTGGCAGAGGGGAAAACGGCCGAAGAAACTTATCAGGCGACGATTACCAGCCTGGAAGAGAAGATTACGGACCTGGAGGAAGAAATCGCAGAGGAAGACGATGAGGATGAGCTGGAAGCCCTTCAGGCAGAACTGAAGCTGGCGCAGAATAATCTGACGACGGGGTCTATTGAAGCAAAACAAACCTATGATAATGCGATGACGAATTTTAAGTATGCAGATCAGCTGTACGCTATTGATACGGATGGATTGGAGGATGACTTGAATTCCGCAAAGGATACGTTGGAAGAGTGTGAGGAGAATCTGAAAGCCTTTGAAGAGCAGATCGGAGACGGCATCGTCTATTCCCAATATACCGGAACGGTGGCTTCTGTGTCCTACAGTGCAGGCGATTCTATCGAAAATGAAGCGGTGCTTATGACATGTACGGATCCCGAGGATGTGTTGATGACGGTATCCGTTTCGCAGGAAGATATTGCAGCGGTCAGCATTGGAAATCAGGCCTCCATTACCTTGACGGCGTATAAGGATGAAAGATTTGATGCCGAAATAACGGAGATTTCCACTACATCGAAAACAGGCTCTTCCACTGTCAATTACGATGTCACCTTAAAGCTTACCGGGGACATCAGCAAAGTTTATTCCGGAATGACAGGAGAAGTGCTGATCGCAGGAAAAGAAGTAGAGGATACGCTTTATATTTCCAATAAAGCAGTTCGCCTGAGTGGAACAAAATCTGTGGTCAAGATTCTGGAAGATGATGGTACTATCCACGAACAGGAGATCACCACCGGTTTCTCTGATGGTAAAACTGTGGCGGTAGAAAGTGGACTGGAAGAAGGGCAGATCGTAATACTGGAAAGCCAGGTGACGCAATGAGAACCTCGGAACTGCTGAGATTAGTCGGCCAGAATATCAATCAGAATAAATTCAAATCCATTATGACGTCCATCGGTATCGTTGTTGGAGCCGCGACGATTGTTCTGGTCATCGGTATTGGGCGCGGTGGTCAGATGGATGTGGCAGAGCAATTTGCACAGTTGAATGCCGGAGCCATAAATATCAGCTATGAATATGAAGGAGAAGAGGAAAAAAAGGGGGGAGGCTTTTCCTTTGGAGGTATGGGAGGCTTCGGTGCAATGTTTGGGGCAGGAGGAATGCCCCAGTTTGGAAGTCGGAGCAGTTCCGGTGACAGCGCAACCTCGGGTGGTGGATTTCCCGGCAACGGAACAATGCCGGATGGTTTTCCGGGAAGCGGAAGCACGAA
>JABUSW010000148.1 GCA_021443885.1 Blautia sp.
AAACGTATACCGAAGCAGAAATTCTATGAGAATCTTACTGTGTCGCCGGAGCTGAAAAAGATTTTTGTCGATCAGGTCAAGACGATTTACTGGAGAAACAAGATTGCCGAAGACACAATGAACCTTGCTCCCGGCACGCAAGTTACGGAGCTTCAGGTCTTTGAAGTGCGGCTGAACACGCCGAACCTTGACGGTAGTTTTCTGCGGCAGATTGACAAGGAGATTCCGTATCACATTCTCTTCATTCTGGAATACGAGGGAAAATACAAAGCGGTCATCGGATATAAAGAAGCCTCGTCGGGAAATGCAGCCTTTAAGGTTGATAGATACTTCTCTACCGAATGGGTGGAAGAAGATGACCTGCTGCTGAAGGCGGACGGCCTTTCCATTGATGCCGTGTATGAAAACTTTGTAAGGCAGATTGCCGGGGACCAGTTAAATACTGCATCCTCCGGAGAGAGTCTAAAGGATTCTGTGGAGTGTGAGGCAAAACGGCAGGCACTTATGAAACAGATAGAGCTGCTTCAGGCAAAAATACGAAAAGAGAAGCAGTTGAACCGACAGATGGAAATGAACGCAAATCTCAAAAAATTGAGGAAGGAGTTGGCTGAGCTATGATTCAAGAATACCTTCTTATGGATGCTGAAGATAAAGAGAAGGTTTCGTCTTTTGACAGCAAAGGAATCACTATGACGGTTTCAGAAATGAAGGATCAAAATATAGTCTCAGTACGATTCTCTGTAAAAGGTGAAAACGAGGATTCTGCAAGGAAACTATCGGAGATAGATGTGGCATTTTGTTCTCAGTTCAAAGTGGCAACATTAGAAAACGGTTGCTCGGCATATATGAATCAAAGGTTATATCCTTTGGTTTCTGAATTTGAACGAAAGCTAAGGAAGCTTTTGTATATTGCGAGTGCTACACACAGAGACGATGCCGCGGCAAAGAATATTTCTGACTTGGAGTCAAAAGATTTTGGAAATATTTTTTCAATGCTTTTTATAGACGGTAATTTTATGAATAGCGTCAAAGAAGCAATTAAAACCAGACAGAAAGATGTGTTTTCAAAAGCCGACATTATGGCATACATAGAGTCTGTTGATGAGAATACAGTCTGGGATGAACTCCTCGGAAAAGAAGCTGTTCCAAACCTGCGGAAAAGGTTTAATGATGTTCGTCACTATCGGAATGATGTCATGCATTCTCATAACATTGAATGGAAAAATTATAAAGATGCAAAAAAGCTTTATGAGGACATAATTGAGGAATTAGATTCATCCATTCCTGACATTGCAGGTCAACAAGAGCCTAAAACATCGTACGCTTCTTTCAATAAAACATTACAGGAAGTATTAAAAAAGCAGGATGAAAGGGTGAATTACTCAGAAATAGCGCAGGTTTTCCGGGATGTTGTAAATCAAAATGGATTGAGTCCAGACTACTCTGCACTGACTAAGCAGTTTGCCGAAGTGGCAAAACAGCTACAACCGAGCGAAGAAATCGTAAAGATACAAGAGCAATGGAAAGCAATGTCTGAATCGTTAGTGCCTTCGGAGTCTATGCGTTCTTTAATTGAAATTGCAAACCGGATATCTGCGATAAAGGCTGATATTCCCCCAGCTATACTTGAAATACAGAATATAACGAGGAGCCATGCGACTCCCAAAATCGAAATTCTGCCTGCACTCATAAAGCTACAGCAAAGCTTGTCGGAATTTCCTACTTTATCAAATCAGATTTCTGACCATACAAATGAGATAATTAGTCCTGAAAACGAAGACGGAGGAAAGGAATAATGGATAAAATGCGCATGGAGTCGCTCGATATGACTGCACAGAATATTGATAAAATAGGGGCACTCTTCCCGAATTGCATCACCGAGACAATTGACACAAGCGGCAAGCCCAAGAAGGCAATCAATTTTGAATTGCTCCGTCAGATGCTTTCCGGTGATGTACTGGAAGGTGATGAAGCTTATGAGTTTACATGGGTTGGCAAAAAGGCTGCCATTGTGGAAGCAAATAAGCCCATCCGCAAGACCCTGCGCCCTTGCCCTGAGGAGAGCGTCAACTGGGATACTACGGAGAATCTTTACATTGAAGGCGACAATCTGGAAGTGTTGAAACTCTTGCAGGAGAGTTACCTCGGCAAGGTTAAGATGATCTACATTGACCCGCCTTATAACACCGGAAACGATTTCATCTATGCCGATGATTTTACAATGTCGGGTGAAGAGTATGCAGAAGAACTGGGCGCCACAGACGAGGCGGGCAACCGCTTGTTCCGTAACACGGATTCAAACGGTCGCTTCCATTCCGATTGGTGCAGCATGATTTATTCCCGACTGATGCTGGCAAGAAACCTGCTGACGGAAGATGGCGTCATTTTCATTAGTATTGATGAGAATGAGGTAAGCACCTTGAAGCAGATGTGTGACGAAGCATTTGGCTCCAGTAATTTTGTTGCAGAGCTTATTTGGTCTGCGGGAAGGAAGAATGATTCAAAGCATATTTCCGTTTCTCATGAGTACATTCTGTGTTATTTCAAATGTGCTCAATATATTAAAGAGCATAAAATTACTTGGAGAGAAAGAAAACAAGGGCTTGATGATATTTATGCCCAATATGATTCTCTTGTGAAAAAGAATGGAAATGACACAGAAAGTATTGAAAAAGAACTTAAGGCTTGGTATAAAGCACTACCTGATAATCATCCCGCAAAAGACCACGCTCACTATTGCAGAGTTGACCAAAAGGGCATTTTCTTTGCGGATAATATTTCTTGGCCGGGTGGAGGTGGCCCAAAATACGAAGTATTACATCCCACTACGCATAAGCCTGTGAAAATACCGTCTCGTGGGTGGCTGACAAACGAAGACACAATGAAGGAATGGATTAAACAAGGCCGAGTTGAATTTGGAAAAGACGAAAACAGAGTTCCTACATTGAAGTCTTATTTGAAGGATCGAGAGTACAGTGTTCCATACAGTGTCTTTTATAAAGACGGTAGAGCTGCATCAAAAAGATTGGCTTCTATGATGGGTGAAAAGGTGTTTGAAAACCCAAAAGATGAGGAAATTATTGAACGCTTAATTGAGTTTTGTGGGACTGGCGACAATGATATTGTTTTAGATTTCTTTTCTGGTTCGGGCACCACTGCACACGCTATGTTCCTCGCAAATGCTAATCAGAATGTAACTCGTAAGTTTATACTTGTTCAGTTGGCAGAGGAAATCAACCCCCAAAACGAGTCTTCAGAAAAGGCAAAAAAAGTTGCTCAAAATGCCATAGCACTGCTTGATTCAATTGGAGCTTCGCATACTATCTGCGAAATTGGCAAAGAGCGCATCCGTCGTGCCGGGACGAAAATCAAAGAAGAAAACCCGCTCACTACTAAGGATCTTGATGTTGGATTCCGCGTATTTAAGCTCGATGACAGTAATATGAAAGATGTATTCTACGCACCTGCAGATTACAATCAGAGTTTACTGGATATGTTTGAGTCGAACATTAAGGATGACAGAAATGATCTGGATCTTCTGTTCGGCTGTCTACTAGAATGGGGGCTGCCGCTATCCCTGCCATACACTTCCGAAAAGCTTGAAGGCTGCACTGTCCATACATACAACGAAGGCGATCTGATTGCCTGCTTTGACGAGAGCATACCCGATAGTGTGGTAAAGACGATTGCCAAGCGCCAGCCCTTGCGTGCGGTGTTCCGTGACAGTAGTTTTGCCGGAAGCCCCGCAAAGATTAATGTTACGGAGGCTTTCAAGCTCCTGGCACCGGATACGAGAGTAAAAGTGATTTAAGGAGGCTTGGCAAATGAAGCTACAATTCAAGCATCAAAAATTTCAAGCAGATGCAGCCAAAGCGGTTGTTGATGTGTTTGCAGGCCAGCCTTATCTAACGCCTACATACATGATGGACAAAGGCTATCAGGGGCGCATGGTGGATGGGCAAACCTA
>JABUSW010000252.1 GCA_021443885.1 Blautia sp.
GGCAGAGATGGGCTGAATTCTGAAAAAATGGCTATGGCCGGAATTACAAACCAGAAGAAAGAAAAGGGTACCATTGGCGATGTGATCAAAGGGGCGGACGTCTTTATCGGGGTATCCGGCCCCGGAACCCTTACCCAGGACATGATTCGAACGATGGCAGATCAGCCGATTCTTTTCCCGATGGCAAATCCGGTACCGGAAATCATGCCGGACGAAGCAAAAGCTGCAGGAGCAGCCGTTGTTGGAACCGGAAGAAGTGATTTCCCGAATCAGATCAACAATGTTCTCGCATTTCCGGGTATTTTCCGGGGTGCATTGGATGTAAGAGCAAAAGATATCAATGATGAGATGAAGGTTGCGGCTGCATATGCCATTGCTTCCCTGATCGATGAAAAAGATCTGACGCCGGAATATATTATTCCGAATCCTTTTGACAAACGTGTGGTAGAGGCCGTGTCTAAAGCGGTTGCACAGGCCGCAAGGGATACCGGCGTAGCAAGAATCTGATGATAGTTTTGTTGACAATATATCAATACTCTGTAATAATAGAAGAAGACTTTATAAGGGGAAAAGAAAGATAAGGTTTTGTTTTATGGATATTGGAGGAATGATTATGAAAAAGGCCTATCTTTTCATTGCAGGACTTGTTCTTGTCAGTCTGCTTTCTTCCGGCTGCGGCAAAAAGAAAGAGAATGCACAACAGGCCGGGCAGGATAAAGCAGAGGTTACCGTGACGCCTACCGTCCAGCCAACGGAAGCTCCCCAGATTGTACCGATACAGCAGGGAACACCTACCGTGACGCCGGAACCGGAGAAAAACGTCATTGGGAAAAAGACAGAAAATGCAGAAAAAATCACATTGGCAAATAAGACCGGGGGAACGATCAAGGAGTTTTATATTCGTCCGGCCGGGGATGATCAGAATTTCGGAGCTAACATGATGGTTAACGGCTTCGTTCTGAAAAATGGCGATGTTTCGACATTGTATTTTGATCAGACGCAAAATGCAGATGGTCTGTTTGATCTTTACGTCAGTTATTCGGAACAGAATCTGAGTGACTGCTATTTCCGCAGCATTCCGCTTCCGAAGATTTCCCGGATCGTATTGTGTATGGATACATCCGGCAGTGATGGAATTCCGTATGCGACATATCGGATCGCAAACGGTGGAAATGAAGTTTCCACATTGAATGAAGTCAAAGAACGCCTGGGACTTCTGAATGCACAAAAGACGCAGAGTGCTTATGATTCGACAGCATACTCCCAGACGGATAATTATTCTTCTTACAACCAGGGGAATACGGATTATTATGAAGAGGAAATACCATATATAGAGTCGTCAGAAGGCGCATCGGCTGCAGAACAGTTTATTGGTCAGTCTTTCTCAAACCTGACGGAATCGTTGGGAGAACCGGGAGGAAGTTCCTATGAGCAGGAACCGGAGACCGGTGAGACTGGATACCATTATTATAATGGATATACGGTATCAACGATTGTCGATGAAGAAGGAAATGAGATCGTTGCCGGTGTATGGTAAAAAATACTTTGAGAGGATGCTTGAATGATGAAAAGGGTATTGTTGAAACTAAGCGGGGAGGCACTTGCCGGAGAGAAAAAGACAGGATTTGATGAAGCAACAACGATCCGGGTGGCAAATCAGATCAAGGCGATTGCAGAAGAAGGGATTCAAGTTGGTATCGTGATCGGCGGAGGCAACTTCTGGAGAGGGCGTACCAGTGAAACCATCGATCGTAATAAAGCGGATCAGATCGGTATGCTTGCAACGGTTATGAACTGTATTTATGTATCGGATATTTGTCGATATGTGGGATTGAAGACGGAAGTATTTACTCCCTTTACCTGCGGCGCTTTCACGACCCTTTATTCTAAGGATGCAGTTGAGGAGAGCTTTGCAAAGGGGAAACTGGCATTTTTTGCCGGCGGAACCGGACATCCATATTTTTCAACGGATACGGCAACGGTGCTTCGTGCAGTAGAGATCGAAGCAGACGCGATCCTGCTTGCAAAAGCCGTGGACGGCATTTATGACAGTGATCCCAAGGTGAATCCAAATGCTGTAAAATATGAAGAGGTATCCATCGAAGAAGTTGTAGCGAAGAAGCTTGCTGCAATGGACCTTACGGCTTCGATTATGTGCATGGAACAGAAGATGCCAATGTTAGTATTTGCGTTAGAAGAAGAAAACAGTATCGTGAACACAGTTCATGGGAACTTCTCCGGTACGAGAGTAACCGTGTAGATATTTTATTAAGCTTAAGGGAGTGAAGTTATGGACGAGAGAATTCAGAAATACGAGGACAAAATGAAGAAAACCATCAACAGCCTGGAGTCGGAATTAATGACGATTCGTGCAGGACGTGCGAACCCGCATATTCTTGACAAACTGACGGTTGATTATTATGGAACTCCGACACCATTCCAGCAGGTCGCAAACATTACAGTACCGGAAGCCCGCATGATTCAGATCCAGCCATGGGAATCCAGTCTGATCAAAGGAATTGAGAAGGCGATTCTTGCTTCGGATCTGGGACTGAACCCAAGCAACGATGGTAAGATCATTCGTCTTGTATTTCCTGAATTGACCGAAGAGCGCCGTAAAGAACTGGTGAAGGATGTGAAAAAGAAGGGAGAAGCCGCTAAAGTGGCGATCCGCAATATCAGACGCGATGCGAATGACACTTTCAAGAAGCTTGCAAAACAGGATGTATCTGAGGACGAGATCAAAGATCTGGAACAAAAGATTCAGAAGAATACCGATAAGTACATTAAAGATATTGAAGGTATCGTTGATGTAAAGGCAAAGGAAATTCTTACAGTATAAAATTCGGAAAAGGGAGAGAGCTCAGATTTGAGCTCTCTTTGGTTGTCTGAGAAATGGTAATGGGAGGTTCTTTTATGAATGTACCAAATCATATAGCGATTATTCTGGATGGGAACGGACGTTGGGCAAAGGCACAAGGAAAACCAAGGAGTTATGGACATGTGAAAGGATGCCAGAATCTGGAAGTGATCTGTGATGATATGAAAGAGTTAGGTGTAAAATATCTTACGGTTTATGCTTTTTCCACAGAAAACTGGAAACGCTCGCAGGATGAGATCAAAGTTCTTATGAATCTTTTTCGCGGTTATTTAAAGAAATGTATTAAAATTTCTGAAAGAAATAAAATGCGGGTGAAGATCATTGGGGATATCAGTGCTTTTGATCCTGATATTCAGAAGAAAATCCGGGAGCTGGAGGAGTTTTCCAAGGATTATACAGAGCTTCATTTCCAGATTGCATTGAATTACGGGAGCAGAGACGAAATCCTTCGGGGAATTCGGAAACTGGTGCAGGATGCTGCAGATGGAAAGGTGCTGCCGGAAAAAATTGACGAGCAGATATTTGAGAATTACCTGGATACTGCCGGAATACCGGATCCGGATCTGTTGATACGTACAAGCGGTGAACAGCGTCTTTCCAATTATTTGTTGTGGCAGTTGGCATACACGGAGTTTTATTTTACAGACGTGCCCTGGCCTGCATTTCACAAGCCGGAATTGATTGAGGCTATTGAAACATACAATGCAAGAGATCGCAGATACGGTGGAGTGAAGGAGGAATCGTGATATGTTTAAAACAAGATTGCTCAGCGGTATCCTTCTGCTGGCCGTTGCATATCTGACGATCATGTGCGGAGGATATGTTCTGTTTTTTACGCTCCTCGGCATTTCACTGATTGGGATGCAGGAATTGTTTAAGGCAATGGGGATTCATAAAGAAGGGATGAACTCTCTTGAAATAGCAGGGTATGCAAGCGCAATTGTGTATTATGCAGGTATATATTTTGGCTTTGAAAAATTCGGCATGCTGACGCTGATTATTTCATTGGTTCTTTTGATGTTTGTGTATGTATTTTCCTATCCAA
>JABUSW010000007.1 GCA_021443885.1 Blautia sp.
GCTCTGTATAGATCCGGGTAGGAGTTCTCAATCAGGCGGATCCGCTCGGTTTGGGCATCTGTACAGTTTTCGGGGTTGTGTCCAAGCGCATGCTTTGATCCTTTGACCGTCTTTACAGCTTCTTTCATACGGTCGAGGTTTTTCTGCTGGCCGGCATTAAATTTTTCCTTCCGTGGGCGTCCGCGCTTAGGAGAATCGGTCCCTTCCGCAGCTGTTTCAGCCTTATGAGCTGCAAGGATCGCAAGCAATTCCTGCTTCCTTTTACTTGGCCGTCCGCGCTTTGGCATGGCAGCAAGCTCCTTTTTCGCTGCCTGGGCTTTTGCTTCCGTTTCCTGATAGATTCGCTTCTGGCGTTCGAATTCACGAGCGGCTTTGGCTGCTGTTGCAGCCCTGACCTTATCGAGTTTCTCATTGGCCCATTCTGCTACATGGAAGAAGTCGATACAACGGGCAGCATTGGGGAAGTATTCGCTTACGCAGGTATCGATCCATTTGGCACCATCACCGGCAACGATCTCGATCTTTTGTCGTTCTTCTTCTGTCAATTCCTTGCAGAAGAGTCGGAAGATCTCAAGACCGTTCCCTTCATGGATCCACACCACCCGATTAAGATCCATGTCATATACGACCGTGATGTAGGAAAAGCCTTTCCGATAGCTGGTTTCATCTACACAAATGCGGCGAAGATTCCGCATTCTGACAGTTACGTCCGGCTCGATGCGGTTATGAGCAGCTTTGATACAGTTTCCGACCGTTCGCCAGTCAATGTCTTCGAACAGGGCGACAGCTGACCTTGACATGCGGCATACCATCCAGGCGACTTCGTTGCAGAAGTCTTCTGTGAAGCGGGTATTGCCATCGGCCCATGGAATAAACTCTGTATGCACACCATGTTCAGGGCATTTGATTCGCCGAGGCCGATAGCAGATATGAATCGGGACTCCATTGAGGTTCGGAGCACGCCAGGTGGATTCCGTTTTATGCTTTGTATCGTATCCGGGACATTTCTTTTTACAGACCGGACATAGATTTTGAAGACGTCTAAACGGTCTGGCATGAACATGTATCCTGGTTTGCTGATAAGTATCACCGTAACGATTCACTGAAACGGAGACGGTCTCACAATTGGTAACGTGCATGCCATTGAGATTGAGGACAGTTTTTAGTATACTAAGGGTCGAGGCCATTGGTGCTTCCTCCTATCGTGAACTGTTGTCGCAAACAAACACAATAGCGGAACGCCAATGGTTTTTCAATTGTTTTTTTACTGCCAGGTGGAAATATCACCCACCCAAGCTACAGAAGACTCATATCTGACGGCTTAATTGATGATTATCATTTGGATGATCTGCATAGTATCTATTATGCATAGGGCACTCAGATTGTCTTATGTTCGTAATGTGAACTACCCCCACTTCTATAAGTGGGGGTAGTTCACCAATTTTCCCAATGCATTCCTTATGTCATTTACACTATAACGGTATTTCGCTATAATGCAATTGTGATAGGAAGGGTTGATAAAAATGGTTATTAACGAATTACTGGCGCAACGGCATATGACCAAATACAAGTTGGCCCAATGCAGTAATATCCCATATACGACTTTGAACGATCTCTGCAACGGAAAAACGAGCCTTTCAAAATGCAGTGCGGAAACAGTCTATAAGATTGCTAAGGTGCTGAATATTTCCATGGAAGAGCTTCTTAACAGACAGGAGGAATGCGTATGATTTACACAATTGAAGAACTTCGCAAGCGCATCGTTCCGATTACACGGAAGTATAAGATTCCTGCTGTGTATCTTTTCGGTTCGTATGCTAGAAATGAAGCGACAGATAAAAGCGATGTTGACATCCTAATTGACCGTGAAGGTTCCAGCATACGGGGAATGTTTGATATGGGCGGGCTTTTCTCTGAACTCCGGGAAAGCGTTGACAAAGAGATAGACCTTGTTACGTTGCAAACACTTCGCCAGAGAAGTACTAAGCAGCGTACCCCATGGTTTGTGGAGAACCTTGAAAAGGATATGGTGATGCTTTATGAATAACAGTGATATTCAGAGACTCCAGCATATCCGCAGATATTGCATGGATATTGCAGAGTTCATTGAAAGGTTTGGAAAAAGCTTTGATACCTTTACAGAGGATCGGGCATATTCAAATGCCGTGTCCATGTGTGTCCTGCAAATCGGGGAATTGGCAAACGGTCTTTCCGATGAATTCCGTGAAGAAACAAAGGGCGAAATGCCATGGGGAATGATTCGTGGCATGCGGAACTGGATTGCTCATGCCTATGCCGAAATGGATGAATCGATCATTTGGGAGACAGCAACCAATGATATTCCCGGACTGCTCGCTTTCTGCAATCGAATTATTGAAAAGAACCTCGAAAAAGAGCCGGTCGACAAGCCCTCTGTATTGGCAAAAATCCACGCTGAACAAAAGAAAACGGAAACGGAACAGCGAAAGCCCAGAGCGAAGAACCGAGATGATTGGGAACGCTGAGGCTCTCACCGACATTAACCGAACAAATTGAATAACTACTGTCAATCTGTCAACTACCCACCACCTAAAGGTAGTGGGCTTGTAACTGCCCAGTCGTAGTAACGGCTTTCGCCTCCGACCTTTGACCCCGATAGACCTGACGATCTAAAGTGGCGTTACATCGCAGGGTGGTTGACAGCACCCTTTGCAACAGAGTTTACTCAGCTGCAACTGTATCAGGTACTTGACTTTTTTCTATATAGTTTATTCCCATACGATACAGATTCATTGCACCAATGCGGTCATCATTGGACTTGTAGCCACAGTTCCTGCAGGTAAACAGATGCAGCTTCTTGTTACGGTTAGCCTTTTCAATATGTCCGCACACAGGACAGCATTGGCTTGTGTAAGCAGGATCCACCTTTATTACAACAGACTGGTTCTGTTTGGCTTTGTAGATCAGTTTCTGTTCAAGGTCATAGAACGACCAGGATACGGTTACATACCGGTCTTTCGTACGGACCCGTTCTGTGGCGCTGCGTACACCAGACAGATCCTCTAAAACAAAGAGCGTATGCTTTGGGTTGGACATGGCGAGTGCCTTCGATACCTGATGGTTAACATCCTGCATCCAACGGTTTTCTCGCTGGCCAATCGCTTTGAGCCGCCTTCTGGCTGATGGTGTCTGACGCATCTGCAGCTCTCTGCGGAGCTTAGAATAAGCTGCTCTCTTTTGTTTGATAGATCTGCCGCTGACAAAACCTGATCTGTGTCTGCTGTCGTAGGTAGCAACAACAAAATTGATGCCTCTGTCAACACCTACAACGTTACATACATCAGAAAGTTCTGCCTCTTCAATTTCATAGGTCACAGGGATATGCAGATAATACCTGCCTTTTTTACTGACAAGTTTGGCCGTGCCGAACCTGTAAACGGAGTGGTCGAAGTATTTGGACATACCTTTGGCAAAATACGGCAGCTTAACACGGCCTGCAAGCGTATTGACAGAAAAACAGTTTTTTGTAAGGGAGTAATCCCTGTTCCATACAAGGTCATACTGTGGTTTCCTGAAAAATGGCCTGATCCACTCGTTTTGGTTTTCAAGAATGGTCCTGTATCTTGCAATGACAGTCTTTAATACAGACTGAGCCATCTGCGACTTTAAGCCAAATCTTTCACGAAGCTCACAGTACAGAGCCTTGTTAAGTGAAGACTGTTTCAGGTCGTGTGTCCGGAATACATAATCAGAAACATGGTTACAGGCATCACGATAGACAGACATCGTATGCTCGAGTAATGGTCTGTCTGTTTCAGATACAGATATTTGTATTTTGGCGGTGACAGTCATCTGTTCCATATATGCACTCCTTTCGTTGATATTTCACTAATACTATTATACACTATATATTAGTGAGAATCAAG
>JABUSW010000055.1 GCA_021443885.1 Blautia sp.
TGCAATCGGCATCGCACAGGAATAATTTGATATAATAATATCGTCAAATCAGAAAGGAGACCAGCCTATGGGAAAGAAAAAGAACAAAAAAGAAAGCGGTAACAAAAACGTCGCACTTGAAATCATCGTTTTCATCACCGCAATCTTAAACCTGATCGAAGTCATTGTTGACTTGATCAACGACCTGTTATAAACAGGCATCCCGAAAGGGCTGGGGAGCTGGCAACTCCCCTTGTCCTCACTCACAATATACAACATAAATAAGAAGATGTCAAAAGGAGGAATATATATGATCAGCATTATTTTAAACGTGGCCAAGGTTGCCATATCGCTTTTTGCGATCGACTACATCATTAAGTTATGGACGGATAGAAAGGAGAAATAATATGTTATCGTACAACCCGCTTTGGAAGATGCTTATAGACAGAAGAATGAAAAAAACAGATTTGTATGATGCTGTTGATCTCAGCAGAGGAACCGTCACGAAAATGGGAAGAGATGAGCCTGTGAGCCTTTCAGTAATTATCAGGATCTGCGAGTATTTCCATTGCGGGATTGGTGATGTTGTAGAGTACATTCATGAGGACTGAAAATATATAAAAAACCTGTGATACTCGTGATACGCTTTTGATACCTAAATAAAATAAAACGATATGGATACAATGGACGAAAAAGAAAAATATTCAATAAATACAGTCATTTTCAAACATGATATATCAGAATATATCCTATATTCAATAGAATGGGAGTGAGATGTGAAACCCCGGAAACCCTTATAAATAAAGGATTTGCGGGGTTTTCTTTTTGCTTTATGATACCTGTTTGATACCAAAAAATGAAAACGTCCTATAAATCCACGTCGTTTTCATCGATAGGATCATCAAACAGCGCAGCTATTTTATCCGATGCATTCCGCTCGGTTCCAGGATACAGATGGGAATACGTGCGTAGCGTAATGTCTGGGCTTTCGTGTCCCAGTCTCGCAGAGATCTCCGTGATCGGCACGCCCATGTGGATCAGCATGCTGGCATGTGAATGTCTGAGATTGTGTATCTTGATCTGTTCCAGACCTGCATCTGCTGTTCTTCGATAAAACTCATCAACCAGACCGCCCCTCTTGAAATAAAAGATCCGTTCATCATCCTCCAGCTGCATCCCGTCGATCAGATCCCGTATTTCTTTATGCAGGGATTTGTGGATCGAGACGCGCCTATTTGATCGTTCCGTCTTTGGCGTCAGGAAGTATTCCCTCTGGTCCACGCAAGCGTAGCTCTTATTGATGTCGATCACTTCTTCATCTTTTGGAACATCTGCAGGAGTCAGGGCCAGCAGCTCTCCCTCCCGGATCCCTGTGTAAAACAGAATATTGAACGCAACACGGTAGCTCGGTTTCTTTTCAAACTGAATGAAATGCTCAAACTGCTCCCGCGTCCATATCTTCATTTCACCGGCTCTTGACTTTCCGATGGATCCTGCGTCCCTGCATGGGTTCTTCGGAAGATCGTAATACCTCACAGCGTAATTCATGATAGCAGAAAGCTGCGTATTTATCGTTCTCAGGTATGTCTGCGCAAATGGCTTCCCGTTTTTATCCTTATAATTTACCAGTTCGTTTTGCCACTTCCTGATCTTTATTGCATCGATGTTTTTGATCTTCATGTTTTCAAAGTACGGCATGATCCTCGAATCGATAAGATGCTGTGCCTCGTATTCTGAAATGGCGCAGATGGAAGAGGTGGCAAGAGAATATGGCGCTACAACCGTATTTTCGGCAACCGATGCTGCAGAAGCATTAAAATACATGTCACTCGCAGGCTGGGATGTAAATCAGTCCACGGCAGCTCTGTGAGGTGTGCTCGACCTGGCCGCCGCCTCTGGGATGGAACTCGGCCGGGCCTCCGACATGGTAACAGATTATCTTTCGGCATTTGGTATGCAGGCCAGCGATGCAACTTATCTGGCGGATATCAACGAGTTACATCATTCATGGCAAAATGATGAAAGATTTTGTCCACTTCTTGATTGCTATGGATGCGAACGGTGCTACGAAGATCTGATTAAAAGAACGGATGAAGAAGATGATTTTGAATAACAAAATAAGGCCGGACATAGATCCGGCCTTGGATTCAGATATTCAGCTGTTGCTTTATCGCTGACTGGAGAAGATGAGAGAAATTGATGTTGTGCTCGATGGCAAGCGCATTAAGCCATGCCGGAAGCGTTACTGTCCTGTTTACGGACTTGTTTACATTAGCAAGACGTATAGACGGCATGTAAACATCAACAAGGACGGAACGTTCGGCCTCTTCGCATTTAAGATCTGCAATACTGGACGGAGCTGGAATCGGATCACCGTCCTCTTCGAGTCCGAACATGGTGATGCCGAGAAGCTCCCTTGCAGATTTTAACGCATCAATTTCGTTTTCTCCGGAAGTGGCAACGTCAAGATCGGGGAACAGAATTGCGATATCCTCGTTTTCTGAATACTTAAAAACAGCAGGATACAAATAGTAATCTGGTTTTTTCATTGGCTATTACCTCCATGTGATGTAATGCAGGAGGACAGAGTTACCTGAAAAGTAACCCCGACTGTCTTTCGATGCAGTTTAGCGTTGGCCTTGGTATGTCTTTGCACGGATGCTTTACAGTTGTCCGTCCAGGTTTAGTTGGATGTTTGAACTGGTGATGGCTTCCTACCACATTGACTTCATACCAACCGTCCGCTTTCAGCATTGAAATGACTTCCCTTGATGAGTAAGACCTCATGATGATCACCTCCTGCTGATAATAATATAACACATATTATTATATTTGCCAATTGTATTTACACATATTATTATATTTGTTTTGCTTGTTCGTGAGGTGATAAATATGAACTACGCATTTTCGTGCGGTGGATGTATATGCAACACATGTGCGAATAATATCGAAAACTCAAGAGCAGAACCTGGAGAAGCAAAAGAACCATGTTTCATCTGTGATTCCTGCCGGTTCTTTTCCGGAGAAGGAACAGACAACAGGGACCCGAAATGCTTTCGATACAGAACAACGGAATATCACGCAAAGAAACTGAGAGAAAAGATTAGGATTATAAGGAAAAAATGAAAGTTGGGTTCATGATTGATAAAGGAGCATATAAACCAGAAAAAGCATATGACACGGATGCAGGTTTCGATATCCGCACGCCGGAAGAGTTTGACCTGTGGCCGGGAGAATCAGCAACGATAAAGACCGGCGTTCATGTCCAGATACCGAGAGGCTATACAGGATTTCTGAAATCAAAGTCCGGTCTCAATGTGCACTACGGCATAACAGGAGATGGCGTAATTGACTGCGGATACACCGGAGAGATAGCCGCAAAGCTGTATCGGCACAAATTCAATCAGTCAGGTCCGTGCAGATTCCATGCTGGCGATAAGATTTCCCAGCTGGTGCTCGCAAGACTGATTCGTCCATGCATTGGGCTAACGACAAGGCAGACGTCAGCAGCAAAGAAGTATTATGATAAGCAGCTGGAAGAACAGAGGAAAGAGCATCCGCAATCAAAGGATTCTGTTCTGCAGCAAAGAGCTCTTGATAAGACATTGAAGTATTCCGAGAGGGCACACAGGCAAAGAGCCATGACGATTGCTCAGAAGGAACTCGCAAAGGCATACAACTATGGAGCTGACGAATCCATACGAACAGCACAAAACAATTTCCTGGTCGGTAAATGCATAAAGAGGTGGAATACATCCGGAGACGAGAATGTATGCGGTCAGTGTAATGACTTGGATGGAAAAGAAGTCGGAATGGAAGAAACATTCTACGACGGCAACAAGATCGTGGAAGATGGAATGTATCCTCCGCTTCATCCGTTATGCGCATGTGCAATTCAGTATATAGA
>JABUSW010000173.1 GCA_021443885.1 Blautia sp.
GATGCACCGAATTATACACCGCGCATTTCCGGGATTCTGCATGTGACAGAGGGAAGCTACAGCTATGCAATGTCGATTCTGAAAAGCAATAACGGAGATCCCGCTTCCTGTAATCGTTATACATTTGCCTATGAGAATGCAGCACCCGGAGAAGGCCATTTTATTCATACATACAAGTGTGATGGAGAACCATTGCCAAGCTTTGAGGGGGAACCGAAACTGGTGTCGATTCCGGATGATATGGATGTGTTTGCCTCTATGCTTTGGGAAAACCTGAATGAAGAGAACAAGGTGTCTCTCTTCGTACGCTATATCGATATTAGGACCGGTGCGTATACTACAAAAATTATTAACAAGAATCAATAAAGCGGATAAATTGTCTGAAGAATAGCCGGATCATTGCGAAGGATTGCCAGGCGGCTGAAAATGTTGTTTATCAGACGAACAGGATGTAGGGAGAATGATTGATTATGAAAGAATTAGAACTGAAATATGGCTGTAATCCAAACCAGAAACCGTCCAGAATCTATCTTGCAGATGGAGGAGAGCTTCCCATTAAGGTGCTTTCCGGCAAACCCGGATATATCAATTTTCTGGATGCATTTAACGGATGGCAGCTTGTACGGGATCTGAAGAAAGCAACCGGAATTGCAGCGGCAACGTCCTTCAAACACGTATCACCTGCCGGAGCAGCAATTGGTCAGCCGTTGGACGAAACCCTTGCGAAAATATACTGGGTAGATGACATGGACTGGAAGAATTTTTCCCCTATCGCATGTGCTTATGCACGTGCCCGGGGTGCAGACAGAATGTCGTCTTTTGGTGACTTTATTTCTCTTTCTGATGTATGTGATAAAGATACGGCTCTTTTGATCAAACGGGAAGTGTCGGACGGTGTTATTGCACCAGGCTATACCCGCGAAGCGCTGGAGATCCTTTGCACCAAGAAAAAAGGGAATTACAATGTCATTGAGATCGATCCGGATTTTGTCCCGGCTCCGTTGGAGCATAAAGAAGTCTTTGGGATCACCTTCGAACAAGGCAGACAGGAGTTGGCAATTGACGATGAACTGATCTCAAATCTTGTGACAGATAACAAGGAACTTTCGGAAGCGGCAAAACGCGATATGAAGGTCGCTTTGATTGTACTCAAGTATACACAGTCCAATTCGGTATGTTTTGTAAAGGACGGTCAGGCAATCGGCGTTGGCGCCGGTCAGCAGTCCCGTGTTCATTGCACCAGACTGGCCGGTCAGAAGGCAGACAACTGGTTTTTGCGTCAGAGCCCCCAGGTATTGAATCTGCCATTTATCAGCACCTTAAGTCGTGCGGAACGTGATAATGCGATCGATGTATACATGGGAGATGAGTACATGGATGTTCTGGCTGATGGCAGCTGGGAGAACATCTTTACAGAAAAGCCGGCAGTATTTACCAGAGAGGAGAAACGTGCATGGCTGGATCGATTGACAGGTGTTACGTTGGGGTCCGATGCCTTCTTCCCATTCAGTGACAATATTGAACGTGCACACAAGAGCGGAGTGAACTATATTGCACAGCCTGGCGGTTCCGTCAGAGATGATGCCGTGATTGAAGCATGCAATAAATACGGCATGGTTATGGCGTTTACGGGAATCCGTTTGTTCCATCATTAATGAAATAAGAATTATCCTGATAGAATAACAAACGAGCAGAAATCCGAAATTAATCCGGATTCCTGCTCGTTTTTTCGTGAAAACGTTTTCATCTTCTTTGAAACGTGATAAAATAAGGGCAACAAGGGGATCTGAGTACAGGAAAGGAGAATTGTATGAAAGTACTTATAATAGGTGGTGTAGCTGCCGGAACGAAAATTGCAGCCAAGCTAAAAAGAGAAGATCGAAGCGTTGAAGTGACGATTCTCACCAAAGGCAATGATATTTCATATGCCGGATGCGGGCTTCCCTATTATGTAGGTGATGTAATCCATGATAAAGAAAGCCTGGTGGTGAATACACCGGAAAAATTTGAAAAGCTTACCGGAGCACGCGTGGTGACAAATACGGAAGCAATCAAAGTAGACCGAATGGCAAAGAAAGTCGAAACAAGAAATGAAGCTGACGGAGAGAGGGCTTCTTATGAATATGATAAATTGGTAATTGCCGTCGGAGCATCTCCCATTCAACCACAATGCGATGGTCTGAAGCTGAAGAATGTATTCTATATGAGAACACCGGAGGATGCTGTGTCACTGCGGGAAGCTGTTGACAGTGGAGAAATCAGGAAAGCCGTCGTTGTGGGTGGAGGCTTTATCGGATTGGAAGTGGCGGAAAATCTTAATGCAAAAGGAGTCAAGGTGTCTGTTATTGATTTTGCGCAAACGATCCTGCCGGGATTTCTGGATCCGGAGTTTGCAGGATATGTAGAGAGTAAAATGGCGGATGAAGGTGTAATGTGCTTCACAGGTGTTGCATTGGAAGGGATTCTTGGAACAGATAAGGTCGAAAAGGTACAGACTTCCAGAAGAGCTATGAAAGCGGATGCATGTATCCTTGCGATGGGGATTCGACCAAATACTGCGTTTTTGCAGGACAGTGGTATTGAAATGTTCAAAGGAACGATCCTTACCAACCAGTATCTGCAGACAAGCGATCCGGATATCTATGCAGCAGGGGATTGTGCTATGGTTACGAATCGGATTACCGGAGCACCGCAATGGTCTCCTATGGGGTCCACGGCGAATATTGCCGGACGTATCGCAGCAATGAATCTGTCCGGTAAAGAGATCTCATATCCTGGTGTTCTTGGCACCGGAGTTGCTAAACTGCCGGGAATCAATATTGGCAGGACAGGATTGAATGAACAGGCGGCAAAGGATGCCGGATATGACGTTGAGACAGTCGTGACAGTGGTGGATGACAAGGCGCATTATTATCCGGGCGCAGGAAGCTTTATCATGAAAATGATTGCAGATAAAACCAGCCACAGGCTTTTAGGACTTCAGGTTCTGGGAAGCGGTGCTGTGGATAAGGTCGTTGATATTGCAGTAACCGCAATTTCCATGAAAGCTTGCCTGGAAGATCTTCAATGTATGGATTTTGCTTATGCACCACCGTTCTCCACGGCGATCCATCCATTCGAACATACAGTGAATATTATGCTGAACAAGTTATCCGGGAATCTTGAATCGGCTGCACCTGCCGCATATGCAGCCGGTGCGTATGAGGATTATACAGTGGTGGATGCAGGGATAACGCCGGCGATCAAAGGGGCTCCGTATATTGATCTGACAGCTGTTGATGGACCGTTAGAGGGATTTGGGAAAGAAGATAAACTGCTTCTTGTATGTACAAAAGGAAAACGGGCATACATGGTTCAGAATCGTATGAAATATTTTGGCTATACAGATACAAAAGTGTTAGAGGGTGGTCTTACATTCAATACCGGTGTAAATGAAGAAGAATAATAAAGAACAGGAGGAATATGACATATGGCTACATTAACAATCAGTGCGGAAGACGAGAAAAGAGTGAAGGCACAAGGATTTCTCAGCAACAAAGGCACAGATAATTTTTCCGGACGTATCATTACGGTGAACGGGAAAATTACAGCTGCTCAGCAGAGATGTATCGCAGACGCAGCAGAAAGATTTGGTAATGGTATTGTTACGTTTACAACACGTCTTACCATAGAAGTACAGGGCATTCCTTATGAGAAAATCCCTGAGTTCCAGGCTTTCATAGCAAAGGAAGGGCTTGAGACAGGTGGAACAGGCTCCCTGGTTCGACCGGTCGTTTCCTGCAAAGGAACGACTTGTCAATATGGACTTCTTGATTCATTTGGTTTATCCGAAGAGAT
>JABUSW010000133.1 GCA_021443885.1 Blautia sp.
CAAAAAGAACGGAAAGAAACCCACAGCCGCGGAACTGAAGATGAAGCAGACGATGCAGCTTCCCCGCGGGAAGAACATCGTGATCATTGATAATGTGGTCAGCACCGGAACCAGCGCGCAGGCAGCGATCCAGGCGCTGGGTGGCAAAGCTTCCGTCATTTCTTACGCGAAAGGACGAGCAAAGAAATCCGTTGTTTCCGGACTGAAGACCACAAGAATCGAAACAGATCTGTTTGGCCTGATCCCGCTTGACCGGAGAGGCAACAAAGCGAACCCGGATGTGAGATACAGCCTGGCCGGTATGTCTTCCGTTGAATACGCGAATGATATATCCATGGCCGCGGAGATGTATCAGAGAGGCGCGACAAACTCAAACATTTATAAAACTACGGGATGTATTCCGGGATTCAGAGGGAAATGGTGGAAAGTCATTGACACGACCGCGGATGGATTGAAAAAATCGGTCAATGTGTCGATAAAGAACACAAAGACCTACACCATGGAAGAACTCTATTCAAACGCGGATCTCTATAAGGCATATCCGGATCTGAAGAATGTAACAGTGACCGTTGGCGGGAATGTGATAAATACTCCAGGTGCTGCCGGAGCGTATGATCCTGATGCCGGAACGATCAAGATCAACAGCATGGATCAGAACACGGAAAACGCCAGGCAGAAAACAGCCGAACGAAAATGATGATCCATTGCAAAAGTCATGCCAACTACGGAAACTATCACACTCAGCAACGTCAATATTACTGTATAATCATATACTCCAATTAATCTTTTTCTCACTATTTACCTTTCCTTCCTTTTTACTTTGAGAGCTGCGATCCCCGTCATGACCGCGCTGATAATGATCTGGCCATAGTATGCGATGCCTCTGCTGACCAGCAAAACGGGAAATGCTCCGGATTCCCCAAGAATCGGCTCATAGATCATGTAAAACATCAGGTCGGAAGCCCCGGTTCCTCCCGGCAATGGAAGAAGATCCGTTCCCATGCAGATCATAGCCTGCAGTATGATAACCACGAAATAGTTGAGACTTGTATACCCAAAAGCGCATAATACAAGATACGTAATAGAAAACAGAATCGTTCTCTGAACAATGCTGATCAGAAGCACGGGTATCACAAGACCGGTTTTTGTTTTCACACACTCTGAAGTTTCCCGGTATTGTTGTATCCAGTTCTCTATTTTCAACTGCAACGGAACATATTTATTCTCCTTCATGAATGCTTTCAGCATTCTCAGCAAACGAAGCAGCATGCTTTTTACAAAATCTGGCCGTAAAATCAGAAGTATGTAAAAAAATATGACCAGTGCATTCATAAAGAATCCCAGAAAGCACCACCATTTTACAGGAGAAAGTGCATCCAGAACTTCTTTGGGTCCCAATATCAGAACGCCAAAGGCATAAATCAGAAGAACCGCCTTATACATAATAGTGACCAAAATCAGAATAGGAACCGATTTGGATGCTGAAATCTTATCTTTTCTCATAAAATACACCTGCATAGGCTGTCCGCCTCCTGCAGATGGTGTAATACAGCTGAAGAAAAATCCGATAAAAGAATATAGAATACAATGCAGTCCTTTATGTACGACTCCAAGTCCCTTCATCAGAATATGGAGGATCAGAGATTCCGAACATATGAATAAAACAACCAGAACAACTCCTGGTATAAACCAGCCTGTTTCTGCAGTACGAAGTTCCCGTATGAATTCATTGAGATCATACTTACTTAATACAGCCAAGATGGTCATGCTTACCACAACAACTAAAAACAGACCCTGCAAAAGCCATTTCCATTTCTTTTTCATGCTTCACCCCAATAAGAAACTGCCGACAATATCCTGTCTTTCGAATACATTTTGCCGGCAGTCCATTTTGCTTCCTATTCAGATCAATTATTTCGGTAATTTAAAAGAACTCTTCAAAGAAACAATACGGTTGAAGACCGGAGAACCATCCCTTGTATCATGAATATCCGCACAGAAAAATCCGTTTCTGACAAACTGATAACTATCCAGCCCCTTTGCCTTCATCAGCTCCGGCTCAACATACGCTTCTGCCAATGTCAATGAATTCGGATTCAGATTCAGGGATCCATCTTCTTTGTTATATACACCTTTTTCCTCATCCACGATATTTTCATATAAACGAACAGGTACCTTACCGGCCCGGGAAGCTTCTACCCAGTGGATAGTTCCTTTTACTTTCCTTCCATCAGGAGCATTCCCGCCCTTTGTAGCCGGGTCATATGTACAATGTACTTCTGTAACGTTACCGGCTTCATCTGTCTCATATCCTGTACAGGTAACAAAGTAAGCATTCATCAGCCGTACTTCCGTACCAACAAAAAGCCTCTTATACTTACGAGGCGGCTCGATCATAAAGTCGTCCCGTTCAATGTACAGCTCCCTTCCAAACGGAATCTGCCTGCTGCCCAGTTCTTCGTTTTCCATGTTATTTGGCGCATCCAGCCATTCCGTTTCTCCTTCCGGATAATTATCTATAATAAGTCTGACCGGATCCAGAACCGCCATCATACGCGGGCGTTTCAGTTTCAGATCCTCCCGGATGCAATATTCAAGCATTGCATAATCCACGGAGCTGTTCGCTTTCGACACACCGCAAAGCTCCACAAACATTTTGATGGAATCCGGCGTAAATCCTCTCCGGCGCAAAGCTGCGATGGACACCAGCCTTGGATCATCCCATCCATCCACAATGCCTTCTTCTACAAGTTTCTTGATATAACGTTTGCCTGTTACAACATTTGTCAGATAAAGCTTTGCAAATTCGATCTGCTTCGGTGGATGCGGGTATTCCAGTTCTCTTACCACCCAGTCATAAAGCGGACGATGGTCTTCAAACTCCAGAGTGCAGATAGAATGTGTGATTCCTTCTATAGCGTCTTCAATAGGATGCGCAAAATCGTACATCGGATAGATACACCACTGATCACCGGTGTTATGGTGCGTCATATGCGCCACACGATAAATAACCGGATCCCGCATATTCATATTCGGAGATGCCATATCGATTTTTGCACGCAAAACCTTCTGTCCATCTTCGTACTTTCCGTCTTTCATTTCCTCAAATAGCCGAAGATTTTCTTCCACGGTACGTTCACGATAAGGACTTTCTTTTCCGGGTTCTGTTAAAGTTCCCCGGTATTCCCGGATTTCTTCTGCTGTCAGGTCACATACATATGCCTTCCCTTTTTTGATCAGCTTTACTGCTGCCTCATACATCTGTCCAAAATAGTCGGAAGCAAAGAAAAGTCTGTCCTCCCAGTCCGCTCCAAGCCACTTGATGTCTGCCTTGATGGATTCCACAAATTCCGTTTTTTCCTTCGTGGGATTCGTGTCATCAAACCGCATATTAAACTTACCATTGTATTGCTGTGCCAATCCGTAATTCAACAGAATGGATTTCGCATGTCCGATGTGAAGGTATCCATTTGGTTCAGGCGGAAAACGTGTATGTACGGTCTCATACACCCCTTCTGACAGATCTTTATCGATAATGCTCTCAATAAAATTTCTGGAAACTGATGCATTTTCCATATTGTACTTCCTCCGGGCTATATATTATATTCTTGCTCAAGTGTATCACCGCTTACAGCTTGCTTTGCTGCAGCACAATCTCAAAACACAGTCAAAACGCAGACTGTAAACACCTAAAGATTATACAATGTATCAAATACACTTGCAACTTTTATATGAAATGAAATAAAAAAAGTGCCGGTCAACCGGCACTTTCGGCAGCTGATGACGGGAATTGAACCCGTGACCCCTTCCTTACCAAGGAAGTGCTCTACCTCT
>JABUSW010000075.1 GCA_021443885.1 Blautia sp.
CGGTCAGAACGTGACAAGGCCAAGTACCGCCATAAAGGCTATCGTAAGACTGTCATAAAAACGGTATATGGCGAGGTGGAATACAGGCGAGCTGTATATGAAGTGACAGAAGAAGATGGATATAAGCATTTTGTGTATCTTCTTGATGAGATGCTGGAATTAGAACATGTAGGCTTTATTTCAACTAACATGGCAGAACTGATGGTAAAGTCGGTAACAGAGATGTCCTACAGAGAATGCGCTGCAAAAGTGACCGAAATGACCGGGCAGAGCATCAGCGCAATGGGGGTATGGAATGTTATACAGGCTCTTGGGGAGAAAGTCTGCCAGGATGAGGAAGAACTGATCCGGGCACATAAAAAAGGACAAATACAAGGAGACTATGTGACGCCGGTACTATTCGAAGAAGCGGATGGAGTCTATGTCAACCTGCAGGGAAAAGACCGGGAAGAGAATCATCAGGATAAGGCAGAGATCAAAGTTGCCATAGCATATGACGGATGGAAAAATGAAGGGAACGGACGCTATAAGCTTCACGAAAAGGTGGCTGTTGCTGGATTTTCCAGATCCAAAGAATTTCAGGACTGCCGGGAGGCTGCAATTGCTGATAAGTTCAATCTGGATGAAGTGCAAACGAGAATTCTGAACGGAGATGGAGGCGGCTGGATCAAGAAAGTAAAGGATAAAGACACGGTTTTTCAGCTTGATCCGTTTCATAAGAACAAGGCTGTACGGGAGCTGATCCATGACAAAAGAGCGCAGCAGGCAGTATTTGATTTGCTGAAAGAAAAAGACATAACAGGGTTATTTGAATATCTTGAAATATACAAAACAAGTGTATCAGACGACAAAGCTATCAAAGATGCGGAAGCACTGATCCGCTATTACAAGAACAACCGGGAAGGATTGCTGCCCTATCAGGATCAGGTAGAGAAACTGCCGGAAGCACCGGAAGGGATAGAATATCTTAATTTAGGAACGATGGAAAATCACATATGGAGTATCATAGCCCGTCGAATGAAACACAACCATACCAGCTGGAGCAGACGTGGCGGGAACAACCTGGCAAAGATCCTGGCAAAAAAGTGCAGCGGAAAGCTCTATGAAGTTACTGAAAAAGTGAAACATTCAGTTTTCACAGAAGAATTAGTGGAAGAGATCTATGGGAAAATTCTTTCATCTGCACAGGTATCCAAAAAAGTTGGGAAAGGATATGAGTATCCAGTAAGCGGGCATATAGTGGCATTGGAAAAAGAAACAAGAGGCAATCGGTACGACCTGAATGGTATGGCAGGGTACTAACAGTCACAAAGCAACGCCAGTAACAGAAACAAAGTGACGATAGCGAGGCTTTCGCAGGGACGAGCACGCTGACAGCGACGGCGGAGTGCATGTTTGAGCCTCGATAGAGGCGAGTTTGCACAGGAGCCGGAGTGAAAAGGTGCGTGCGAGGAGCAGAAAACGCAGCGTGTCACGTGTTCTGTTTGCTGGCGGAGCTTGTGACGTACGCGTAGATTATTCTGTATGAAAATATTTTGCCAACGTTTACTTGACAGTAACACAGGAAACAAAGGAATTGAATTAACACAGAAAGCATATTATAATGTATATAAGAAGGAAATAAGTGAAGGAGAAGCGCTTGGTTTTCTTAATAAAGAAATATCTAGTTATTCCATATTCTACAATGAGAATCGTGAGGATAAAGCGTCTATGCGGAATGCTAAGAATACAAGATTTACAGAGATAATTTCCGAGGTTATTTCTAAGAATTATTTTACGCCAACTGAATTTACTAATGCGTTTGTTGAATTGATTGGAGGTATGTTAGTATGACAAATGGAGTAGATATGTCTTGGGCTTCAAATCCTGATTGGTTTCATTTTGAAGGCTTGGTTCCGGTTATTCATGACGATGCTCCGAAAGAAGCTAAGGATAGTTACGAGCGATATGTGAAACAACCATATGGGAAAGAAAAAAACAAAAATAGACATGTAGTATAGCCGTACGTCTACATTATCATAAAAAGTGATTTGGCACTGGGATTTTTTCCAGTGCTTTTCTTATTGGAGGAAAACTGTATGTTTGAAATAAGCCCATATCTGCAAGAACTTGCGAAAAGTACGATTGAGAAGTTTCCGGAACTGAATCACCTGGATGATCCGGATCTGAACATCGTATATCTGATCAGTGACAAAAAGAAACGTCAGGACAAAAAGATTGTATATGCGGACACGGAAAAGGTGAAAGACAAATACAACTCTATATGTAATGCTGATTTCATTATCACATTCTATGCGGATTCCGAAGGACTTGACGATGAGAGAATGGAGATCCTGATGCACCACGAACTGCTTCATGTTGGTTGGGATGGCGAAAATAAAAGCATTCTTCCGCATGACATTTGCGATTATCGCGATATTATAGAGGCGCACGGGTTAGACTGGGTACAACAATAGGAGGTGCACATGAGAGATAAGCGCATGCACGGGGTGAGAGCTCCGTACTTTTTTCGTGCCATTACGATTGTATGATACGGTACTAAGATTGCGCCGCAGGGACAGCTTGCGGTCGTATTTTTATCGTCGTAATGGCGTAAATGATTGCAAAATATGAGTAAAGGAGGTGGAGGAGTTGCCAAATAGTATTACAAAGGCCTTCGAGATGACAAATGCAAAGATTTCATTCGTATCGCTGGTGGACAAAGCGGCGAACAGAAAACAGTTTCTGATCACAAAGGCCGAAAAAGGGAACGCCAGTTTCCAGACATATGGAAGGATCCTGAAGGCTGACGTGCAGTCCCACCTGGTAACAGGTATTGTCTATGAGCCAATGGCAGAGGACACCGACGGAAATTATATGACAGAGGAAGAGCTCACAAAAGCGGCCCACTGGTTTGCCAAGAATGGGCAGGGCGTTGATCTGCAGCATAATTTCGAGAGCCTTGAAGGGGCTTTCGTGGTGGAATCTTCTGTTGCGAAATGCGATATGGACATTGATGGACAGCCGATCAAAAAAGGAACATGGCTTATGACAGTCGAGATCACAGACGACGCTATCTATGATGCCATCGAAAAAGGACAGCTTACCGGATTCTCGATGGGTGGAGTAGGCATCTACAGTGATGAGGATGTTGATATCTCCAAAGCTGATCCATCTGCAGACGTTGAGAAAACGGAGAAGAAGGGAATCATCAAGACGCTGGCCAGACTTCTCGGTATCGAAGAGCAGGAACCGGTACAGAAAGGTGCTGTTAAAGAGGATTACATGAATCGTGTAAAGTCGGATAATTTCTGGACTGCATTCTACGCCCTGCAGGATGCGCTGCTGAAATATGATTATGAAAGTGAACGGAGAGTGTTCACCGGTGATCGGGATACGATTACAGAAGCACTCAAGGATTTCAACGAAATCATTACAACGCTTCTGACAGATGATGAAGCTCTGTGGAAGGCAGTGAAAGAGGATCCGATTGAGAAGGCCGGAAAGACGCTCAGTACAAAGAATCTGGAAACGCTGAAATCAATTCACGAAAGTCTTGGAAAATTCCTGGACAGTAATAATTCAGAGAAGGAGGAAACAGAAGTGACAAAAGAACAGGCACAGGAAATTGCTGTTGAGGCAGCTATGGCGGCTATCGAAAAAGCATGTGGAACATCGGGTTCCGGTACCGCTGATGACAAAAAGAAGAAAAAAGGATGTGTAACCAAAGAGTACACGGACGAGGAGATCAGTGAGCTTATCAATACAGCTGTGGAAAAAGCAGTTGAGAAAGCAATGGGTGAGCTCGGCGGCGAAGAATCTCCTGCAGATCCGGAACCGGAAGAAGAA
>JABUSW010000273.1 GCA_021443885.1 Blautia sp.
TTTGATATGAAAGAGAAGTTTAACAGATTCATGCAGAAATTTATGACGGGGCGATACGGTGTGGATGATCTATCAAAGCTTACAATGACAGTGGCGCTGGCATCGGTTGTTCTGTCTCTGTTTGTAAGGAGCCGCATCTTGAACACGGTCAGTCTCCTTGCAATCCTTTTCACGTATTATCGCATGTTTTCCAGAAATATTTCTAAGAGATATCAGGAAAACCAGAAATATCTCAGCAAGACAGCCGGAATCCGAAATCGTTTTCGGAAAGAACAGAATATAATGAAGCAGAGAAAGACACATCATATCTATAGCTGTCCCGGCTGCGGACAGAAGATTCGTATTCCCCGCGGCAAGGGAAAGAAAGTCGAGATCGACTGTCCAAAATGCCATACAAAGTTTATTAAAAAAATCTGACAGGAGTAATTATGTTCGGATACGTTGTGATGAATAAGCCGGAGCTCCGGTTTCGGGAATATGATGAATACCGTACGTTTTATTGCGGGCTGTGCCGGGAACTGAAAGGACGCTTTGGAATTGCCGGCCAATTGTCGATCAGTTATGATCTGACTTTTTTGGTTTTGCTTCTGGATGGTTTGTATGAACCACCTGTTCAGAAGGGGAGCTCACGCTGTGCGGTGCATCCTATCCAAAGGCAGTCTGTCCGTAAAAGTGCGGTGACAGAGTATGCCGCAGATATGAATCTGCTCCTCACGTATTATAAATGTATGGATGACTGGGCAGATGAAAAGGATGTTATAAATCTGGCATACGCAAAGCTTCTGGAGGAGAAGAAGAAGGAAGTTGCAGAGAGATATCCGGATAAGGCTGAGAAGATTCAGAATGGACTTTTAGAATTATCGAAGATGGAGACAGCAGGTGAGAAAGACATAGACAGAGTCAGCGGCTGTTTCGGAGAGATTTTTTCCGAGATTCTGGCTTACCGTACGGATATGTGGGAAGCTTCCTTAAGGAAAATCGGGTTTTATCTTGGAAAATTCATCTATATTATGGATGCTTTTGAGGATGTCGAGGAGGACAGAAAAAAAGGAAATTACAATCCGTTTTCCGATGTGTACAGGATGGAAAACTTTGAGACGGATGTCCGTCAGATCCTGTTGCTGATGATGACAGAAGTTGGAAAGGAGTATGAGAAACTGCCCATATTCCGTCATGCGGGTATTCTGCGTAATATATTGTATTCAGGTGTATGGTGCCGGTTTGTCACGGTGTCAGAAGAGCGTAAGAAGCAACGGGAGAAGAAGAATGGATCCATATAAAATCCTGGGTGTATCACGGGGTGCATCAGATGAAGAGATTAAAAAAGCATATCGAGGCCTCAGCCGGAAATATCATCCGGATGCGAACATTAATAATCCGAACAAGGATGCCGCAGAAGAGATGTTCAAAAAAGTCCAGCAGGCTTACGAACAGATTATGAAGGAAAAAGAATACGGCAACAGTTATTCGGATGGATACGGTGGAAATGGCGGATATGGGGCACGAGGCAATACGAATTACCAGGATGAAGAGGCAATTCGGCGTCAGGCGGCATTTAATTATATTCAGAACCGGCATTTCCGGGAGGCACTGAATGTCCTGTCCTCTCTTACGCAGAGAAATGGTCAATGGCACTATCTGTCCGCTTTGGCAAACAGTGGCCTCGGCAACAATGTGAATGCGTTGAATGAGATTCGAGAGGCGGTTCGTATGGAACCGGATAATATGCAGTATCGTATGCTTCTCCAGAGGATGGAAGGCGGCGGATCCTGGTATCAGAAACAGCAGAATCCTTTTGGGGGAATGCCATCTATGGGGGGAGATGATCTCTGCATGAAGATCTGTCTTGCAAATCTGCTATGCAATATGTGCGGCGGCGGACGGTTTTTCTGTATATGATACGGTGAGGCTTTTTGAATGATGCTATCGGAAAATCAGGCAAGCATTTGGTCCAGTTATTTAAGATACGAGGTACCAGTGCTCTCGGGTAGGATTGATTAATCGAGAAGATAAAACAATAAAGGAGAATGAGATTATGGATTTTATGGAAATGATGTTAAAGCGTGAAAGCTGTCGTTCTTATGCTGATAAAGCAGTGAGTAGAGAAGATTTGCTAAAGATTGTTGAAGCGGGTCATCTTTCACCCAGCGCGTGCAATTCACAACCGTGGAAATTTATTGTTGTTGATGATAAACTGGCGAAAGAAAGGCTTTGCGATGCACTGGTACTGGAAAACGGAAAGACATCCTGCCCGTTTAGAAACGAGGTTCCGGCTTTTATTGTAATTGTTGAACAGCCTGCACGACTGATGCCTGCTGCACAGGAGTATTACCAGAACAGTCAGTATTTTGCACAGGGGGATATTGGTATGGCAGCAATGAACATGTGCTGCGAAGCCGTGGAACTTGGCCTGGCTACATGTATGATTGGCATGAATAATCAGGAAAAGATGGAACAGTATTTTAATATTCCGAAGGGGCAGATTGTTCGTCTGGTATTGACTGTTGGTTATGCTGCGGATGAAAAGGAGCCTCGTAAAAAGATGAGAAAGGCTTTAGAGGATGTGTATAGCTTTAATGCGTTCTGATCCCGATGATCTGATTTTATGAAAGGATGAAGAAATATGAAGAAGAAAATGACGATGCTTTTGTTGCTGACAGCTGTCTTTGTAATGCTATTGGGAAGTACAATGTCTTATGCAGCGGTTTGTAAGAAATGGAAGTGCGAAAAGACTGCTGTATCCGGAGGGTATTGCAGGAAGCACGAACCTGATAAGGATCCGGAATTGTGTGCAGAGCTTGGATGTAAGAATAAAAAAGTATGCGGAAGTTTTTGCGCAGCGCATGATCACTGTAAAATAAAGAGCGCATGTGTGGTGGCAAACTATGGCGGAAGAAAGCTTTGTAAAGATTCCAAATGCGGAAATACTGCAAATTCATCAGGCTATTGTAATAGGCATGATCCATCCTACGATCCGTCAAAATGCGCATATCCAGGATGCAGTAATGAAAAGAACTGTGGCAGTTACTGTCCTGTCCATGATAGCTGCAAGGTGAAAAATGGATGCAAGAATGCTGGAAAAAAGACATATAACAGTTCTTCAGCGTCGACAAAGAATGCTATATCAGATGCTTATGATGACGGATATGAGGCTGTGATGGATCATGGGGATTATGATTTTGCAAGATATCTCAAAGACAATGATTATGCGGCCGGAGTGGATGATGCATTGGATGAACTGCAAGAGGATTGGTAATATTTAGTCTGAAAGCGTTAATGCCCAAAAGAGATACAAGTATAGGAATTAACTGAAAACTACTATCTTTTAGAATCTTGCACTGCTTTATGATATTACATGCCATCTCTGACTGAAAAATACGGCAGTACAGTTGGGAACTCAAGGAATGGGAAAAGGACGTATGTATCAATTGGGGTAATAACGTCATTTACTGTAGCCTGATGAAAAAGGGGAAGAACGATAGCCTCCTAAGTCTTGCATTAGGTGGCCGCTTTTAGTATAATAGGAAATTGAAGAGCGGTTCGATTTCAGTACAAACCGTATGAAAATTACTGAAAAGTGACAAAGCAGTTGCCCCCCATTTGGCGAACGCTGTGAAGTCACGGAAAGAAAAATAGAAGCAGATTATGGTCAGGCAAGAGACCTTAATCATAAATATGGAAATCGAGAAATGGCGAAAAACCTTGATTTTAAGCCAAAAAATCGATGTAAGTTCCCTTAGTTAAATGGATATAACGATAGCCTCCTAAGGAGGGGCCAATATCCTTCCCGGATTTTGAGTTTGAAAAAATGATTCGGG
>JABUSW010000244.1 GCA_021443885.1 Blautia sp.
AGTTTATCTGCATCTGAAAACTGAATACCTTACATAGAGCGTCGGCTCATTCTTACAGGAAGAATGGGTCGGCGCTCTTTTTATTTTCAAAGTAAACTCGTGGTCTAAAAAGAGTGTCCCCGACGTCCCCGACGATTGTCCATAGCACGTGGGGTACAATAAAAACTCGTGGTGTGTCCCCGACGTCCCTGACGTCCCCGACGTGCGTTATAAAGAGCGGATACAACGATGTGAAGACAGCAAAGGGACAGGGTATAGTAGGTTGTGCATTATAAAGAAAGGAGCACAACCTATGAATACTGTGACATGTAAAACCCCTGACGGAAAAACCAGATACTATCTGGCTGATGAACAGGGCAATCCCGTTCCGGAGGTGATGAATTACCTAAAATTTCTGGACAATCAGGGCAAGGCGAGAAATACCCTTCGACTTAGCTGCTATCAGCTTCAGAACTATTATCGCTTTCTTGAGGAGGCCGGGAAAGACTACAGAGATGTAACTATTGATGATATAGCTATGTTTATGGCATGGCTGAGAAATCCGGAACTGCTGAAAAAGGTGGTTCCTCTCCGGTTTGAACCGGCTCGTAAGGAACAGACCATTAATGAGAACATTAATAAGGTAATTGATTTCTACGATTACCTTGTTCGCCGAGGAGGGCTTGAAAACCGAATTTCCGAGAAGCTGGTGAAGTTTGTAACTCATCCTCAGCGAAATTATAAGAGCTTTCTTTATGGAATAGCAGAAAACAGGCCTTCCAGAAGCAGCGTTTTGAAGATGCCGGTTCCAAAACGAGAAACGCGGAGGATTAAAAAGGAGGAGGCAGTGGAGCTTCTGGGTGAATGTACAAATATCCGGGATTACTTCCTGCTCTATCTTCTGTTTGAAACCGGGATGCGCATTGGTGAGGCGCTTTCCCTGTGGCTGGAAGACTTTGACATTGATGGTTTGAAAATATCTGTGGCAGACCGCGGAGAACTGGAAAATCTGGCAGAGATCAAGACAGTTCACAGTACACGGAAGCTGGATTGTACTCAGGAACTGGCAGATCTATTTATGGTTTACGTCTGTGAAGTCCATACGAATGATATCAATACAAACCACGTTTTCCTGAAACTCCGGGGAGAAAATGCAGGAAAACCGATGGATTATGCAGATGTGGATAATCTTTTCCGAACCCTGCGAAAAAAGACCGGGATTCAAATCACTCCGCACGTATTTCGTCACACATCCCTGAGCCTGCTTTACGCAGACGGCTGGACTCCGGAGCTTTTGAGGATCAGAGCCGGACATAAGAACATATACACGACAATAAACACATACATCCATCCCACGGAGGACGAACTCACTGAAGCATTTCATAGAGCGGCGCCAAATCTTTCCAGACCTGATCTGTGCAGGAAAGAAGGTGATGCGTAATGCCAGGATACAACGGTACTTCATTAGCATTTGCGGAAGCGGCAGCGTGGAAGGATTGTTTTGCGGAGATTGAAGGCTATCTTTCGGCGGAAGACGGATATTGGAAGAACCATGACATATGGAAGAAAGATGCCACAGCGTTTGCTGAACGAAGAATACGCCTTGAAGGGGTAAAGGGGAGTATAATTGCTGATTTCAGCACTATTTCGGAGGGGCGATTAAAATCCGAACTCAAGTATTATGCACTGTGGTCGCTGAGCACGGGAGTGATCTCCGCATCAACATTTTCACAGAATTACAGGCCTGCAGTAAAAGACCTTGGGGAATTTCTTCAGGACAAGGACTGCGGTTTTGGAATTACAGAGATAGTAATAACTGAAGATGAGCTGACGGAAAAAGGTTGGTCGGCTTTCCATAAGGATACTGTTTTACGTGTACTTGACAGGGCAAGAACGATTCTTTCTGACATATATGACATCGGAGATGAAACAGAGAAGGATGTATGGAGAGCACTTCGGATTCCAGGAGCAAGACTTTCAGCGGCACAGAAACGTGCGAAGCCAACACTTCGCTTTAACGAAATCCCGGATTTTTACAAAGCAGGTGTAAAACGCTATATGCGCCGTATGGTAGTCAAACGCAGCTGGTCGCACTGCTCTGAGATGCTGCGATACATCCGGACATTTTTCCGCTTATTTTACGAAAACCAGTACGAAGACGGATTCCTGAAAAGTCTGAATCGGTTTGATATAGAGAAGTACCTTGAGTGGATTGCAGAGGCATATGAGAACGATAATGCCACTTATGCCAGTAAATCGGTGTCCTTCATCCGAGAATACCTGGATTATATCCAGATGGCAGAATACCCGGAGGCACCGGAAAAAGATGTATATAGGCTGATTTACGATGATGACATACCTAAGAGGGAGCGTACCGAAGACACTTTTGAAAAGATCAGGTATATCCCTGAACCGATCCGTATCCAGCTGGACGCAAATGTATCGGCTATCGAGCCGAGGGAGATGCAGCCACTGTATGTCCTTCTGCGAGAGACCGGCTGGAGAGGCACGGATATCCTGAACCTCCGGTATGATAACTGTCTGGACTATGTCTGGGACAAAGAGGATACAAAGTATGTACCTTATCTGTGCGGTGAGATTACAAAGACCGGGATTCCGCTCTTGAAAATACCCATTCGTGAAGATGTGGCGGAAATGGTAGAAGGCCTTAAGAAAGAGGCGGCTGACAGAAGCACAGAGCAGAACAATCCGGAGCGATACCTGTTCAACACCTATAAAGGCGTCAATCTCGGTTTGCCATACAGTAAGATGGCTTTTGCTAATGCGGTACAGGATATGATCAACCGCAAAGGAATACTGGATGCTGACGGTAAGCCTTACCATTTCAGGACGCACTCCCTGCGCCATACCCGTGCCACTGAGTATGCAGAACAGGGAATGCCGATTGGGGTAATACAGCGTATGCTTGGCCATTGCAGTCTGCAGATGAGTCTGCATTATGCGAAGGTATCGGACAATGTGCTGTATAAAAAATGGAAGGAAACAGAAGCGCTTGGTATTTTGCATCTGACAGCAGATCCGCCGGAGAAGATGCGGGCAGCGGTTCCGGCCGGGACAGTCAGTTATGAATGTGTCAGAGAAGGTCTTGATGCGGTTCGGGTACCATTTGGAGTTTGCTTTAAACCCTCAAAGCTTCAATGCAAGACTCAGCTGAAGCATTGCCTTGAATGCGCCAGCTTCTGCAGTACACACGAAAATCTGGAGGAATACCGTGAAGAAATCAGGCGTGTAGAGGCACAGATCGCATTGGGTAAGCAGCTATGCCGTCCTGAATGGGTTGACAAAAACCAGGCTTATCTGGAACTGCTGATGGCCATGGCGGATCGCATCTGTCAGGAAGGGATTGTTCATAAGAACGGATCCCTTCGGGAGGAACCCAATGCCTAACCAAAGTGGATTGCAGCGCAGCAATATCGACCGAACTAATAAAGCCAGGGAAAAAGCTCTCCAGACGGTAAACGAATTAAAAGCCGAGGGCATGAAGGTTAATTTCAGTACAGTATCGCAGAGAAGCGGTATCTCAAGACACTTTTTATATGAAGATCCTGAAACCAGAAGAATCATAGAGGAACATCGGAGAAATGATGTGAATAATGAAATCAATAAGAGAGCGAAATTCGACCAGACAGCAAAGTCTAAGGATGTAATCATTGCCGCTAAAGACAGACGAATCGCAAGGCTGGAAGAAGAGAAGAAGAAGCTTCAAGTCGAAGTGATTGCTCTTCGTGGGGAGATTTATAACAAATGAAAACATCTCGTCGGGTACATGTACCCGA
>JABUSW010000258.1 GCA_021443885.1 Blautia sp.
CCGGTTCCCATGAATTTATATAAATCTCTATGGAGCTGCAGAATTACGCCGGGCTTCAGCTGAATATAGTCATAACTCTCATGGATAGTATTCAGGACATCTCTGTAGCCTGCGATTTCCTGCTCATTGCGGCTTCGTGGAGTGGTTTTGTCCATAAGGAGCTTCTTTAATCTGTCATCCGTTGTGGAGATACCTTCGATTCTGTTTGATGCTTCTGTACTTTGAATCTTGGCAATCTCCATAAGTTCAGTCAGCTCATCCTTATGGGCTTCAATAAACAATGTCTGCTCGCCCTTATACTCATGGATGGCCGTCATCATTCCTACCACCTCCGGAGTAAGCATCTTTTCCCAACGTTTGGTATAATTCAATTCTCTCATATCTGTACCTCATTTCTTGAGTCAACTATTTCTTCAGACCTTTCCCAACAAGGTTGAGTATAGTCTTGATCAGCATCAACGTCAATGCATTAGTATCATTTTTGTCTTGTTTGATACTTTTGCAGCGCGGTTTGATTCTATTAAATAGGCAGGTGATCTTTTTGCCTCGTCAGTTCTCTTTATCTCTTTCCCATTCCTGTCTCACTTTGGTATGTGTTGCTGCCGGATGGCAAAATCGAATCACAATGGAAACGAAGGTCCGGTTCACCGACGGCAAGGTGAATATCAAAGGCAATCTCGTCTCCCGCGAACCGGCTAAAAAGGCAGATTATATCCTCTATATCAATGCTAATAACCCTATTGCCATCGTTGAAGCGAAGGACAATAACCACACCGTTTCCTTCGGCCTTCAGCAGGCAATGCCCTATGCCAAGATGATGGACATTCCCTTTGCGTACAGTTCTAACGGGGACGCCTTTTATGAGCATGTTTTTTGACCGGTTTGGAGCGGCAGATTCCTCTGCAAAGGGGCAGAAAAGGCTTCTGCTTGTCATGGCAACCGGAACACGAGCTATATTAAGGACAGGACGAAAAGCCGCATAAAATAAGGCTTTTTCGGACCTGTCTTTTCTTGTAGGCAATAAAAACAGAGGAGGTGAGAAAATATTTGACTTGTAACATAAAACGAGTTACAATTCAAATCAAGAACACGGAGGTGATACTGTGAAGGAATATCTGGAACAGATAATGCATCAAAGCATCGACGAGAGGAAATATGAAGACCTCGGCAAATTGCCGCTGGGCTGCAGAAATGTTTTTGAACTGAAGATTCTGAAGTTGGGATCGCAGGAGTTCCTTCTGGCAGCACCGATTGAGGACATGGGCCTGACAGAGCTTCGGAAAATGCGTCTTCAGATGGAACGGTACACAGGATACCTCTGCGCATTTTATCTGAAAAAAGTCAACTGGTACGCAGCGCCCAAGATGGTGGAAGAAGGAATTCCCTTCGTGTGGGAAAACCATCAGGTCTATCTGCCGTTTGCGGGGATGCTCCTGCAGGAAAATGCCGGGAGGCCGCCGAAGAACTGCACGGTGATTTCCTTCCTTACGCAGAAACTGCTTCTGAAAGCCCTGTATGAAAACTGGAAGGACGTGTCTGCGGTACAGGCTGCCGAATTACTCCACGTGTCCAGAATGTCCGTGACCAGGTGCTACGATGAGATTGAAGCACTGGGTCTGCCCTTTCTGAAAACCCAGAGAAGATCCAGGCGTTTTTATGCCATGGACGACAAAAAAGAAATGTGGGAGACCATGCTGCCGTTTCTGCGCAACCCCGTTATTCGCACCTTCCGCCCGGAACGGAGGCCGGACACGGATATGATTCTGAGCGGAACAACTGCTCTTGCGGAATATTCCATGTTTGGAGAGGACCACTATCCAACCTATGCGGTCAGAAAGGATCAGATAGGAGAGCTCGGAATCAAAGGCATTCGGGAGGTACCGGCAAACGAAGAGCCGGCCTGCGTGATTCAGGAGGTGGGATACCTTCTGACCTTCGGAAAACGAAATGCAGTGGACCCGCTGTCCTTGACATTGATGCTGACAGAGCAGGAGCTGGACGATCCGCGGGTGGAAAGCTGTAAGAACAAGATGCTGGAGGAGCTTGTATGGTAAAAGGGGTTGATGTATTTCAGGAGTATTTCCGGGATTATACGGATCAGTATGTTCTGATTGGCGGAGCTGCCTGTAGCGTGTCCTTTGAAGAGCAGGAAATCAACTTTGACCGGACAACAAAGGATCTCGACATTGTTCTGATCGTCGAAGCTCAGACGAAGGAATTCGGCGAAAGATTCTGGCAGTTTATTAGGGACGGGCGATACAGAATCCGGGCGAAAAGCAACGGCAATCCCCAATTCTACCGGTTCGATAAACCGGAAGAGGATCGATTCCCCAAAATGATCGAACTGTTTTCCAGAACAGATATCCCATGTCTGGCCGGTTCATTGCCAGAGGGCTTCCGCAACGGGGACCCAGTTCCTGTCAGGCCATCTGGTAACGAGATACTTTTCTATACACATGAAAAGATAGCAAAGGCGACCGGTCATGTAGATGTTTGAAAAATCGGGTTTCATATAATATCTCCTGCTTATTTTTTTCTGCCTCGGCCCCTCTTGCTGTCGGGAGATTTCAGAAAATCCGACTTGCGCAGGATTTTCATAAGAGTCACCAGTTCATCCTTGGTGAGCTTGTTGTACTTGATTCCGAGCTTGCTCAGGAACATGGCCGTCTTTGCTTCCTCGGGGGAGCCTTCGAAATGGGTAGCGGTATCGAGGGCATTCTTCACCATATCGGTACCGGTGGTGTCAGCAGTTGTAGGATCGCTTCCATGGTTTTCCCGGATAGTGCTCAGGATCTCCATCAGATCTTTGCTGATGGCACTTCCGAAGAAGTCATTCTCCGAGAGTTGAGCCGCTTTGATGATCTCGCAGCGTCCGGAAAAATCTCGGGGCCATAAGGGGGCCAGAAAAATGAGGAAAAAATGCTTGTAAGCCCGCTGCAATTTATTCCGGGAATCATTGCCCCTGTTTATCTGTTTTGGAAAGCAGTCTCATATACTCTTCCACGTTCAGATAATCAACACTGTTTTCCGGAAAAGGTTTGCCGCGATAGATTACATACCTACCCGTAATCTTTCCGAATTGGCGTTCTGTTTCTTTGCATTTCTGCTCGTCAGTTAAATGTCTGTACTGTGCCGCAACTGCCTCGGTTGCGTGTTTGATTTCGTATATTTTGCTCGTGAGCGTTTCCGGGTCACATACAACCATATCAAATTCACCGACAGCAAACCAGAGCTTAAAAACCTGCTTTTCAGGATTGGCAAGCTTTGTTTCAAGAAGAACGATCTCTTCCATCATTCTGCCCTTAATTTCGCTCAGGATACGCTCAAGAACAGCGTTACGCTCTACAATATCAAGTTCCCTGAATGTTTGATCAGACAGGATACTGCGGACGAGCTCTGTGGCCTGTACGTAACGCATACCGGGCTGAGTAATTACAGATATGGCTGCCTTATGATTTGTGCCTGGAATTTGTTCCTTATCTACATATTTTATGAGATCCAAAAGCTCCAGATACTCCTTTATCTCCGTTGCATGAATATCGTCGATTTTTACACACTGCTCCTCTATGTCGAGGATTTCCAATGCTTTTTTGAGCTTTTCGGTAACAACGTCAACGTCGATTCGGTCAAGGATATCGTTGGGGTGATTACGGTCACGCCGCAGATTTCCGGCTGACAGTGCCAAATCGTTGGATTCAAAGGTGCGGGTTAATGTTTCTTTTGTGAAATAATGATTCTCGTCCTCAATGACACGGTTGATGGCACTT
>JABUSW010000185.1 GCA_021443885.1 Blautia sp.
GATAATCGGGAGGTGAATTGGAATGCCAACATTTAACCAGTTAGTAAGAAAAGGACGTCAGACAGCTGTTAAGAAATCTACAGCTCCGGCTCTTCAGAGAACATACAATTCTCTTAGAAAGAAAGCTGTTGAACAGTCTGCACCACAGAAACGTGGCGTTTGTACAGCAGTTAAGACTGCTACACCTAAGAAGCCTAACTCTGCTCTTAGAAAAATTGCCAGAGTTCGTCTTTCCAACGGTATTGAAGTAACAAGCTATATCCCGGGTGAGGGACATAACCTTCAGGAGCATAGCGTTGTTCTGATCCGTGGCGGACGTGTTAAGGACTTACCTGGTACCAGATACCATATCATCAGAGGTACACTGGACACCGCAGGTGTTGCTAACAGAAGACAGGCCCGTTCCAAATACGGTGCGAAAAGACCAAAAGTTAAAAAATAAGAGAATTGCTTAGCATAAGGCTGGCAGTTTTCGATTCTTATCATAAGAAGTATTGACGGAAACTATATCAATTTGTACGGTGTTCCATATACCCTGTCGGTTGCGGGTTAAATATAGAACCTTGCCAGTGCGAACATGCAATAGTTTACTGTGTGAGTACCTATGATATAATCGCGGCAGCATTTTGCTGATCAATATGATTAAGGAGGGAAGTAACGTGCCACGTAAAGGACATACTCAGAAAAGAGACGTTCTTGCAGATCCGATGTACAACAATAAAGTTGTTACAAAGCTTATCAATAACATCATGTTAGATGGTAAGAAGGGCGTAGCGCAGAAGATCGTTTACGGCGCTTTTGCAAGAATTGAAGAAAAAGCTGGTAAACCAGCGATTGAAGTATTTGAAGAGGCAATGAACAATATTATGCCTGTTCTCGAGGTTAAAGCAAGACGTATCGGTGGTGCTACTTATCAGGTACCGATCGAAGTCAGAGCAGATCGCCGTCAGGCCCTTGCTTTAAGATGGCTGACCATGTTCTCTCGTAAAAGAGGCGAGAAAACAATGGAAGAAAGACTTGCGAATGAGCTGTTGGATGCAATGAACAATACAGGTGCTTCTGTAAAACGTAAAGAAGACATGCATAAGATGGCTGAGGCTAATAAAGCATTTGCTCACTATAGATTCTAGGAGGAATTCCAATGGCTGGAAGAGATTACCCATTAGACAGAACCAGAAACATTGGTATTATGGCTCATATTGATGCTGGTAAGACTACAACGACAGAACGTATTCTTTACTATACCGGTGTTAACTACAAGATTGGCGATACCCATGAAGGTACTGCTACCATGGACTGGATGGAGCAGGAACAGGAGAGAGGTATCACGATCACTTCCGCTGCTACTACATGTCACTGGACATTGCAGGAGAACTGCCAGAAGAAACCAGGTGCTTTAGAGCATCGTATCAATATTATTGATACTCCTGGACACGTAGACTTTACTGTAGAAGTAGAGCGCTCTCTTCGTGTGCTAGACGGTGCTGTCGGAGTTTTCTGTGCAAAGGGTGGTGTAGAACCGCAGTCAGAAAATGTTTGGCGTCAGGCTGATACATATAACGTACCGAGAATGGCATTTATCAATAAGATGGATATTCTTGGTGCCGATTTCTACGGTGCAGTAGAACAGATTAAAACACGTCTTGGCAAAAATGCAATCTGTATTCAGCTTCCGATCGGTAAGGAAGATGAGTTCAAGGGAATTGTGGATTTGTTCGAGATGAAAGCATACATCTACAATGATGATAAGGGTGACGATATTTCGATTATCGATATCCCGGAAGACATGGTGGAAGACGCAGAGCTTTATCGTTCAGAGCTTATCGAGAAAATCTGTGAGCTGGATGATGAGCTGATGATGCGTTATCTGGAAGATGATGTTCCATCGGTAGATGAATTGAAAGCAACATTGCGAAAGGCAACCTGCGAATGTCAGGCAGTTCCGGTATGCTGTGGTACAGCTTACAGAAATAAAGGTGTTCAGAAGCTTCTGGATGCAGTTATTGAGTTTATGCCATCTCCACTGGATGTTCCGGCAATCAAAGGTGTTGATCTTGATGGCAACGAAGTCGTAAGACATTCTTCTGACGAAGAGCCGTTTTCAGCTCTTGCGTTTAAGATCATGTCTGACCCGTTCGTTGGAAAGCTTGCTTACTTCCGTGTATATTCCGGTACAATGAACTCCGGTTCATACGTATTGAATGCTACAAAAGGTAAGAAAGAACGTGTAGGACGTATCCTGCAGATGCATGCGAATAAGAGAGAGGAGCTTGATAAGGTTTACTCCGGTGATATCGCTGCAGCAATCGGATTTAAAGTAACTTCCACAGGTGATACGATCTGTGATGAACAGCATCCGGTTATCCTTGAGTCTATGGAATTCCCGGAACCGGTTATCGAGCTGGCAATTGAGCCGAAGACAAAAGCCGGTCAGGGCAAACTTGGTGAATCTCTTGCAAAACTTGCAGAAGAAGATCCGACATTCCGTGCTCATACAGATAAAGAAACAGGACAGACCATCATTGCCGGTATGGGTGAGCTCCATCTGGAAATCATCGTTGACCGTCTCCTTCGTGAATTCAAGGTAGAGGCAAACGTAGGTGCTCCTCAGGTTGCTTACAAAGAAACCATTACAAAACCGGTTGATGTTGACAGCAAGTATGCAAAACAGTCCGGTGGTCGTGGTCAGTACGGTCACTGTAAAGTGAAATTCGAGCCGATGGATGCCAACGGCGATCAGCTTTACAAGTTTGAATCGACTGTTGTCGGTGGTGCGATTCCGAAGGAATATATCCCGGCAGTTGGCGAAGGTATCGAAGATGCGATGAAGGCTGGTGTACTTGGCGGATATCCGGTAGTTGGTATATACGCTAATGTATATGATGGTTCCTATCATGAAGTCGATTCTTCGGAAATGGCATTCCACATTGCCGGATCTCTGGCATTCAAGGATGCGATGAAGAAAGCTTCCCCGATTCTTCTTGAGCCGATCATGAGAGTTGAAGTTACAACTCCGGAAGATTATATGGGTGATGTTATCGGTGATATCAACTCCCGTCGTGGCCGTATCGAGGGTATGGAAGATATCGGCGGTGGAAAGATGATTCGTGGATATGTACCGCTTTCCGAAATGTTCGGATATTCTACAGACCTTCGTTCCAGAACACAGGGACGTGGCAACTACTCGATGTTCTTCGAGAAATATGAGCAGGTACCGAAGTCCGTTCAGGAAAAAGTGCTGAATAACAAGGATTGATGAATAGAAAAAGCTTGCAAATATATGGGGGATACCATATAATCAAGGCTAGTAGGTTTTAAACTAAATAATAAATGATTCTTTAAAGAGGATAATTTCAAGGAGGAATTTTAAAATGGCTAAGGCTAAGTTTGAGAGAAGCAAACCGCATTGTAACATTGGTACTATCGGACACGTAGACCATGGTAAAACAACTTTAACAGCAGCGATCACAAAAGTTCTTTCCGAAAGAGTTGCTGGTAATACAGCTACAGATTTCGAAAACATTGATAAAGCTCCGGAAGAAAGAGAGCGTGGTATCACAATCTCTACCGCTCACGTTGAGTATGAAACAGAAAATCGTCACTATGCACACGTTGACTGCCCAGGACATGCTGACTACGTTAAGAACATGATCACAGGTGCAGCTCAGATGGACGGCGCTAT
>JABUSW010000201.1 GCA_021443885.1 Blautia sp.
TACCATGCCAAACATAGACTGCTGCGTATAGACGATCTGCCCTTCTCCATTACATTTCGGGCAGGTTACGGGAGAGGTTCCGGGTTTCGCACCGGTTCCATTGCAGACAGTACATTCATCCTTTAATGTGATCTCAATTTCTTTCTCACAGCCGAAAACCGCTTCCTCAAAAGTGATGTTAATACGGGCACGGAGATTTGCTCCCCGCATCGGGCCGTTGTTGGAGCGGCTCCTGCTTCTGCCGCCGCCAAAAATATCACCAAAAATATCGCCGAAGATATCACCCATGTCCATGCCGGAAAAATCAAATCCGCCAAAGCCACCGGCTCCACCGCCGCCGTTTTCAAAAGCTGCATGACCAAACTGGTCGTATGTTTTTCTTTTCTCCGGATCACTCAGAATTGTATACGCTTCTGTTGCTTCTTTAAACTTTGCCTCTGCATCGCTATCACCCGGATTTACATCCGGGTGATATTTTTTCGCTAAATTGCGGTATGCTTTCTTCAACGCTGCTTCATCGGCATTTCTGTCAACTCCGAGGACCTCATAGTAATCTCTCTTATCAGCCATCTCTTTTTCCCTATATTTTCGTTTCGACGGTTATATTAAACTTCTTTGAAATCCGCATCCACTACATCATCGTATCCGGCTTCGTTGCCGCCTTGTCCGCCGCCCATGTTCATATCCGGTGCCGGTCCGGCCTGTCCTGCCTGCTGCTGCTCATACATTTTTGCGAAAAGCTTCTGGGCACTTTCCATCATCTTATCCTGTGCAGCCTTGATATCTGCAACCTGGCTTTCGCTCATCTCTTCCACATTCGCTGTCTGGGAAAGAAGATCCTTCAATGCATTCAAATCTGCTTCAACTGCTGCCTTATCGGCTCCATCCAGTGAATCTCCTGCTTCTTTCATAGCATTTTCAACCTGGAATACCATAGAATCTGCATTGTTTCTGGTATCGATGGCGTCTTTACGCTTCTTATCCTGCGCCTCGAATTCAGCAGCTTCTCTTACAGCCTTTTCGATATCATCATCGGACATGTTGGAGCCTGCCGTGATGGTAATGTGCTGTTCCTTGCCTGTTCCAAGGTCTTTTGCAGATACATTTACGATACCATTTGCATCAATGTCAAAGGTAACTTCGATCTGCGGAACACCGCGGCGTGCCGGCGGGATACCATCCAGACGGAACTGTCCCAGAGATTTGTTGTCCCTTGCGAACTGACGCTCACCCTGTACTACGTTGATATCAACTGCCGTCTGGTTATCTGCTGCCGTCGAGAATACCTGACTCTTCTTTGTCGGAATCGTTGTATTTCTTTCGATCAGTCGAGTTGCTACACCGCCAAGTGTCTCGATGGAAAGGGAAAGCGGGGTTACATCCAGAAGAAGAATGTCTCCGGCACCTGTATCACCGGCAAGCTTTCCACCCTGTACGGAAGCACCAAGTGCCACGCACTCATCCGGATTCAGAGACTTGCTGGGCTCTTTTCCGGTCAGCTGACGAACCTTATCCTGTACCGCAGGGATACGTGTAGATCCGCCAACCAGAAGCACCTGTCCAAGCTCAGAAGCATTGATTCCCGCGTCGGAAAGTGCACGGCGTACCGGCTCTGCAGTCTTCTCTACAAGATCATGGGTCAGCTCATCGAATTTTGCTCTTGTAAGGTTCATATCAAAATGCTTTGGTCCTTCTGCTGTTGCAGTAATGAACGGAAGATTGATGTTTGTGGTTGTTGCAGAAGAAAGCTCTTTCTTTGCCTTCTCAGCTGCTTCTTTTAATCTCTGGAGCGCCATTTTGTCATTGGACAGGTCAACACCCTCTGCTTTCTGGAATTCGCTTAACATCCAGTTTGTGATCTTCTGGTCGAAGTCATCTCCTCCAAGACGGTTATTGCCGGCTGTGGATAATACCTCGATAACGCCATCCCCGATCTCAATAATGGAAACATCAAATGTACCGCCGCCAAGGTCATAAACCATGATCTTCTGTTCTTTCTCATTGTCCAGTCCATAAGCAAGTGCTGCTGCAGTAGGCTCATTGATGATACGCTTTACATCAAGGCCCGCGATCTTTCCGGCATCCTTTGTTGCCTGGCGCTGTGCATCGTTAAAATATGCCGGCACTGTGATAACGGCTTCTGTAACGGTTTCTCCCAGATAACCTTCTGCATCTTTTTTCAGTTTCTGAAGAATCATTGCAGAAATCTCCTGGGGAGAGTATTTCTTATCATCGATTGCAACGCGGTAATCCGAACCCATTTCTCTCTTAATGGAAGAAATCGTCTTCTCTGCATTTGTAACTGCCTGACGTTTTGCAGGTTCCCCTACAAGACGTTCTCCTGTCTTCGTAAATGCTACTACAGATGGTGTTGTTCTTGCACCTTCTGTATTTGCGATAACCGTTGGCTGTCCACCTTCCATAACTGCTACGCAGCTGTTTGTTGTACCTAAGTCAATACCAATAATTTTTCCCATAATCTTTTCCTCCTGAATTCTATTCTGTATTTATGTCAGATTCTTATGAATTGGTTTCACAGTTTAATTTGCGACTTTGACCATACTGTGCCGAACGACGAAATCCTTGTAAGTATAGCCCTTCTGAAACTCTTCTACAACGATATTGTCTCCCACATTTTCATCTTCCACATGCATTACAGCATTGTGAAGACCCGGGTCAAACTCCTTGTTTACCGATTCGATGGGCTTTACTCCCAGATCGTCCAAAGTTGTCATAAGCTGCTTGTAGATCATTTTCATTCCTTCTGCAAAAGGATCTTCTTCAGAAGCCTGTGCAAGACCTCGTTCGAAATTATCCACTACAGGAAGAATCTTTTCTACGATTTCCTTTGCGCCAATGATATACATGCTGGATTTTTCTTTCTCCGTTCGTTTCCGGAAATTATCAAATTCCGCCATATTTCTCTTCAGCTTATCTGTAAGCTCCTCGATCTGCTGCTCGTACTTCTCTTTTTCTTTCTTTCTTTTCCCAAAGAATGTAGGTTTTTCCTTTGTGGTTTCTGCCGTTTCTTCCGTTTCCGCAGTTTCCTCCGGTTCTACAGTTTCTTCCGTTTTCTCCGACTCCTCGTCTGCCTCTTCGGCTGCTGCAGTTTCTTCCGCAGCTTCCGGTTCCAAAACGGTATCCGGTTCCCCGGTCTGTTCTTCTGTCACCGGTGTCTCTACAGTATTTTCCTGCAATTCCTCAGATGTATGATTATTCTGTTCCACTTTTTCTGACCGCCTTTCCGGTTCTTTTGTATCTTATTTATCTCATGAACCTTACTTATTCTTCAAAACATCGTCTAACTGGATCTTCAGTTTCTTCAGGCTCTCCATAACGTTTTCATAATCCATTCTCTTCGGGCCGATGATTCCGATGGTTCCATGCATTCCTTCCCCCAGCTCATACGTTGCTGTCACAACGCTGCAGTCTCTCATGTTCTGAATGGGAAGTTCATCTCCGATATAGACCTGAATGCCGGTATTCTCTTTGTCAGACATTCGTTCCTTCACCAGATCTGCCAGCTGTTTTTTCTCTTCAAATGCAGAAATCAGTTCACTGGCTCTGGTTTTATCAGCAAGCTCCGGATATTTGAAAATATTCATACTCAGAGTACTTATTTCAGAAATTCTTTGATAATAATAAT
>JABUSW010000345.1 GCA_021443885.1 Blautia sp.
CATTATTATTCTAGTGTACTATGTCAGGAGTTCACTAATACTTCTTTAAAACAAATCTTAACAAAATGCGAATCAGGATTTGTACGAAATCAGTTCAAAGGAGAATTCAATGAATTATTCAACATCTGTTCCAATCTATCTGCAGGTTATTACATGGATCAAAATGGACATTATCTCAGGAGTTCTCAAGCCAGGGGAAAAACTTCCCTCCGGAAGAGATCTGGCCTTAAAATATTCCATCAATCCAAACACTGCAAACAGAGTCTATAAAGAAATGGAAGCACAAGGAATCTGCTTCACAAGACGGGGTCTTGGAACCTTTGTTACGGAAGATCCTGCGTTAATTATGAAGATCAAAAAGGAAATGTCCCTGCAGTATCTCCATTACTTTCTAAAAGGAATGGAACGACTGGGTATCAATGCAGAGGAATGTATCGAATTAATCAGAGAGGAGGCGCACAGCAATCTGTGCAAATAAGAAAATGTTAGAAAGCAAAGAAATCACCAAAAAATTTATGAGCAAAACTGCCGTAGATCACGTATCGATCAAAATGGAACCCGGACACATCTACGCAATTCTTGGTCCTAACGGAAGCGGGAAGACAACCTGGATGAAAATGGCAGCCGGTCTGACCAAGCCAACCAGCGGAGAAATGCTGTACAATGGTGCTCCCATTAATGTGGAAAGCAAAAAGAGAATTGCTTATATGTCTACAGAACCGTATTTTTATTCCTGGATGACCATCGGAGACGTTGGAAAATACTATAATGATTTCTTTGATGACTTCTCCATGGAACGTTATCTGGCGCTGCTGAAAAGAATGCAGCTGACCCCGGATTTAAAAGCAAAGAATCTCTCTTCCGGTATGATGGCCAAAGCTAAGATCGCCGTTACCATGGCAAGAAAAGCAGAGATCATTCTGCTTGATGAACCGCTGAATGGCATCGACCTCATCGCCAGAGAAGATATCATCAAAACCATTTTGGAAGAATGTGACGAACACACCGCCCTGATGGTATCCAGCCATCTGGTAGATGAGCTGGAAAAAATCGTAGATACGGCTATCTTTATGAAAGAAAGTGTTGTTGTATACAGCTGTATAACGGAAGAGCTTCGTGAAAAAGAAGGTCTTTCCATCGTTGATATGTATCGGAAAATATATGGTTATGGAGGAATGACAGAATGAAAAAACTAATGAAATATGAATGGAAAAAATCTCTGTTTTCAAAATATGTAATTCTGGTTTTTACGGCACTTGCTGAAATCCTGTTTCTGGTTGGTCTGTTTATTGATCAAAAGAACAAACTTACACTGACTTTAGGAATTTCCGGTCTTTTCCTTTGTGCCGCTGTGGGAATCGTCTTCATAGGTATCGAAAGCTTATTGACCTTTTCCAAAGATCTATCTACAAAACAAAGCTATATGCTGTTTTTGACACCTAGATCCAGTTATCAGATCCTGGGATCCAAAGTGATGATGAATGCACTTACCCTTCTACTTGCGGGTGTCTTTTTCACATTACTAGCTGCCTTTGACGTTTCTGTTATGGTTGCAAAGTTCGGTGGTTTAAAAGAAATGTTCCGATTGCTTGAAACATTCGCAAATATTCAGATCGACTGGAATCAGTTAGGCCCCACCGGCATATTGGTTTTTGCAGATGTGTTGGTCTCCTGGCTTATGACCATTGTAATCGGTGATCTGGCCATTGTTCTTTCCGCAACACTTTTTAATGGTAAGAAGTTCAGCCGGCTGATCAGCTTTGTATTATTCATAATCCTTTCCATTCTCTGTTCCCGCATTCTGACCTTGATTCCGGGATCCGACAGCCAGACAATGAAGTATATCCTTGTCATGGCAGGTGGTTTGGTATTAACAACTGTTATGTATGCGATTACCGGATGGATCATGGAAAAGAAACTCAGCGTGTAGCTAATGCCACTTCTTCATAAACGTGAATAAAAGCATAAGAAAACAGCCGTTCCCAAAGGAGCGGCTGTTTTTTTCTTCTTGCAGCAAATCAATGATAATGCTCATCATGATTTGTAACGATTATGCGATCGGAGCCCAGATATCCTGATCAATTGCCTTCTGGATGATTGCAGGTGCATCACCTTCCATAAAGCCTGTCTTGTCAGATGTTGTTGTTACTGCAGAACCATCATAGGTTCCAGCCCAATCCTGATCATCGCCATAGAAGTTTGTCAGAATTTCATATTCGTTTTCTCCTTTTTTGCAAACGGTGCAAACCAGATCTGCATTCAGGTCTTCAATTGTGTATTCCACAACTGTGTATGTCTCATAATCCGGATTTGGGTCAAACTGCGGTTCTGTCGGGAATGCTGCTGCATCTGCTGCCGGTGCCTCTTCTGCTGCATCTGCTGCCGGAGCTTCCTCTGCTGCACCGCCTACAACGGTATCGTCTGCAACGTTTGCCCATACAGTGTTCTCTTCTGCCAGTTTGATGATTGCAGGTGCATCACCTTCCATAAAGCCTGTTTTGTCCGTTTCTGTAATAACTGCTTCGCCATCAAATGTTCCGATCCAATCCTGATCATCACCGTAGAAGTTTGTCAGAATATCATAGGTATCTTCGCCTTTTTTGCAAACGGTGCAAACCAGATCAGCATTCAGGTCTTCGATGGTATATTCCACAACGGTATACACTTCAAAGTCCGGATTTGGAGCAAACTGCGGCTCTGTTTCCCATACAACTTTTTCTGCTTCCCCAGCCGGAGCTTCTGCTGCTTCATCTGCAGGTGCTTCTGCTTCTTCTCCCATTGCTACCCAGAGATCCTGATCGATTGCTTTCTGGATGATTGCAGGTGCATCACCTTCCATAAAGCCTGTTTTATCTGATTCTGTTGTAACTGCAGAACCATCATAAGTGCCTTTCCAGTCCTGATCATCGCCATAGAAATTGGTAAGGATCTGATAGGTGTCTTCACCGGTTTTGCATACTGTACAAACCAGATCTGCATTCAGGTCTTCAATGGTATACTCAACGACTGTGTACTGTTCGCAGTCCGCTGCCGGATCGAACTGTGGCTCAACCGGAAGATCTGCTGCCGTTGCCGCATTTGCGGATACTGCCATTCCAACAACTGCAACTGTTGAAAGTAAAACTGTAGATAATTTCTTCATTTTGATTTCCCTCTTTCTTTCTTATTTTATCATCACGGATGTGAGCTCTTCACATACCATAATAATTTACATAAGTGCTTCTATCTGTTTAATTTCTTCGTCAACGGTCTGATTAATTTTTCTTCATCGGAAGAAAAGATGCAATAATATTCAAAAGCATCGCCAGAACTGCTACTACTTCAAAAATCACAAAGCTCTGAATTGTGTTAAATCCATCCAGTCCGGCAACCACATAACCAATCTGATTTACCATCAGAGAAGCGGCCCATACACCGGCAGATGCCATAAGCACTGCGTTCACTACCGGAATCAGATTTACAACCGATGTTTTGCCAAGCAAAAACGCCAGCACTCCTAACACAATGGCTGCAATCAGAAAGCCATATACCATATTCAGTTTGTACATTACAGAACCATAGAGGATTGCTCCAACGACGGAAAGTAATGCGGCAACGATCGTCATATAAAAGCCTGCTGTTTTACCTTTCATTTTCTCATCC
>JABUSW010000010.1 GCA_021443885.1 Blautia sp.
GCATATCCGCATTCACAAGCATAAATCATTTGTAGTTGCTTTACCGTAAATTTCCCGCAATCCGGGCATTTCCAAGTATATTTATCAACAGCCGATGCTTTTCTGCGATCAAAAGCCTTTCCGCATGAACTACAGTAGAATACCAGCGGAGATATCTCCCCAATGATATCCGGAATTCCTTCATTACATGCAGGTTCCACTACAGCAAAAGAATTATTGCCAGGCGTGATATCAAAAGAGTTGATATCTCCGCCTCTGTCGCCGAATAGCTTTATCTGCCTTTTAATCTCATTTTGAATAAAGCTTTCATAGATTCCCGGCATGCGGATGTAGTTCCAGTTTTTAATTCTTGCCGATACCGCTCTTCCGGTATCATCATCCTTCTCAGAAATCCACATTTCCGGAAGAAATCTATATACTGCTTGGCTTTTACTTCGTTCCATATCTTGTCACCTTAAATCTCAATTACGATCTGTTCTTCCGTATCGCGCAAGCTGCGCATCGGACTCTTTTTTCCTTTGGAGAACTTCGCAATCGCGTCTGATAAGAAATCATTGGTTGTGAAATTTCCATTCTGAATGCCCGAAAGGATGTTGGTCACTTCCTCTTCGATTATCTCTCTGTAAGGAATCGACATTTTTTCCTGATCATTGCATCCATATGCCATAATCAATTTGCTGATTATATCGTCAACAGGGATTGCGCCATCTGCCAATAATTTTTTAACCTTAACGGCTTGGTATAGATTATCCGAATCGGTTTGAACAGTATAGTATTGCATTATCAATCCTGAAAGCAGGCCCGGCAATGTACTATAAATCGCATTTTTAGCCCACCTGTTAATAGGCACGGACTCTACCAGATCATCCCTGTTTTGATGAAAGACCACAAAGTTTTTCAAATATGAACGGTCTCGCACCCTCATCAGACGAATAATATCAATAACAATACCTGTATACTTACGGCCGGTTCTTGAATATGCCTGTATGTACTCAGCGTTGTTATTTGGCATACCGAAGAAGTACATCACGTTGAAGGAATCCTCATCGACACCATGAGAAATGGTACTTGTCGCTAACAACAGATTTGTACTTTCATAATTACGGCGATTCGCCTGGATATCGAACAACGTCTTTCTAACAGTCTGAAAGTCTACATCACTTGTCATCTGTTCGATCACAAACTTAGGAACGCCTTTCGCCTCAAGATAGTTGTTGCCCTGATTCTGGAAAGCATTCTCAAGTTCCATTGCGTCCTGTTTGCGGTTGTTATAAACAAGCTCGATCCAGTAGTCATAGAGCATTTCCTTGTAAGTCTCTATAGACCCATCAAAGCCCTTTTTGCATAACTGCGAATAGCTTTCTTCAAGGAACTGAATCAATCTATACACAACCAAACGCATTACGTACACCGATTCCCACATGCCATCAGTGATGGAGCGACCGTACGGGGCATACCCCAAAAGGATTCTTGTAACATCTTTGTCATCGGTGTAAGAATAAAAGTCTTCTCCGCTCTTTACCGATGGATATTCGCAAGGGAATCTACGACCGTTCATATGATATAGATTGCGGATATGCTCTCTGTACATAGAAATGGTTGCCGTTGCCCCGACAAAACGAATCTGTTTACGCTGCTGCGGAGGAACGAGCTCTTTTGCATAATAGTTTATAAAGGATTCGTAATGTGCATCAAATGTTCCCAAGCTTTCCTTAACAAGGTGCATCTCATCTTGAATGAATAATGTCGGAATCGGATCCTTTAACGGACCCGCAGAGCTAAGTGCGTTTTTATTGTTGCACGCTCCGCAATCGCACTTGGAACCACTTGTGAAACCGTGTATTGCGCACTTTTTCTTAACCTGACCAAACAGCATACGGAATTCGTTAGTGGTTCCGAGCATTGCCATTTTATCCACCGTGCTTACCACAATGGATGGTAAGAAACGATAAATCTCATTATCTACAATTAGGAGAGGCAATACACCGGCCTTGCAATCCGGATTATCGCATACATGCTCCAGGTTCCAGCGTTCTTTGTTGAACCTCAGATTCACAGTTTTCTGTCCACAACGAGGGCAAGTATCAATAAAGCGATAATAGTCGTTTAACGTTTCCTGATCGCTCTCTATAATAAGGTCTTTCGGCTTGTCTTTCTTTCCCCTGTCGCTAAGCGTTTCGCGGGCATCAATCTTATTTGGAGTGTTGTTTTTACCAACGAAGAAGCCCACTTGGAACGGATTTTTAAAGCACAAATCATCACTTGACTCACGTACGATGTTTGCCTTCATTACAATTGTCAAAACACGATCCAGCTGTTGCACAGCTAAAAGCCTGAGGGGATATTTTAAGAACGCAGTAATACCATCGTTTTTTCCTCTCAAGCGATCAAAAAACATATCAAAAACACACGCACCAAGGAAAGCCTCCGTCTTACCACCACCTGTAGGGAAGTAAAGCAAGTTGGCGGTTTCAATATCTGCTTCAGCAATGTTGCGGTCGTCTTTATATTCACTGCGAATCATTTCGCAGATCATAGATACAATAAACACAATCTGGAACAGACGCCATCCTGTAATCGCACGATGCTCACCTTCCATTTTTGTCTGGAAGGTTTTATTCATATAGATAAAAGCCTTTCTAACGAAGTCTTTGTATTCAATCTGTTCGATACCTTTCTTGAAACGATTGATTTCGCGATAGTACTCGTCAAGAGCCTCTCTGAATCGTTCTTTGGCGACCTCAGACTGAAAAGCGGTACCATTGTACGCCGAAAGGCACTTCTGGTAATCTGCGCCCATGGCATTATAGATTGCCGTAAGATTGCCAATTGGGTCCGAAATCAGCTTTTCAAATGTAACGTATTGATTATAATCGTCTTTTGTTTTCAGACGCTTCTGGCAATACTTCGGGATGTTATCGGTGACAATCGCATTATGTTCGGCATCATAACTTGCAGAAGTGTTTTCGGCTACGGCATAAACAAGCGGACGCTCTTTATAGCTGTTCTTGAAATAGTCCAGCTTAACGTCCAGGAATTCAACAGCCTCATTTCCTACAACACTTAATCCTGCATTGAATATCTTAGGAAGATACCCGATATTTTCTTTGCCGTTCACCGGGGTTTTGTTCACCATCTGCATTAAAAAGCGATAGTTGTTATCCTCTTCGGAGACGGTACAATATACATCGATACCCCATCTCGGATGAGGCTTTTCATCTCTAGCTCCGGTTACGATACGGAATCTGGTCTCGTCAGCAAGATCAAAAAAAGAAATACGGTCGCTCTGTGTAATACAGATTTCCCCGAAAATTCTATCTGCCAAAGAAGAGAGTTTGGCAGAGATCTCATCCTCCAGATGGAAATGCTTATCCCTTAATCCGGAGAGGTTAATTGCGACACCATCCCACATTTCATCTTCGATTCGAACCTTTTTATAGGTCATTGGAAGACAGATCTTCTCCTCAGGATAGCATTCACAAAGCTGCATTATGCTTTCATAGGCAACCTTGTCTTTTTCAGAATACTTCTGGATTAAGTAATCAACCGTTTTTTCGTAATCCGGCTCAACAGAATAGAACAGGAGTCCCCGCGGTATGACATGTAAT
>JABUSW010000035.1 GCA_021443885.1 Blautia sp.
AAATACCACCAGGCTGAAAAAACCAATGATTCCACAGGTTTTGATCATGGAATCCAGTGTTGACCGTTCACTGGAAATGTCCGCAAAAACGATGCACTGCCTCCCCGGAAAATTCTGTTTATAAAAACGAAGATTATACTCCGGAATCACGTCAAACACTTTTGATGAAGAAGCAGCTGCTTTCACCATGTTTCCCATGAGCTCCTCATCTGTAAGATCATAAAAGCCCCCGTTTAATGTAAGCATTTCCCCATCCGGTCCCATATGAACCATGAAATAAGGAAGCAGGATCTCCTGCTCCTGAAGATCCGGTCTTCCCGGAATTTCCGGCCGGAAGGGCCTGCCGGCAATGGTCTGCATCATTTGAATGCTCTCAGTCTCCAGGTTCGCACTGGTAAAATGCAGCACCAGTGCAAAAATGAACCCCAGCATTACCACAACGATTGCCATATTTACGATGACAAATTTCATTCGAAGCTTTCGAATCATTCTGACCACCCCCTCCGGAGACGGTTTTCTCATTGCCTCCCCGAATCCTTTCCAATACCATAATAATCTGTTACGCTTCCTGATTCACTTCCAGATGATATCCCAGTCTCCGGATCGCTTCAATTCGAATGTCAGAACCGATCGCATTCAGTTTTTTCCGGAGAAAACCAATATATACCTCTACATGATTCTCCACTGCTTCCGAATCAAATCCCCAGACACGTGCCAGGATCTGCTCCTTCGACAGATTGTTCTTTCCGGAAGCCAGCAAAATACGCATGATATCAAATTCCTTAGCGGAAAGCCGGATGCTGCTCTTCCCACAGGATAACGTTGCCGTGCTAAGGTCCAGGATAGTATTTCCCAGACTGACCGAATCCACCTGCGCCCCCTGCCGTCGGAGAAGTGCATTGATGCAGGCCAGAAGTTCCCGATTATCAAAAGGCTTCGTCAGATAATAATCCGCCCCGGAATTCAGACCATTAATACGGTCTTCCAGATCCGCCTTTGCTGTCAGCATCAGAATCGGTGTCCCGATCCGTTTCTCCCGGATTCTCTGAGCCACCTGGTATCCGTTCAACCCCGGAATCATCACATCCAGAATCAATAAATCGTATACCCCCAGTTCTGCATACTCCGCCCCGGAGACTCCGTCATATACCGCCTCAACCTCGAACCCTTTCTTTTCCAGCATGAGCTTCACAGAATCCGCCAAGAGCTTTTCATCTTCCACAATCAAAACCTTCATAATAATCTCATTATCCCCATATCATCATTCTATTTTGCACAAAGAGCCCATTCCCTGTATTATAATAAGGCGAATATGTGTTGTTACCTGCATGCTCTTCCATATTATACTATCGCGAAATTCTGAAATAAAGCTGAAAACTTTACATTTCACGTATTATTCACACGTTTTTTCAGCTTCATTTCAGCAAAATCAAATACACTGTAACAAGCATCCGTACACCACCGCAAATACCGGCAGCAACCAATCCGGTTATTTCTGAAATGCTGTACGAGCCTTATGCGTAAAAGGAGGTTCCGTCTATACATTATGAAATACCGTCATGAATGGAAACATGAAATCAACATGGCAGACCACTTAACTCTTCGCATGCGTCTGTCAGCAGTCATGCAGAAAGATATACATGCCATCAACGGAAAATATGAGATTCGAAGTCTTTACTTTGACACTCCTTCCGATAAAGCTCTGCGGGAGAAGACCGATGGAGTAAATCGACGGGAAAAATTCCGCATCCGTCTGTACAATGCAGACACTTCCCGCATTCAGCTGGAGAAAAAAAGCAAGCTCAATAATCTTTGCACAAAAGAAAGCTGCCTGCTTTCGGAAAATGAAGCCCGCAGTATTCTGGCCGGAAATCCGGAATGGATGAAAGACTGCGACCGTCCGCTTTGCCAGGAGCTTTATTACAAGATGCGTTCCCAGGGCCTTCGCCCCAAAACAATTGTGGAATATACAAGAGAGCCCTTTGTATTCTTTCCGGGAAACGTTCGCGTCACCATTGACTACAATATTCGGACCGGGGATTTCCGGACCGACTTTCTGAACCCGGACACACTGACACTTCCCGCAGGAGAATCCCCCATTCTTTTAGAAGTCAAATGGGACGAATTCCTTCCGGATATTATCCGGGATGCTGTTACGATTCCCGGAAGGCGGGTCACTGCATTCTCCAAATACGAACAATGCAGAATCTACGGATAAATATGAAAATAATAAACTGCCGTAAGAACGGCCAAAAGGAGTATAAAAATGACATTTCAAGACATTTTCAAATCCAGTTTCCTGGAAAACGTTGCCGCAGTCAGCATTCTTGACATTGTACTTACCATCGCCCTTGCCTTTGGCATCGGCCTGTTTATTTTCTTTGTCTACAAAAAGACCTACCAGGGAGTCATGTATTCCTCTTCCTTTGGCGTAACATTGATTGCCCTGACCATGATCACTTCCCAGGTAATTCTGGCCGTAACCTCCAATGTGGTGCTCTCTCTCGGTATGGTAGGTGCGCTCTCCATCGTCCGTTTCCGAACTGCAATCAAAGAGCCTTTGGATATCGCCTTCCTGTTCTGGTCCATCGCAGCCGGAATCATTCTGGCATCCGGCATGATTCCTCTCGCAGTCATCGGCAGCGTGATCATTGGATTGATCCTTTTGATCTTTGTAAATAAAAAACCGCATAAGAATCCGTACATCGTTGTTCTTTCCTGCGATAATCATGATACGGAAACGAAGGCAATGAACTACCTGAAGGAAAACGTGGAGCGATGCGTTGTGAAAAGCAAATCTGCACAACGCGGTCTCGTGGAGATTAACATGGAAATCCGAATGAAAAATGACAACACTGATTTCGTCAACGAGCTTTCTGCAATTGAGGGAGTAAACAGTGCAATTCTTGTCAGCTACAACGGAGAATACATGGGTTAAGGAGGAAACTCATGTCAACCAGCAAACATTTTGACAAAATATGTGTGTTCGTCATCTGTATTTCGTTGATCGTTACTCTTCTGATGATGAATGGGCAAGCCCTTGGTATACCTGCGTCTGACCATACACCCGGATACGAGAAACATTTATTTGACACATCAACGGTGCATTCTATCGATATTGTCATGGACGACTGGGATACGTTCATCGAAAGCTGCGAAAACGAGGAATATGAATCCTGTACCGCCATCATCGACGGGGAAAAATACGCAAATATCGGAATCCGGGCAAAAGGAAACACTTCTCTGTCCAGCGTCCGTTCCCTTGGCAGCCAGCGATACAGCTTCAAACTGGAGTTTGACCAATATGTAGACGGCAAAAACTATTACGGTCTGGACAAACTTTGTCTGAACAACCTGATTCAGGATAACACCATGATGAAGGATTTTATCGTCTATCAGATGATGCACGATTTTGGCGTAGAATCGCCGCTATGCTCCTTCGTATACATCACAGTGAACGGAGAAGACTGGGGACTTTACCTGGCTGTGGAAGGAATCGAAGATGCCTTCCTGCAGAGGAATTACGGTGCCGATTCCGGAGACCTGTATAAGCCGGATAGCATGCGCTTCGGCGGAGGACGCGGAAACGGCCGCGCTTTCA
>JABUSW010000049.1 GCA_021443885.1 Blautia sp.
GTGGATTATCGTGAATCCAGAAAGGTGGTGCGATAATGGGAGGAAGAGGAAGCAGCACTGGTATAAGTGTAAACGGAAAAGCATATGGAACAGAGTACAAGTCACTTCTTACGAGCGGAAATATCAAATATGTTGTTCGATTAGATAATAGCGCTTCAGCACCTATGGAGACAATGACAAAAAATCGAGTGTACGTAACGTTATCTCCGCAAGGAGAACCAAAGGCAATCTCATATTATGATAAAGATAATAAAAGAAAAAAGCAGATTGATTTGGACAAACCACATCAAGGCGTTTTACCGCATACTCATCATGGTTATAATCATCAAGAAAATGATGGACCCAAAGGCTATGGGAATCTTACAAACAAGGAACGGGTAATGGTAGAACGAGTTCAAAAAACTTGGAAGGAGAAAAAAGATGCTGTATGGACCAGATGGAAAAATCGTAAGTAAGATGAGTTGGAAACGGTTCGAAGAATATCAGAGATGGGATGAGTTTCCAGAGAGAAAGGATGATCCTCCGATGACAGTAGATTTTGCTTTTTGGTATTAAAGATAAGAAATACTATTGCACAGGAGAAAATTTTGGTAATGTAATTGTTGACGAAGATTGGAATAGAATAGCTTATGACAAAAATTTACTTGTGCTGTTGGAATATCCGATTTTCGACGGAAAATCTTTTCGAGATTGTATCGATAAAATCCTGTTTATAGATTAGAATGTAATAAAAAAACTGAGCCTCAGGAATTAAAAAAGACCTTTTTGGAAGATTATAGAAAAGAAACGTATAAAACCGTAATGTAGCAGAACAATACATTAAATCTTATTGCAGAAAACCTGCGTAACCACGGTCCGGTACTGCGAAACTCCTTGATTTTTCAACGTTTTTTTCTTGTGGTTCCTTCAAATCTGGTTGTCGCCTCTTTAGGAATCACAGAAATGTGGTTCTTTTTTTTATGGCTGAATTCAATGGTTTTTATCAACAATCTTTGTTATAATTGTAAAAGCAATTGGTTAATGGTCAGGAGAAAATGATATATGCCGACAATTGAACAAATTAAAGAACAGATTAATCCGGTTTTCAGAAAGCATGGTGTAAAAAAAGCTGTGTTGTTTGGATCGTTCGCAAAAGGAAATGCTACTGAGAAAAGTGATGTGGATCTTTTGGTTGACAGCGGGCTGAAAGGTCTTAAATTTGTGTATCTTTTAGATGATGTTCAGAGGTCTATAGGCAGAGAAGTGGATATGCTTGATATAACGCACATAGAGCGGGGCACTCTGCTCGATGAGGAAATTGATAAGTCAGGAGTGGTTATTTATGAAGAATAAAGAAGTGGTTAATAAAATAATCACCCATATAGAGAAAATAACAGCTTATACAGACGGACTGTCGGAAGAAGAATTTCAGACTGACACGAAAACAGTTGAAGCCTGCGTGTTTAATCTAAGCCAGATAGGAGAACTGACAAAACATGTAGATGATGAATTTGAAAAGAATCATCCGGAAGTTCCGTGGAGAATGATATATGGCCTCAGAAATAAGATAGTACATGATTATGAGGGCGTAAATATGAAATTGATCTGGGAGATTATAGAGGATCTTCCGGAATTACTGAAAACACTAACGGATTTAGCTTAATAGTGATGACGGAATTTTCAAAATCCCCCGGTTAACCCACTTGGTTAACCCAGCCGGTGCCCGGACCGAAACTCCTTGAATTTATCGTGTTTTTCGGCTGTTTGAAGGGGGTTCATGTTCCTTTAAATCTGGTTGTCGCCTCTTACAGACACCCCGGGAAATCAAGGTTTCCCGGGATTTTTTATGACTGATAACAGGTTGACCATAAATAATGCATTAACATAATGAAAATTGCGGAATGAAACGGGAGAAATTTACGGAATGAAACTGATGAAATTTACGGAATAAAATTGAAAGAAACCGCAAAACAGGTTAAAATGGCTTCAATTGGAGGTGGAATTATGTTAACGCCTGAGGGGTATAAAAATAGAATAATTGAAAAACAACTTGACGAGTATATAAAATCATTTGGTGCTGTTTGCATAGAGGGACCTAAATATTGCGGTAAAACTTGGACTGCAAGAAGCCGCTCGGAGAGTGGAGCTTATTTAGGAAATCCGGAAAATAATTTTCAGACCAGAACACTTGCAAAATTAAATCCTTTACTTGTACTTGAAGGAGAAAAGCCTCATTTACTGGATGAATGGCAGGAGGTTCCGGAATTATGGGATGCGGTAAGATTTGCCGTTGACCAAACCGGAGAAAAAGGACAATATATTTTAACCGGCTCAGCAACTCCAAATCACAAGGGTATTCTTCACAGCGGAACCGGAAGAATCGGCAAAATCCGCATGAATACGATGTCTCTGTTTGAAACAGGGGATTCATCAGGCAAAATTTCCCTGATGGATATGTTTAATAATGGCATAGTCCCGGTTATGACAGGAGAAGTCGACTTAAGGGATTTGATATATTATGTTGTCCGGGGTGGATGGCCAAGTGATATTGGCATAGACAGAGCTACATGCGGCAATACTGCAAAGGAGTATTTAAAAACCATTGTAGATGACGATATGTTCAGCACTGACGGTATCAAACGTGATTCTAAAAAAGTCTGGTCACTTATACATTCATTGGGGAGAAATGAGAGTACAGTTGTTACAAACGCAACAATCAGAAAAGATATTTCAGAAAAAGATGATACAAGCATAGATCCGGATACTATTGCGGATTATTTAAGCATTTTCAACAGGCTTTTTCTTATCGATGATCAGCCGGCTTTTAATCCGGGACTCAGATCATCCAGAAGAGTAATGAAATCGGTAAAGAGACATTTTGTTGATACTTCACTTGCTGCTGCAGCTTTAGGTGCGACGCAGGAGATGCTGTTAAACGATTTGAACACATTCGGATTTTTGTTTGAAGCGTTATGTGAACATGATCTGAAAATATATGCTAATAAAAATGGAGCAAGCCTTTTCCATTTCAGAGACGAAAAAGGAAATGAAGCAGATGCAATTATTGAATTACCGGATGGGAGATGGGCAGCTTTTGAAATAAAGCTGGGAGCAAATCAAATCGATTCGGCGGCGGCAGAGTTAATAAAAATAAAGGATATCATGAAAAAAGAGGGTGATAACCCTCCTGCATTTTTGTGTGTGATATGCGGAATGACAAATGCGGCATATCAAAGACCTGACGGAGTAATCATAGTTCCGATTACTGCGTTGAAAGATTGAGGGTAATACAGAGTATGATAAAAACAGTAACGATCATCAGCCTTTCAAGAGGAATTCTTGGAGAATCATTTATTCAACATGAACTGGAAATCGGAATAAAACGCCTGGAGCAATACGGACTGCGAGTAAAATTTTCGCAGCATGCACAGGACGGTTTGGACGTTCTCGATGCCCACCCTGAATACAGAGCACAGGATCTGACTGAAGCTTTTCAGGATCCTGAGACAGATATGATTTTATGTGCAATCGGCGGTGACGACACCTACCGCCTGCTTCCCTATCTTTTCAAGCATGATGAACTGGCAAATGCAGTCTCTGACAAGGTGTTTCTCGG
>JABUSW010000342.1 GCA_021443885.1 Blautia sp.
GTGGAGGATTCGCTTTTTCGTGTTTCGTGGACGTCACCAATGATACGTTTGCTGATACTGTCGATGGTGTCTTCAGGTTTTGCTTTCAGAAACATAAGTGCTTCCTCGGCATGGTCTGTGAAACGGCGTTTGCAGACAAAGCCTATGGTGATCTCGTCCCGTTCGTAGGTCCGGCGTCCCTGGATAAAACGGTTCATCATGGGGCGTTCCGTCACCATACGGGACAGACCGGTAACGATACAGTGGAACAACGTCGTTTTATACTCCGGATGTTCTGCGTTTTTCTTCTCCAGATAGCTTTGCAATTGTGTGATATCGATGGTGTCGTGGAGATAGACCTCTGCATCCGTTCGGTTAATCATAATATGGGGCATGATCGCCTGGAGCCCCGGAACATCCTTGACCCAGCGGCCATCCTTACGATCTCCCCACTTTCTCTTTGCTCTCTTCGTTCCCATTTCTCTTTCCTTTCCTGACGGCTCATTGCTCCGAAGCGTGCGGTTTCTCTTCGCTAAGCTGTGCATTGACTTCTTCTTCCAGTTGCCGGAAAGCAACCTTTCCGACCAATGTCTTAGGCAGTTCCTTCCGAAATTCGATTTCACGGGGCAATGCGTATTTTGCGATATGAAGCTTCAGCTGTTCCATGATGTGCTGCCTGCAGGTATCGTCGCCCTCTATACCGTCCCGGAGGACAACGTATGCTTTCACACGCTGGCCGCGTCTTGCATCTTTGATGCCGATGACGCAGCTGTAGGCGACTTCCTCGCAGCTGTCGATCACGTTTTCCAATTGCCCCGGATAGACATTGTAGCCATTGGTAATGATCATCCGTTTCATACGCTGGCTGTAATATACGAAACCGTCCCGGTCCATCTTGCCGAGGTCGCCTGTATAAAGCCAGGTGCGGCCATCGGAAAGGGTTCGCAGTGTCCGGGCAGTTTCTTCCGGATTATCCAGATATCCTAACATCAAAGACGGACCGGTGAGGATGATCTCACCTTCTTCTCCCCGCAGGACTTCATCCTCCGTGCCCGGACGCACAATGCAGTAATCTGTGTCCGGAAATGGAAGTCCGATACTTCCGGGCCGATAATCATCCTTTGGCGTCAGGCAGCTGGCAGTAACGCATTCTGTCAGACCATAGCCTTCCCGAACCTGAATGGTGGCATTGTGTTCTTTCAGGAAGGCATCCACTTTCTTTTTTAATTCAACGGAAAGGGAATCGCCTCCGCAGAACATGCCCATCAAAAAGCTCAGATCCACATTGTTCAGATTCTTTACATGGAGAAGGGCTTCAAAAATAGTGGGAACTCCGGCGATAAAATTCGGTTTCTTTTTGGCAAGCATTTCTGCATAGCTTTCATTTGTAAAGGTTGGCATTAAAATGCACTCCGCACCATGGATCAAAACGGTGTGAATATTGATGCCCAGACCGAATCCATGAAAACATGGCATACAGCTCAGCATTTTCAGACCGGGAAAAAATTCTGTTCCCATGGACTCCCTGGCCTGCATGGCACAGGCATTGAAGTTCAGGTCCGTCAGACAGATTCCCTTCGGGAGTCCGCTGGTTCCTCCGCTGTACAGGATCACGGCGGTTTTTTCTTTGTCAAAAACAGGCACCGGAAGCTGCAAAGAGGCTCTTCCTTTTTTTAAGAAATGCTTCCATGTGATACCGCGATCGGAATCCGGGTATTTCAGAAACGGCCGGCCTTTCCGGAAGGTAAAGGCGGCGGCCAGAAGCGGGGTCAGTTCGTCCTGCATTCTGGCAACAATGATGGTGACAGGATTCTCCGCTTCCTGTACTGCACAATCCACCTTTTCATAGAAAAGATCCGCTGTCAGAATCATTTTGCTTTTGGAGATATTCAGATAAAATACGATTTCTTTTGTAGCCGACAGGGGATGCACCATATTGGCGATGGCTCCGATCCTGTTCAGGGCGTAGAAACAAATCAGTGTCTGTGGAATGTTCGGCAGGCATATCGTTACCACATCGTTGTAACCGATCCCATGAGCGGTAAATGCGCGGGCGGCCTGTTCGATCTGTTCTACAAAGGAGAGGTAGGAAGTTTTGCGGTTATAGAATTCATACGCTGCTTCCTTAGGATATTCCTTTGCAATTCTTTCTATCATCTGGAACATGGTCAGTTCCGGGTAATCCAGATGCCGTTTGGCTGTATGTTGTGTCATGATTTCCTTTCGCACTGCCGGGGTATGATCAGGGGTATTCCATATCCGGACGATTCTCTGTAATTCCGGACCGCGGATTTTAAAGAGGATCTGCGGGCAGGTCGCACGGCAGTTTTGCTGTCTTATTGTACGGACTTTATTCTATATGATTTAGAAAGATATGTAAACCATTGAAAAAGGATTTGCAGATTTTTCGCGTTGTGTTAAAATAGTCACGTATATGGATTTTACAAGAAAGGAAACAGATCTATGAAAAAGAAGAAAGTATTATTGCCGATTCTTGCAGCTATAGGGATGATTTTTACTTCTGTAAGTACATGCAGTGTATTTGCTGAAATCAATACAGATGTGCTTCTGAGCGGAAAATACAACGCAGAGATCGTAATCGAAGATTACGGTACCATCCAGCTGGAGCTGGACGCAGATGCAGCTCCGATTACAGTTACAAACTTTGTAAAGCTTGCCAATGATGGTTTTTATGATGGACTGACTTTCCATCGTATCATCAATGGATTTATGATGCAGGGCGGAGATCCTCTGGGCAATGGAACCGGCGGTTCGGAAGAGAAGATCAAAGGAGAATTTTCCTCGAACGGTGTTGAGAATCCTATTTCCCACAAGAGAGGTGTTATTTCCATGGCCAGAGCGATGGACAAGGACAGTGCCAGCTCTCAGTTCTTCATTATGCATCAGGATGGGGAGTTTCTGGACGGAGAATATGCAGCCTTCGGGGAAGTGACAGAAGGCATCGAAGTGGTGGATGAGATCTGCGAAAATGCAGAAGTGACAGATAACAACGGAACCGTGAAAGAAGGCACGCAGCCGGTGATCGAGAGTATCACGATCTCAGAAGGCGCTTTGCAAAACGATGCTCATCCCTCGGAATTTGTCGGGAATTAAAAAGGGGGATGTTTTATGCATATGGCGGATGCGTTGGTATCTCCGGTGACGGCAGGTGCTATGTATGCATGTTCTGCGGCGGTAACGGCATATTCCGTGAAAAAGGTGCAGGGAGAGGATGACCTGAAGAAGATTCCCGTTATGGGGGTTATGGGTGCGTTCGTGTTTGCGGCACAGATGATAAATTTCACCATTCCAGGCACAGGCTCTTCAGGACATCTTTGCGGAGGAATGCTGCTTTCGGCAGTTTTGGGACCTTTTGCAGGCTTTCTTACAATGATAGGAGTTCTGCTTGTCCAATGTCTTCTCTTTGCAGACGGAGGAATTCTGGCCCTGGGCTGCAATGTGTGGAACATGGCCTTTTATGGCTGTTTCCTGGGCTCCATGCTGATTTGGGCGCCAATGATGAAAGATAAGGTTTCTAAGGGCAGAATTGTGGCGGCTTCCATTTTGGGGTG
>JABUSW010000218.1 GCA_021443885.1 Blautia sp.
ATGGAAAGAATCGCAGACTGCGGAAATGGCAACTACTTCTATATCGACAGTGTCAAGGAAGCGATCCATGTTCTGGTGGATAAGATGAAACAGACTACCGTCACCGTGGCAAAGGATGTAAAATTCCAGCTGGAATTCAACCCGAATAATGTAGCGGCCTATAAGCTGATCGGATATGAGAACCGGGAGCTTGCCACGGAGGATTTTGCGAATGACAAAAAGGATGGCGGAGAGGTCGGTGCAGGAGCTCAGGTTACCGTGCTTTATGAGCTGATTCCGGCAGAGGAGACGGCTTCCGACGAGACAGAACAGAATATGACGACGTCCACTATGAAATATCAGACAGAGCGTGCGCTTACCGAGCAGGCATACTCCGAAGAGCTTGCAACGCTTGCAATTCGCTATAAAGAACCCGATGGTGAGGAAAGTGCGCTTGAGGAATATCCGGTGACTGCAAAGGATGGCGGGCAGGAATTTGCTTTTACTGCAGGCCTGATCGAGGCATGTCTTGTAATCAATAACAGTGAGCAAAAAGGGACTGCAGATCTGACGCATGCCATCGAGGTGATGAAGGAGAATATACCGGAAAAGGATGAACTGCGTGCCGGCTGCATTGAAATGCTGGAGAAACTGTAACAAACGTTTTCTTTACTATCGTTATTGCATATGCTAAAATTTAAACATCGAAGTGCAGCGGCAGGACATCTGTTTTACAAGGAAACAAATGCCGGTTAGTTCGTGAACGATGTACCGGTTATTTTGCGAACGGTGTACCAGAACGATGGCTTCGCAAGTTGTGAATGAAGCGAATGAGCTTGGACAAAAGGGGGTTATGAGATGTCTTTACTGGATCAGTATTGTTATGACGGAAGCAAAAAGCTGGATCTGTCAAAGCTTCCGACAAACAGTAAGAAGGATAACGTTGATAAGGAAGAGATTCTGAAGAAAACGAAGAAGAATCAGGAGAAGATTTTCGCTTTGCAGGATAAATTATATGCAGAGGGAAAAGAAGGTCTGCTGATCGTTTTGCAGGCACGGGATGCTGCAGGAAAAGACAGCACGATTCGCCACGTCATGGGCGGTGTGAACCCGCAGGGGGTACAGGTGTACAGCTATAAACAGCCATCCAAAGAAGAACTTGCGCATGATTATCTCTGGAGGTGCGTGATCAACCTCCCGAAAAGAGGCATGATTTCTTTATTCAATCGTTCATACTATGAGGATGTTCTGGTGGTAAAGGTACATAAGCTCTATGAAACCTATAAAATGGCAGAAAGATGCCTGGATGAGAAGACCTTCATTAAAAAGAGATTTAAACAGATCCGCAATTTTGAGGAGTACCTCTATGATAACAGTTACCGCGTTGTGAAGATTTTCCTGAATGTATCCGCGGATACACAGAAGGAACGGTTCCTGGAGCGCCTGGAGAGACCGGAAAAGCATTGGAAGTTTTCCTCCAGCGATATACCGGAAAGAGAGCTTTGGAATGAGTATAACGAAGCTTACGAAGAAACCGTAAACGAGACTTCTACAAAAGAATGTCCATGGTATGTGATTCCGGCGGATCAGAAATGGTATTCCCGTTATCTGGTTTCCGAAGCAATCCTGGATACGCTGAAAAAAATCGATCCGCAGTATCCGGAGGTTCCGGAAGAGGAAGAAGCCAAATATCCGGAATATATTGCAAAATTAAATGCAGAGGAATAAGGATTCGGTGGGGAAGACCCCATGAAATCCGATTTATAAACACTTTTGATAGGAAAACCATGTGTTAAGCATATGGGAAAACAAGAAGCAGGAAGAGACATGCGGAATCATTTGCATTCCGGAATCAGATCATGAAAACAGGAGAATATCATGGCAGATAGTATTGTGGAAGAGATTCTGAATTCCCTGGCGTCCGAAGCGGGAAAGGATTTCAAGAAAACAGCGGAAGAAACCATCTCCAGCGTGCTGGGTGGTTCCAAAGAAACAGCTAAGAAAAAGAAAACGACAACCAAAAAAGAGACGGCTAAGAAAGAAACAGCCAAGAAAGAGACTGCGAAGAAGACGGATAGCTCCAAAACATCTTCTGCAAAGAAGACCGGTACATCGAAAACGAGCACGGCAAAAACAGGAGCAGCCAAAACCAGTGCTTCCAAAACTTCTTCGACTAAGAAGACAACCACATCCGGTACCGCAAAGAAGACGACAACATCCAAGACTGCTTCCAAAACGTCTTCCGGCAGCTCCAAGGTTAAAGAAGAATTTGTTCTGCAATACAAGGGCAAAGAAGTGGATACGGAAGAAGTGATGCGCCAGGTGAAGGAATACTGGACCAAAGAATTGAAGAACAAAGCTTCCGCGATGAAGAAGGTTCGTATCTATTTGAAACCGGAAGAGAAAAAAGCTTATTTTATCATCAATGGAGAAACCATGGGTGAGATCAAACTGTGGTAGAAGATATGGGGGCGTCCATGGGCAAAACAGTGACAATTTGTTTTACAAATAACAAAGGCGGCAGTGGAAAATCTACCACATGCTCCAATGTAGGGGCGGCAATGGCACAGGCCGGAAAACGGGTGCTGCTGGTGGATGGTGATATGCAGCTGAACCTGTCATTGTCTTTTTTTGAGGAAGAGCAGGTTCTTGAAATGGCTGCCGGAGAGAAGAACCTTTATCATGCGATTGGGAAGCAGGATGATCTGACAGACTATATCGTTTCGACAAAGTATGAGAATCTGGATCTGATTCCCTCGTCGACCCTGATGAGTTCCATAGAGTACGAGCTTTTTACAAAATGGCAGAGAGAATTCATCCTGAAAAAAGGACTTCAGAAGATCAAAGAAGCAGGAACTTATGATTATATTCTCATTGATGCACCTCCGACTCTGGGCGGATGGGTGATGAATATCCTATGTGCATCGGATCGGGTCGTCGTCCCGGTAGAGGCAAGCCCCTGGGGGATGTTTGGTCTGGCAAATATGTTTGAGTTTCTTGCACAGGTACAGCAGATCGCCGGAGATCTGAAGGTGCTGGGAATTGCATTGACGAAGGTAGATATGCGAAAGAGTTATTTTAAGCAGACGATGGAGCTTTTGCAGGAAATGGAGGATATTCACGTATTTTCTTCTTTCATTCGTGTTGATAGTGCGATAGAATGGTCTCAGGATAGCAGTGCTCCGGTGGTTGCATATAAGAAAAGCAGCAGGAGTGCGAAGGAGTATATCGCATTAGCAGAGGAGGTAATGACATTATGCCGGTAGGAAAATCCAGTATTAAGAGAGCTGCGGGTGCAGGGGCAGCGAAAACAAAGGCAATAAAAGCAGAAGCAAATAAAGAATTAAAAGAAGAGATAAAAGGTGAGGTTAAGGAAGAAATGGTAGTTGCGGCAGCTGTAATAGCCAAACCCGATGAGGCTGTAGAAGAAAAAATTCTCGCGAAGAAAAAGACCAAAAAGGCTACGAAATCCGTGAAGGAAAAAGAAGCTCCGAAGGAAAAAGAGGCTCCAGGGGATGAAGT
>JABUSW010000038.1 GCA_021443885.1 Blautia sp.
TCCGGGGCACTTCCTGAACTTCTTCCTGTTTCGGATCGTTCTGTTCTTCTATATTGTCCTGCTCCGGCTCCTCATCTTCCGGATCATCCTCCAGATCCGGATCCTCGTCTGCCAAAGACTGTTCCTGTGTCTGCTCACTTTCCGCAAAAACCGGAAGGGCACCTGCCAGACTTTCTATTCCCAGAAGCAATGAAAGCAGAAAAGCCGCTTTTCTGTTATGTTTTATTCTGTTCATCATATGAATCATCGTTCCCTTCTTACAACCCTGCCATCGATATTTTCAGCAGATTCGCTCTGCATTTCCAGCTATGCAATAAACTCTGCTCTCTTATTCTATCATTTTTTACCGGAAAGTTCACTTACAACCATCGCTCCGATTACAAGAAACACACCAAAGGCAGCCAGCGTGGACATTCTCTCCCGCAGCACAAGTACAGAGAGGATCACTGCCACCACCGGATCAATGTAGCTGAACAATGCCACGGTCTGTGCCGGTATCCGGTTCATGCTGCCAAAATATAGTGTATATGCAAATCCTGTATGAATGATCCCGGCAATCAGAAGCATCAGAATGATAAACGCATCCGGCTGCAAAGTGCGCAGATCCTCCGTCAGAAGCACGTACGGAGTCACTGCCGTCGCTGCCATCAAAAGCTGTACCAGAGTCCTCTCATATGCTGTCAGATCTTTAATGAACTGATTCAGCAAAACTACACAGGCATACATGATGGCGGCAGACAACCCAAATAAAATCCCCTTCATTCCCGATAAACCCGTTTCGCATACCCCGGACACCAGAACCATGCCAAATAAGGCTGCTGCAGAACAGACAGACTTTCGCAGAGTCATCTTTTCATGAAGAATCAAAGGCGCTGCAAGCATTACAAAAACCGGTGCCATATAATAGCAGATCGTAGCGACAGAAACCGACGTATATCGATACGCTTCAAACAGGCAGATCCAGTTTGCTCCGATCAAAGCCCCGGACAGACACAGCTTCCACAGATTCTTCTTCAGATTTGGCCAGGAAACCTCTTCTTTACGGAAAAAAAGAACTCCCAGCAGAAACGCTGCACCGACAAATCCACGAACCATAGCGATCATGCTGGATGGGAATGGTATAAATCGCCGAACTATACCGATTGTACCAAATATTACCATGGAGATTGTAAGTTTCATTTTATCCTGCGTCATTGTATATACCTTCATTGATTGCTTTGTTGTATTGCGTGAAGCTTCGCGCAAAGCGGCAGTTCCAGTCCGTTTTTTTCCAGGAGCTCCTGCCGGAGAAGAATATCCTTTGTCTGTCCGTCCGCGATGATCCTTCCATCATGGATCAGCACTGTCCGGCTGCAGGTTTCCCAGATCATATCCAGGTCATGGGAAGCAATCAGCCTCAGACACGGAAAGGTGTTCAAAAGTGTGATGAGCTTGCGCCGGTTTCGGGGATCCAAAGCGGCGCTGGGTTCATCCATAAGGATGATCTCCGGTTCCAGTGCCAGGATCGCTGCAATGGACACGCGCTTTTTCTCTCCATCGGACATTTTATAGATCTGCCTCTCCTTCAGATGCGTACAATTCGTCATTTCCATTGCTTTTTCTACGCATTCCTTCACCTTATCCTCAGGATGTCCATAGTTTCTTGGTCCAAATGCTATATCTTCATAAACCGTTGGCATGAACAGCTGACTGTCTGAATCCTGAAATACGAATCCGACTTTCTTGCGAATATCCCCAAGGGTTCTTTTGGTCAGGATCTGACCTGCTACAGAGATCTCTCCGGAAAAATTAAGATACAGCCCAACCAGAAGCTTCATGAAAGTTGATTTTCCTGCCCCGTTTGCTCCTATGATTCCGATGGACTCTCCCGGTTCCGCTTGAAAAGACAACTCATTCAATATGAAATTTTCTTTTTCATAGGCAAAAGATAAGTCTTTTATTTGCAGCAGACTCATGCAAAGAATCCTCCTATCCAGTTTCCCAGGATCCATACAACAGGCAGCTTCCGGAGGAGCACTATGGCACATGACCAAAACAATGCATAAATTCCGTCGGTTGCTTTGACCGGTTCCTTTTCCTTCAAGTAAGAAAAATCACCATCGTAACCGCGCAATGACATACTCTCGAAAACCGCATTCGCCCTGTCGATACTGCGCAGCAGCATCCGGCCCGCCAGCGATCCCCATGTTTTATAATGAATTCCCCTCTGCCCCGGTGCTCTCAATTGATATGCCTGGGTGATTCGATTCACTTCCTGCAGAAACAGCGTAATGTAACGATAAGTCAGCAGAAACTGTGTAATCAGAATCTTCGGCACGTGCAGAAGCTGCAAAGCATAGCATATTTTTTCAATACTTGTAGTTGCAATCAGTATATAAGCTGCCAGCGTGGAAAAAAAGCCTTTCATTACCAATGTAATCATAGAGAGGACACCGGCACGGACGACCAGCTTTCCGATACGAATCGGAAGTGTGTCAAAAAATGGATTAAACAGTCCCACCATACAAACCAGCGGCATTACAATGCGAAGTCTTCGGATGCTTTCCCCGAAAGACAGCTCCCCCAGTATAAAGCATGCCGCCGGATAAAAGCTCATAGCAGCCAGGCCTATGATATCGTATTTGGAAAAGGATACCACTACCGCAATGTAAAAAACCGTTATAACAAATTTAACCAGTGGATGAATCCGATTCATCCACTGGTCGCGTGACGATAGTGTATCCATATTATGAATGCCAGAAACAGCATCATTTATTTTACTCATCCTGCTTTTTTCCTTTTGATAAATCGAAATGCAAATCCCCAGCATATGCACACACAAAGAACGGCAATGATCCCAACCATTCCGGAGACTGCAGTTCCCACGCCGGATTCTGCATACGGCAATCCATAATCCGGAAGAATTGCAGTCAATTCCTGTATTCCTCCGGCAATATCCGATTCCTCGAATCTCGTTTCAAGCCCGGAGGTTCCGGCGACTTTTTCCATGGACCATTCCAGGCCATCCGGTTTTGATGAGGCCGCCAGAGAAAGACCGCAGCCAATCAAAACTGCTGCCGCTGCAAAAAATGCAAGAACCGCCTTCTCATGAAACACCGAATCCCCTCTCTGCCGCGCCTGGTACCCGGTCAAAAGCTCCGGCCGTGCCTGAAATACAAATACAAGAACCGCAGCTGTAATCAGTCCTTCCACAAGGCCAATTGCCAGATGGATCGGCTGCATAAATCCGACAAACGTCATAAACGGCAGCTCCGAGATTCCGGAGGCCAAGGTTTCAAGAGTTACACTAAACGCTCCCAACTGCAATGTTACTACACAACCAATCACTGATGCAAGCACAATCTTTCTCCTGGAAAAGCCTTTCTTCATCATGGGCCGCCAGATCAGAAAACTGCCGATGAAGCAGCCATAGAAAGCCATGTTCCAGGCATTTGCTCCCAAAGCCAGAAGACCTCCATCCGCAAACAGCAGACATTGGATCAGAAGAAC
>JABUSW010000346.1 GCA_021443885.1 Blautia sp.
CGTTTAATTTAAGCATTTAGCACGGTAAAGTCTATTATAATTGCCGGTCATTGTCAATCCTCAGACTTGTTTTTTGTGTGTCGCCATCGTGAGAGATTCACTTCCCTCATTGGCATACGCCTTTCTCGCCGGAGGTGCCTTCTTACCCCGGCAGTTTCGACTCGAATCGGTCCTTCCGGACATCGGTTGGGATATCGGTGGGATATTTCCCGTCGAAGCACGCGGTGCAGATCCGGTTGGTCCCGCTCAGTTCCGCGAGGGCTCCCACCGACAGATAGCCCAGGGAATCCACGCCGATAAGCTCCGCGATCTCCGCCACGCTGTGATGGGCCGCGATGAGATTCTCCTCGGAATCGATATCCGTACCGTAGTAACAGGGATGCAGAAAAGGCGGCGCCGAAACGCGCATGTGGATCTCGGCGGCACCGGCATCCCGCAACAGCTGCACCAGTCTCTTGCTGGTCGTGCCCCGCACGATGGAATCATCGATAAGGACCACTCTCTTCCCTTCCAGCACGGGCTTTACCGGATTGAGTTTGATCCGTACCTGATCCAGTCTCAGTTCCTGTCCGGGGGCAATGAAGGTCCGGCCGATGTACTTGTTCTTGATCAGTCCGATCTCGTAGGGAATGCCGGATTCCAGCGCGTATCCCAGGGCTGCGTCCAGACCGGAATCCGGCACACCGATGACCACGTCCGCCTCCACCGGATGCTCCTTGGCCAAAGTACGTCCCGCGTGACACCGCGCGGCATGAACGCTGACACCGTCGATGACGGAATCAGGTCTGGCAAAATAGATATACTCGAAAACGCAGAAGCTGCGCTCCTTCTTAACAATGTCCTTATAGGAAACGACGGAGATCGCGTCATCCGGCGCGGAAATTTCCGTCCTGATTTTTCCATCGGAAAAACAACCGGTCTCCTTTTCGGTGTTGTCGGTAAATACCAGCACCTCCCCGGGTTCCAGATCCCGCATGAACTCCGCGCCGGCGGCCTGTATAGCACAGCTTTCGGAAGCGGCTACATAGGTTCCTTCCGGCGTCCGGCCGAAGCACAGAGGGCGGAATCCCCTGGGATCCCGGGCAAGGATCATCTTCCGCGGAGACATCAGCACCAGGGAATAAGCTCCTTCCAGACAGGGCATGGTACGCATCACGGCTTCTTCGATGCTGCCACAGCGCAACCGCTCCCGTGTGATCAGGTACGCGATGGTTTCGGTATCGCTGGTGGTATGGAAAATGGCGCCGGAAAGCTCCAACGCGTCCCGAAGCTCCAGGGCATTGCTGAGATTGCCGTTATGCGCCAGCGCCAGGTGGCCTTTCTGATGGTTCACCTCCAGGGGCTGGCAATTGGCGCGGTTGGAACAGCCCGTGGTAGCATAGCGCACATGGCCCACGGCAATATTGCCCATGGGATAATGTTTCAGAACATCCCGTGAGAACACCTCGCTCACAAGCCCCAGATCCTTATGGGATTCAAACACGCCGGAATCATTCACCACGATGCCGCAGCTCTCCTGTCCCCGGTGCTGCAGGGCAAAAAGTCCGTAGTAGACCAGGGACGCGATGTTCGTTTTTCGGGGCGCGAAAGCGCCGAATACGCCACACTCTTCATGAATGCTCATAGTGTTCCTCTTCCTTCGTATCGCTGTTTCCGTCTCCCGGCAGTTCATTTGCCGGGCACATGAAAAAGAGCCTGCCCGCGTCATTGCGGAGGCTCTGCTTGCGGTTGATATTCTTAAACCTATCCGCCACAGAGACCCGGATCGGGCTGACATTTACGCCGCCCGGGCCCCCATTGGCTTTCCGCGCCTATTATATGCTATTTTGTCTGACTTGTGACGACAAAAACAACGTAAGTGCAGAGGATCCCTTTGTGATCCTGACGGACACGATTATCGGACAAACCGGATCTTGCAGACATCATCGCCCCGGGCAATGGTCGCGGGTAATTCCAGATGGCATCCGAAGCTTTCGGCGATACCCCGGTCCCCGCACATGGCATGATCGCACAGTTTGCAGATCTCCTCATCCGAGCAGCCCTGCTTCTGCCACGCCTTGACCAGGGGACAGTAATGAAAATCAATGTCCAGATGGTCGTCATCGCACCGTTGGATCTTCATCTCGAATACCCATTGCGCGAATTTGGAAAAGAGCGTTTTTTTCAGGCCCTTCAGGGAGGATCCTCCCCCCGCCTTTTTCCGCAGCAGCCCGCCCTGATACAATCCGCAGCGATGGATCGCCTCCGGCGCGTATTCTCCGGAGGACAATCCCTTCTTTTCCGCCTCATCGCAAAGCAGATACATCCAGAGCGCGCGATGCTCCAGCTGCTCCCGGATGGCGACGATGAGAGGATTCTTGATCCTGGGTTCGTTCTTGATCTTACTCATGGTTTGATCTCCTTTTCATTGTATATTGGAAAGACTGTTATCGGGTTTTCTTTCGGGGATCGAAATGATCCTTATCCACGATTTCGTAAAGATCCTTTCCTGCCAGTTCCTCAAAGTGTCTCTGCCAAATCCCGTCGCATTCTTAAATAAACCGCAATGTACGCGTAGCCGCGAGCTCCGACACGTTCATATTGCATAGTTCCTCTTTCGAGATCCACTTATAAGCGATGGTTTCCTCTTTTTGCAATATGATACTTTCCTTCTCGCAATCCGTCACACAAAGATATTCGGCATACACGGTACGATGATCTTCGTGTACCGTTTTGCCGAGTTCGGTCAGGTCTTTTGCTTCGATTCCGGTTTCCTCCCTAAGTTCTCTCGAAGCGCACTCCCAAGCATTCTCGCCTTTCAAGGCGGAACCGCCGGCTGTCAGTTCCCATTTTCCGCCCAGATGCTTTCGCGGATCTCTCCGCATAAGCAGATAGGTTCCGTCGGTATGCCTGACGATGATCTCACACACCAGATGATATACCCCTTCGGGAACCGGCTTGCCTCGTTCCAGCACAAGACCGTCTATTTTCTGAAACTCCCCGTCATACGCGTCCCATAACTCCATCATCAGCGCCCAACATCTTTCCGCATCATGATTGCGTCCTTATAAACACCATTTACATACCAGAAGTTTCTGTATATTCCCATATCCGTAAAACCCAGCTTATGATACAGGGCAATAGCCGGCACGTTATCCGCCACAACTTCGAGACTGATATTCTTCAGACCCATTTCATCCGCTCTCTCAAGAATCGTTTCCAGTAATCTTGTGCCTATTTTTCGATTCCAAAATTGTTTTCTGACGGAAACAGATAGCTTTCCGTTATGTCTGATCCTTTCGGCACCGTAGCCTTCTATTTCGGCTCTTGCCACGATTTCATCATCTGATACGGCAATCATTACGATGCTGTTCCCGGATCTTGCGAAGGCATCAAGGCGTCTCCTGACAGCTTCCGCCGGCACATGGAAACCTTCCCCGCCATGAAGCAGATTGTCCGACTCACCACCGACGATATTAAGATAATCAATCATTTTTTCCGCGTCATC
>JABUSW010000230.1 GCA_021443885.1 Blautia sp.
CTTCACAAGGTGTAAGTCAGTTTATCGCATACGGAACAAAAGACGGTATGGTTGGAATGAATGAAACCATACGATACATAGAAGAAGCTAAAAACGAAGGTTGTAATATTAAAGATATTGTTGCAGAAGGCGCAGACCACGGCTTCGGACAGGAATACTATATGGAAAACTATCTTCAATGGATTGCTTCAATATGGGAATGAGGAGAATTGAAATTCAACAGAAGCACACCCAGAGCTTCACCGGCTGGACAGCGCAGATCATCCAGCACGAGGTGGACCATCTCAGCGGGATTATTATCTGAGAGATAAATAGGATATAAGCAATAAAAGGAGAACATCATGAAAAAAGAAGAATAGGACAGTGGCTTGCGTTGCCGGGGAATCTTGTGGTATGCATAGGCCTGCTTTTGAATGGCTTTGAAATAATACCGGTTACCGGCTTCAGAATAATCGCCCTTATAGGTGTAATTATGGATGCCGTCGCGCTGTTTTTCATCTGGAAAAGGTCAGAGTTCTGAATCAAACAGGAATCATCCTGCTAGCATCCGCCTGGAACGTCAGCCCGCGGGAAAGCTTTGAACTGGTTGTTGTCAGCAAAGCGGACTTGAAAAAGGTCGGCAGGGCCGCAATCCATATGGACTACGAAAAAGATGCCGCAATGATCGGATGGCTGCTCGTTGAATCCGAATGGAAAAGCTTTCAATAAATTTGAAAGTATATCAGCTGTAGGCAGAAGGATGAAGAGGAGTCCACTGTTTAAAGAAAAATGATATTAGAATAGAAGGTGACAATATGAATGGTTATGAGAGAATCAAAAAAGAACTTGCAGGAGAGAATCAGGGTTACAGACCTGTTATGATGCACAATTTTCAGCAGTGCATTAAAGAAAGGGGAATTACATTCGGGCAGTTCCGTGACGATCCTGCTTTGGCGGCAGAAACATTTATCAGGAATGCGGAAAAGTATGATCTGGACGCTGTGCTGATAGATTTTGATACGGCTACCCTTGCCGGAGCATGTGGGTGTCTGGCAGCATATCCGGAAGACAAGGCAGCAGTGACGATTCAGCCTGCACTTACTGATGGATTTAATGACATGGAGAAGCTGGCAGCTGTCAATATTGAAAGCAGTATCCATGTACAGAACTGGCTTGAAACATCCAGAATCGTCTCGGATTATTTTGGCAATAGCAAATATATCCGATGTAACTGTGATCAGGCAGCTTTTTCTCTTGCCAGTATGCTTTACGGATCCGAACAGCTGATGGAAGAATTGATGGATGAGGACGTCGAGGAAGATGTACACAGACTTATTGAACTGAGTGAAAATGTGACAAAGCAGTTTATCCGGCTTGCAGCCCAGACGGGAGCCCATTGTGTGTCAAACGGAGACAGCGTGGCCGGACCGGCAATGATCTCTCCGGAAATGTACCGCAGATTTGCCTGGGCATCCGAGCAGAGAATTGCGGAGGAAGCACATCGATGCGGAGTGGATTACGGCCTTCATATCTGTGGTGATGCTACAAAGATCCTGGAAGATATTAAGAAACTTGACCTGGATATAATGGAACTGGATTACAAAACAGATACCGTAAAAGCTGCTTCCATTTTTGGAAAGAAAATTACAGTGAGCGGAACCCTGGATCCCAGTGATGTATTGCTTCTGGGCAGTGAAGAAAAGATCCGCCAAAAGACGATCGGTCTGCTGGATGATTTCCGTGATACAGGAAAGCTGATCGTATGCTCAGGATGCGCTGTTTCCCCCGATACACCTGAAAGCCATATCAGAACGGTCATTGATACGGTAAGAGATTACAGATGAAAAACGGATATTGAAGGTGTATTCCATTCAGATTTGCATAAATGAAAAGTTGAGATTTGAAATTGTATATTATAATACTGTAACGATAAGACGAAGTCGGTTTTGGCTTCGTCTTTTTCTCTGTTGTCAAACAAAAGATAGTTAAATATTTCACAAAAAGGAGGGTGAAAATGGATTGTGATAAGATCCGGCAGATTTATGAAAGTATAATGCAGAACATGGAGACAGATGAACTGTATGAAGAGATGAAACAAGATCTATGTAATCTTGCTGAGGCAAAGATATGTAAAGAGATATTGAGTGGTGATCTGTGCTTAGTTGAAGATCAACTGAGAGATGTTCTTTTTATGGCAGCATCTATCGGACAGGAAGATGGATTCATAAGAGGATTTCAATATGCGTTTCAGTTATGCATGGAGTGCATTGGAGATAGTCAGAATTGTGCATAAAAGTACCCGTTATCAGTAGCTTTAAGAGTAGGCAGTTCAAAAATAATTGTGCCCCAATAATTAGTGTTGACTAACTGGGGGGGGGGTGATAATATATCAGTAACAGTAAATTTATAGGGAGGTTTTTTATGAATAAGAGAAATTTAAAGATGATGCTTGCGGTTATGATGTGTTTATCAATACTTTGTATTCCATGTACAAGCTCTGTTATGGGCGCTGCACATGGAGAGTCAAAGACGTATGTTACTTTCCCCAATTGGACAGGCGGAAAACCGAAAAGTTCAGATAGTGGGACAAGATATTTTCAACAGGATATGGAGGGAGCATCAGTAAGCATAATAACTTCTACTCCATCATATGTCCAGAAACAGGCAAGGAAACTTGCGGAAGAGCATGTTAGATATACGGTTACCATCAAAAGAAAGCGTATTTTAAAAACCACATGGGAAACCATTTCAACCAAAGATGTAAAGGGTTTTAGTAATTTCTCTGTTCCTTCTAGTATCTTTTACGATTACCGGGTCTATGTAAAGCCATATTGGAGTGGCACATGGCAGAATGTTGGAGAATATAGGGATGCAGTACAATATGCAAGATATAAACTGTCATACTAGTAAATGAATTGACTTTGAGTAATATCAAAAGCTCGGGAAGCCTTGAAAATCAAGACTTTCTGAGCTTTTCTATTGTCAAACGAAAGATGGTTAAGTACTTCACGGACGTAAGGAAGATGAAAATAAAATGAGATAAGATCTTGCAAGTTTATGAAGTGATAGTGCAGGTCATGAAGATCAATTAGGAGATACTCTATTTATGGTCGTTTTTTATAAGACAGGAAGATGGATTTATAAGAGGATTTCAATATGCGTTTCAGTTATGCTTGGAGTGTATTGGAGATAGTCAGAGCTATGAAATAATACGGAAAAATGATAAATGCCGTTCCAGTGTTCCGGACGTGGCAACATAGTTCCGGGGTGGACAGCGGATTATTAACAGCTGAAGCATTGCCGTTGGGCCAGAAATCAGCTTGCTCACGAAGACGTGAGTGGGGATGAGATCTGTAAGGCCGGAGATACCGCTTATCCCGTTTCCGGATTGAAATCATCTTTTTTGTATGGTATAATATCATGTTATATCAGGCGCATCTGTATATGCCTGCGCCCGATATTATCTTATGAAATGCCGGACCC
>JABUSW010000184.1 GCA_021443885.1 Blautia sp.
GCCTGTAAAATGGCAGTCAGCTGCACCAAATCTTTAACCTCTGAACTGCCGAGCTTAAATGCCTGGCAGTTTTTTTAATAGGAAATCCGCCGGAGTTCCTATTAGAAAAGCCACCAAGTCAAACACAACCCAGACAAACCCAGCTAACCCAGCCCCAACCGGCTAATCATAACCATGGTCCATAGAGCTCCGCACAACCAGGCGAAGCTCTGACACACATCCATAAATAAAGGAAGGTGATCTTTATGCAGTTTACAATCCGCAGCTACCGATGGGTGAGTCAAACGTAGCGCCGGGCTCTGCGCAGCCTGTGCTGCTCTATTAAGTCCCTCACCTGTTGCTGCTGCATCAAAGTTCGGCAAACGAAAATGCGGCTCCGGCTAAATATATGTGCCCGCAGTGCCGCTGTTTTCGTTACGGCTGTACTGCGGGCACTGTTGTTGAGAGGAGAGCAAAAATGAACAAGGACAACGAAATTATCTCGAACGCAATGCCGGAGGAGGCATCTGAGCCTCTTCCCAAGGCAGAAATCGAATACTTCTTCAAGTTTGAGGGCACGCTTGGCGCTCTTGAGAGCGAGCTCCACAAGGATGATGATCCGAGGATTATAGCCATGCGGGCGATGCATGTCGCTATGGACTTCTATGATGCGGAATGGTGCGGTATCATCGTCGGTGACATGGATGCAGAGATTTTCTATCCGGAATGGTGGACCAATCGCGAAAAGGGAGATATGGCAGATACAAATTTTGAAGATATTGAGTATCTGAAGAACTACAAGCACTGGGTGGGCGCCCTGCGTGAAAGCAGAACCATCACGATTCCCGACACCCGGGCCGAAAGCGAGTGGGTTGACGAAACGGAGCGAGAGCGGTATTTGCGGATGGGCGTGCATAGTGTTATGGGTGCGCCGCTTTTCTACCACGAGCCCTGCGGCTTCTTGGTCATCAAGAACCCTAAGCGCTACATTGATTATCCAAATATGATGGCCATACTTGGCTATGTGGTGCTGAACTGCTGGAAAGAAAATCAGATCATCGAGCAGAAGAAAATGCAGATGAAACAGCCCTGCACTAAGCTCCTGAATGAGAGAGATCTGTTCATCCGCCTGTTCGGTGTGCCGGAGCTGCATTCCCTGAAGGGCCAGATCTCTGCCGATTCGTACAACGCACCAAAGGTGTGGCGCGTGATTGTTTACATGGTGCTTCACGGTAAAAACCCGGTTTCCCTGAAGACGATTTCTGAGGAGCTGGATCCTGGCTATGATCCGGATTGTGGGGTTAAGGCACTGCGGACTACCATGAGCCGTATGAAGAGCGCACTTGAAACCGTGCTCGTGCCAACCGAGCCCTTGTTAAAGCCCGCCGGAAACGGATGTTATCTTCTGAATCCTTATTACCACATCACGACGGATCTCGATATTTTCAATCAAACCGTCGAACAGGCTAAAAATCACAGGATACCCAGCAAACGGCTGCGGGCACTTATGACTGCCGCCACAACCTACCGCGATACTCTTTTTAAGGAAGCTTCCGGGGATCATTGGCTTATAGGTGACGTAGTCAAATACGAGCTGCAGTACAATGAAATGATTGGTCTGCTGTTCGAGGAGCTCGCAAAGACCAAGGACATTCAGACGCTGCACAAGTATGCCAAGGAAACAGTGGACAAGGTTGAGGGAAATGCGGAGGCGTATTTTCAGATCATCCACATCATACTTACGAATTGTTCCAAGGATCTCGCAAGGTCTGAGCTGGATCTCGCAAAAAAGCGGCTTACAAAAGATGAATGGAAAAAGCTGTGCCAGAAGCTGCAGGATCGCTTTGGGGATGATCTGATTCTGTAAACAGCTTCGACGAACAAAGCTATTCAACCACGGCAACAATCATCTCCGCAACCATATTCCGCCGGACAACCCACGTCCACAACCGGCCGCAACCACCGCCATCGGGATAACCGACCAATTGTCCCAAAACAACTGATATGATTGACATTTACACAGAATGGTGCAGATAATGTCATCGGTATATGGGTCGTCGCGCCCTGCTCCTTTCTTGAATCGCAAGATTCATGGGAGCGCGACAATTGAGCCTGTGCGCTTCCCCGAGGGTGCAGGCTCTTTTATTTTGCTCTGGCGCAAACTTGAGCGTCCGGATTTCGGCGATTGCATTTCGAGCTGATTACCCTCAGCGATTCGGGGATCCAGGCTCGCCTTTCTAAAAACTATAAAAAATATTCCAATAATATTCCTCATACCCCCTTTTTCCTCCAAAATCATCCGAACATGTAAATGTAATTCGGAAAGTCTGCTAAGTAGCAGTATCCCATGCATGCCTCGGGGAAGTGGCAAAAGTGCTTCCGCCATTAATGTGTGGACACGAGCTACGGACATTGATACTTGGTTGACCTATAGACACTGTGCCGCAAGGCACATTATTCACAAAGGAGGAATTAAAGCCATGAAGAATTCATTCATGACGAGAGCGCTCGCTGTTGCTATGTCTGCAGCTATGGCACTCTCAATGGCATCAGCAGCTAACTTAACAGTTGCTGAGGCAGCTGCAGCTCCTGACATGATCAAGACAACCTTCGCAGTACGTTCAGGAAACGGTGCTAAGTCTTACAAGGCTACCACCGCTACACAGAAGGCTTACAAGATCGTTAAGGCTGTAGCAGGTAACACAGAGAAGGTTACCAAGGTTAAGATCTCTTCTACAGGCAAGTCAATCGCAATCACCGCTGGTGATGTAGATGCTGGCTGCAGAACAAACATCTCAATTACCTTCAAGGCAAATGAGACAGGCAAGAAGACCACAAAGAAGTACGTTTGCAAGGTACTTCCCGCTAAGGCTGCTCAGGCTATCAAGGCTGCAAAGCAGACAGAGGCTTCTGTAATCGAGCTCACAATGGCTGCTGATCTTGCAGAGGCTGCTGTAGCTGATTTCACAGTAGTTCGTGACAATGATAACTCGGTTATCGCTGTTAAGGACGTTGCTATTGACAAGACTGATGCAAAGAAGGTTACAGTTTCAGTTTACGCTACCCTTAAGGATGCTAAGACTTACACAGTAACTTATGTACCTGCAAAGGCTACAGCACAGTTTACCGCTACAGACGGAAAGGTTGCTGCTCTTGATGTAACACCTGTTCAGGTAACAGCTGCTAAGGAAACAAAGATTTATGTTCTTACCTTAGATGCAAATGGCGTTCTTCTTAGCAAGACTGCATATAGCAATGCCGATGATGCTAAGCTTGAGAAGAGCTATACTGTTAAGACTGGTTCTGGATACATCACAGGCGACAACGCTTATCTTTCAAATGTAGGCGATGCTATGGATGTTAAGGTTGTATACCATACATGGCAGTACAACAATGGCGTTGAGGAAGGTCTTGTAGAGAAGACAGTAACTGTTGTAGCTGTTGCTGATGCTACTGTAATCG
>JABUSW010000340.1 GCA_021443885.1 Blautia sp.
CCCTGGTACCTCGTTTCTTAAATAACTGGACCAAATGTTTGCCTGATTTCCCGATAGCTCCTTTCAAATAGCCTTGGCGTAGCCTGCTACGTCTACGTTTTTGAACAGCACTCTCGAAAAACCAATCTTCGCATTAATCTAGTTATTTTGCGAACGATGTACCAGCACATCGTGGGAAACATGCTTTTACACTTTATTCATATCATTATTATACAAGAAAACCGGTTAAAAGGAAACAGGTATTTATAATGAATAATAACGTATATGGTTTGGGTTTAAAAAGTGATTATAGATTGTTTCGTTTCCGCATAGCTTTCACAATCTCGTCCATAATTTGGATTTCGCGTGGCCCCTACCCGCTTTATTTTCATTGCGGGGAGTGCTAACAGTATGATATCCCTCTCATGTGAAAACACAAAGAGGGATTTCATACTGAGGTACTGTTATCATACATTGAATATTCCACAATTATAGTCGAAAAAGTGCGATATTTTTTTATGTTTCACGTGAAACATTGTATAGAAAAATCGAGGTAATGATGCTATACTATAATGAGCGCTGATTATGTCCTGCGTTGGAAGCAAGGAATCCAATCATTCAGGTATTCATCTCAGAAGGGAAGTCCTCCACATCAAGCGCACAACTCGTCTGCGAATCTTTTTCGAGATTTGCGAATAAATGAATCAGGAGGGGAAAATGAGTAGAATAATTGCAGTCGCAAATCAGAAGGGTGGAGTTGGGAAATCAACAACGGCAATCAACCTTTCTGCTTGTCTTGCTGAACAGGGGAAACTGGTATTGACGATTGATATTGATCCACAGGGAAATACAACCAGTGGACTTGGTGTTGATAAGTATCGTGTTGATAATACGTTGTATGAGCTTCTTCTTGGAGAGGTAAGCGTAGAAGATGTTATCCTTACAAATGTTCTAAAAAATCTTGATTTGATTCCTTCGAACATGAACTTATCAGGAGCTGAAATAGAATTGATTGGAATGGAAAACAAGGAGCACATATTAAAAAACAGTCTGGATAAGATTGTAGATTACTACGATTATATTATTATGGATTGTCCTCCTTCACTAAGTATGTTGACGATCAATGCTTTGACAGCAGCAACTTCTGTACTTGTTCCGATACAATGTGAATATTATGCTCTGGAAGGATTATCACAGCTGATCCATACGATCGAACTTGTTCAGGAACGGTTGAATCAGAATCTTTCTATTGAAGGGGTTGTATTTACCATGTATGACTCCAGAACAAATCTGTCGCTTCAGGTAGTGGATAATGTTAAGGAGAATCTGGAACAGAATATTTATCATACAATAATTCCAAGAAATGTACGTCTGGCAGAAGCACCCAGTTATGGTCAGCCGATTATCGTTTACGATCCTCGTTCGGCAGGTGCAGAAAGCTACCGCCTCTTGGCAAAAGAAGTGATCAACAGGGAGGACGCAGAATAATGGCGGCTAGAAAAACTGGTGGATTGGGAAAAGGACTGGATGCACTGATTCCGGCAAAACCATCTGTCCAAAGTAAAAAACAGGAACCGAACGCTGTTTCCGAAGACGCGTCTGGAAAGATTAAGAACAAGAAACAAACCGATGAACAGCAGAAAACACCAGACGGTGAAGTTACGGTTAAGATTTCAATGGTTGAACCAAATCGAAGTCAGCCAAGAAAACATTTCAATGAGGATGCCTTATTAGAACTTTCAGAGTCCATTAAACAGTATGGAATAATCCAACCGCTTCTTGTGTCCAAAAAAGAGGACTATTACGAAATTATTGCAGGTGAGCGTCGCTGGAGAGCTGCGAAACAGGCAGGGTTAAAGGAAGTCCCGGTAATTATCAAGGAATTATCTGATCTGGAAATCGTAGAATTATCTTTAATTGAAAACATTCAAAGAGAAGATCTGAATCCCATTGAGGAGGCACAGGCATACCGCAGACTTTTGGATGAGTTTTCCTTAAAGCAGGATGAAGTGGCAGAGAGGGTATCAAAAAGTCGTACTGCCGTTACAAATGCGATGCGGCTGCTGAAACTGGATGATAAAGTGCAGCAGATGCTGATTGAAGAAATGATATCGGCAGGACACGCAAGAACACTGATTGCATTGCCGAAAGGTGAAATGCAGCAGACGATTGCGATGAGAGTTTTTGACGAAAAGCTTAGCGTTCGGGAGACGGAGAAGCTGGTAAAGCAGATTCTGGAACCGGCTAAAAAGAAAACAAAAAAATCAAACCCATCTGAAGATGCCATCTATGAAAATATCGAAGAGAGACTGAAAAGTATCATTGGCACGAAGGTGATGATTCACAGAAAGAAAAATCAAAAAGGAAAAATTGAAATTGAATATTATTCCAGAGAAGAACTGGATCGGATCATCGAATTGTTTAATGCTATAAATGTATAATACAGGGGGGAAATGAAAATGAAGAAGAAACTGGTTGCTCTTATTCTTTGCAGCGCAATGACTGTTCCATCATTGACGGGTATTTATGCAGCCGATCTGATCGCTGCTGATGTGCAGTATTCAGAGGAGATGACGTCAGCATCCGAATCGGCAGAGTTCTATACAACAGAAGAACCTGATGCATATCCGGATTCTGCAGAAATCGTTGTGCAAGACGCAGGAACAGAAAATACAGACGGGACAACAGAGGAATTACCTGTTGCCGCTCCGGAAGGAGAGACAACAGATGAATCTGTGGACTATGCGGAAATAGTTGAAGGAAATCCGGAGGTCTTCGAAGAAGCTTCTGAGGGAGAAAACACAGATATTGAAGAGAATATGGAAGCTGCTGTTATTGAGGATACATCCGAGGTTGAGGAAGCAGTTGCGGAAGAATCTGATTTTGCGGAAGGATTTATCGATGAAGCATTCTTCGAAACAGAAGAGGTGGAACCGGAAGTTTTAAACGCTGTTGAATCGGTCTTCGTACCGGAGGAAGCGTGGATCATTACATCTGCCGGATTTCAGCTGGATAAAAGCAAGGTTCTGACATCATTTTCTCTGGCAGCTTCGGAAGAATACCAGGAAGAAGTAACAGCAGAAACGCTGGAAGCTGCAGTATTGTATAAAAATGTTGTTGTAAAGGTTACAACTGTTTTTAAGGATAATACGTCAACGCCGGAGTATACCTACAGTTTTGATGCAAATGGTTATCTTCAGACTGGTGTTGCGAAAGGCAATAATTACTATTATGGAAAAGATGCTTCCTTTACCGGATCGGTAACCAGTGGAAATATGACTCCTTTGAATTCGAATATCGGTGCGCGGGCTGTATCCTCCTATCGCTGGACAGGAACTGCGTTTGAATATTACGATGCCAATGGTAATAAGGCTGCTGTTGAAAGTGGACCCGGCTACGATTCTGCTACAAAACGCAGTAAGATTGCTGTATATGTAAACGGAAAGAAAGTACAGGACAC